>JAGDAU010000118.1 GCA_017959365.1 Prevotella sp.
AAAAAGATATATTTAAAGCCAGATATAATAATCGTTGACATCAAGCTAACACAACTCCTCAGTGATAGTGAACCGAAAATTCCTGTAAATCCAGAGGACGTCATCGACAACGAAGAGGACGTTTGGTAAAGAAGCCAGATAACGGTTAACGTGTTCTTGCAGTCGGGCGTACAAACCCATTCTTTTAGTCGGGCGTACAAACCCTTAATGCAAGCGGACAAGCCGAGCGAACGTTTAACGGTTAACGGTTATAGATAAAAATTTTTCCGCGCTTTACAACTGTAAGGTGCGGAATTATTTTTCTCCAATACAACAGAAAAAGTGTCAATTACAGCTTTCAAAAACAGGGAAATGACAAATGTAAGATGGAAAAGATATTATCCCTACTTGTACTGTGTACGCTAACATACCAAAAAAGTTCATTTTTATTTGGAGGTTTGTGGAAAAAACCGTATTTTTGCGGCAGATATACTACTCTAACCAAACACATAAGAAATGAAACAATCTAGACTAGTATGAGAAAATTCTTCAATATTCTGATTGTGTCGCTGCTGGTGACTGTGCAGGCAGTCTCGGCACAGGAGGTGATGCCTTCGGAGACACTTACAAAGATCAGAGAGAAAAATGAGTGCACTGTATATACCTTCAACTACCCGTCGGTAAATATAAAGGGCGAGCAGATAGTATTGTCATCGGCTCTTGTTGCCTGGACACCGAGTGACAGGCAGGAGACGGACAGCATTGAGAGCGTACACATATTAAACCACATCACCATTGCTTCCGACCACGAGCGTCCCACAACAACTGATGGCATTTCTGATGACCAGAACTTTGCAGTATTCATGCCCGGACGTAATTATGGAAGCGAGTATACGACAGAATATGCCAACTATGCAGCCCATTGCATCATCATCATGCCCGACTATGAGGGCTATGGTGTAACCAAGGACAGACCTCATCCCTATCTTTCTCAGCGTCTGACTTCACAGCAGGTGTTGGATGGAGTAATGTATGGAATGGAGCTCTATAAGAAGGTCGTGGCAGAGAAATCTACCGAATATGAGTTGCTGCCAATAAAGAGCGACTGGCGCTCGTTCTGCATGGGTTATTCGCAGGGTGGTGCTGTAAGCCTGGCTACCCATCGCCTCATTGAGGAGCAGGGTCTTGCCGACGATCTCCATTTCCAAGGCAGTATATGCGGTGACGGCCCCTACGACCTTGTGACCACCATACGCTATTATATGGAAGATGACGGTACAAGCTATGACGTTGAGACAGATCACAGAAAAGGTACGTCGACTTATCCCGCTGTGGCACCTCTGATTGTGAAGGGTATGTTCGAGACGCATCCCGCTATGGCTCCGTATAAGATAGGAGATTTCATGTCGCAGCAGTTGCTCGACACTGGCGTGTGTGACTGGATAGACAGCAAGGAATATACCACGGCTAACATAAACGATATGTGGTATAACCAGCTAAAGAATGGTCTCGATACGCTTGGTCGCCATTATACACCAGAGCAGATGGCCGAAATGTTCAGCGCCCCGTTAGGTTCCGCAGTGATTGGAAACTTGGATAAGATGTTCACACAAGAGGTTTTTGACTACATGTCTGATGCCAGCAATCTCGACGTTGTGCCAGAAAATCCCGCCAATGCACCACAGGCTCTGCACCGTGCCTTGTACGATAACTCTCTCACCACAGGCTGGGAACCACAGCACCGCATACAGTTCTTCCACTCGAAGTATGACATGATAGTGCCCTACGGCAACTACCTCGCCTTCCGCGATGCCCACCCTCAGGGCGAAGGTACCATGTATCGTGTCAATGACACCTTCAGCACAAGCGATCACGTGATGGCTGGAGGAGCATTCCTGATATACTTATTAGTCAGTAAGAGCTGCCCCGATGTCTTCAACTGGATATGTGAAGGCAGCGCACCGACAGGAATAGATGAGGTTAGCGTTGAGCGGTCAGCGGTTATCGATGACGCTTGATACACCATCAACGGCGTGAAGCTTAACGGCAAACCGTCACAGAAAGGCGTGTATATTCATAATGGTAAGGCTGTCGTGATTGAGTAACAGTTAAAGAGTTTATAAAATTATTCAGCACTTTATTTTG
>JAGDAU010000119.1 GCA_017959365.1 Prevotella sp.
AGAGCATGAGTTCTCTTCTGTGCCTGGAGTAAAGGAGGATGTTACCAACATCATATTGAATCTGAAACAAGTAAGGTTCAAGCAAGTAGTAGAAGAATTCGAGAATGAGAAAGTCAGTATTACGGTTGAGAATTCTTCAGAGTTCAAGGCTGGCGATATAGGCAAGTACCTTAGCGGATTTGAAGTGTTAAACCCTGATTTGGTGATTTGCCATTTAGATACTAAAGCATCGATGCAGATTGACCTTACTATCAACAAGGGTCGTGGCTATGTCACCGCTGATGAGAATAGGGAGTTCTGCACCGACGTAACGGTAATTCCAATCGATTCTATCTACACCCCTATCCGTAATGTTAAGTACAGCGTTGAGCCTTATCGTGTCGAGCAGAAGACCGACTATGATAAGCTCGTGCTGGAGGTAACTACGGACGGTTCCATACACCCGAAGGATGCCCTTAAGGAGGCAGCCAAGATACTTATCTATCACTTCATGCTCTTCTCTGATGAGAAGATAACCCTCGAGAGTCCTGATGTTGAGTCCAACCAGGAGTTCGATGAGGAGGTACTCCACATGCGTCAGTTGCTTAAGACACGTCTTGTTGACATGGATCTCAGTGTCCGTGCTCTCAACTGTCTGAAGGCTGCCGATGTAGAGACATTGGGTGATTTGGTGCAGTATAACAAGACTGACCTTCTTAAGTTCCGCAACTTTGGTAAGAAATCGCTCTCAGAGCTTGATGATTTGCTTGAGGGTCTGAATCTGTCGTTTGGAACTGATATTTCAAGATATAAATTAGATAAAGATTAAAACGAAATGAGACACAATAAGAAATTCAACCATCTCGGTCGTACTGCATCTCATCGTCATGCTATGCTTGCTAACATGAGCATTTCGCTGATTATGCACAAAAGAATCACTACGACCGTAGCAAAGGCCAAAGCCCTGAAGAAATACGTGGAGCCGCTGATTACTCGTTGTAAGGATGACTCTACTAACTCACGCCGTGTGGTTTTCCGCTATCTCCAGAATAAGGTGGCAGTGACGGAGCTCTTCAAGGTAATTGCTCCCGCTGTTGGCAATCGTGAGGGTGGCTACACACGTATTATCAAGTTAGGTCACCGTCTTGGTGACGGTGCCGACATTGCTTTCATCGAGCTTGTTGACTTTGATGAGAATATGGCAAAGGAGGCGAAGACAGCTAAGAAGACCCGTCGTAGCCGTCGTGGCTCTGGCAAGTCTGCTGAGGCACCTGCCGCAGAAGAGGTAAAGAAAGAGGCTCCCGCTGAGAAAGAGGCTCCCGCTGAGGAGAAGGCAGAAGAATAAGGAGCTTACAATAAATTATTAAAGGAGGCGCGATTTATGTCGCGCCTCCTTTATTATATAAAACAGATGATTTGTATTATCCGAAAATCTTGTCAGGTTGGAGTGTACCATCCATGAGCATCCGGATCTCATCTTCGCCAATGAGGTTGAAGTCACCTGGGACAGAGTTTTTGAGCGCTGAGGCTGAGAGTGAGAAGAGCAGAGTGCGTGTGTCATCATCGCCCCACTTTAGCCAAGCGTGCAGGAATGCTGCTATAAAAGCATCGCCTACACCCATAGGGTCCACTATGTCAAGGATATCATATATTCTGGTACTCGTATATTTACCCTGACTGAAAAGGAAACCCGTCAGTGTGTGATGACCTGATGTTATTTGGTTTCTGGCGGCCATAATCATCTTCTTACACTTGGGGTATTTCGCGGAGATGGATGCCAGAAGGTCGCGGAATGCATCATTGTCAACAGAGTCATCTGCAGACAGTGCTGTAAACGGTACACGTGGCATACCGGATATTACCTCGTATTCCTCTTGGTCACCAAAGATTATGTCTGCGTGTTTCGCCAGTCGCGACAGTACATCAGAAGCCTCTGCGCCGTATTTCCACAGATTCTTACGGTAGTTGATGTCAAAAGCCACCGTTATGCCCATGCGTTCAGCTTCTTCCACAGCCTCAAACGTTGTTTCCGCGGCACTTTGAGAAGTGGCGCAGGTGATACCTGAGCAATGGAAAACGGAAGACCCTCGGAGCACCTCTTTCCAGTTTATCATCCCTGGTCTGAGTTCATTGAACGCTGAGTTCTCTCGGTCGTAAACAACACAAGAGTTACGCATGGCTGCCGCAGGTTCAAAATAATAAGTGCCGAGTCGTTTGCCTCCCGTTACCACATGCTTTAGGCTTATACCCCTCTCTTGCAGAGAATGCCGGCATGCCTTTCCGATGAGGCTGTCAGGTATTCGCGTGACATAACTCACGTCATTACCAAGCATTGCCAATGACACGGCAACGTTAGCCTCACTGCCACCGAAATCACCGTTCAGGCGACTTCCCTGCATCAGTCTCCTATAGTCCTGTTTTGACAGCCTTAGTAATATCTCTCCAAAAGTGGTGATTTTCATACCTCTCTGTTATTTCTTGACAAGCTCCATTGTGTCTCTTGCTATCACGATTTCCTCGTCAGTGGGTACCACCCATACCTGTACGCGGCTATCAGGAGTAGAGATGAGTGCCTCTTTACCACGTATGGTGGCGTTCTTCTCCTTGTCAATCTTAATGCCTAAGAACTCAAGGCCGGCGCATGACTCCTCACGCATGTCGGTCTGGTTCTCGCCGACACCAGCAGTGTACACAATGGCATCCACACCGCCCAGTGCGGCAGCGTAAGCACCGATATATTTTTTAATTCTGTAGAAATACATCTTCAGAGCCAGCTGTGCGCGCTCATGACCATTCTTGGCAGCTTCCTCGACGTCGCGCATATCGCTTGACACACCTGATATGCCAAGTACTCCACTCTCCTTGTTCAGGTAGTCAGCCATCTCCTGAGGTTTCTTGTCCAGTTTGTTCATGATATATGTCACTGCAGATGCGTCGATGTCGCCAGAGCGGCTGCCCATCATCACACCTGCCAACGGAGTGAGTCCCATAGAGGTGTCCATCACCTTGCCGTCTTTGATAGCTGCTACAGAGGCACCATTGCCGATATGGCATGTGATAATTTTAAGGTCTTTGATGTCTTTGCCCATCAGCTCTGCCACACGGTGAGACACATAGCGGTGACTCGTTCCGTGGAAACCGTAGCGGCGTACGTGGTAACGCTCATATATCTCATACGGTACAGCATACAGATATGCGTAGTCGGGCATGGTAGAATGGAAGGCGTTGTCAAACACCGTTACCTGCGGCACCTCTGGCATTAGGTGATCAACGGCGCGGATACCCTTAAGGTGTCCTGCGTTGTGCACAGGTGCAAGGTCACACAGGGCCTCTATGCCGTCCTCCACACTCTTGTCCACAATAACGCTCTGGCAGAATTTGTCGCCGCCTTGCACGATGCGGTGTCCCACAGCGTCTATTTCGTCAAGGCTCTTGATGGCTCCTATCTCTGGATCGAGTAGTGTCTGAAACACGAAGTTTACACCTTCCTTGTGGTCGGGCATATCGTGCATAATCACTTTCTTCTCCCCATTAGGCAGGGTCATCTTAAGAAATGCTCCGTCAATGCCAATACGCTCTACACCACCTTGGGCGAGTACAGACTCATCCGTCATGTCATAAAGTTTATACTTTATTGATGATGAGCCGCAATTTAATACAAGAATTTTCATTTTTTCCTTATCAATTATTAATTTTCAATTTTCATTTTTCAATTTTAGCGTCCATTGCCTGACAAGCTGTGATGGCAACCATGTAATAGATGTCGTCAACAGAGCAGCCGCGGCTAAGGTCGTTGACGGGACGTGCTATACCCTGGAGGATTGGTCCGATGGCAATAGCGTCGCCTAAGCGCTGTACAAGTTTATAACCGATATTGCCCACTTCAAGGTTGGGGAATACCAATACGTTGGCATGTCCGGCAATATCACTGCCTGGAGCCTTCTTCTCACCAACGGATGGCACAAGGGCTGCGTCATCTTGCACTTCTCCATCCACCTTCAGCTCTGGAGCCATTTCCTTTGCAAGGCGTGTTGCTTCAACCACCTTGTCAACCACCTCGTGCTTGGCGCTACCTTTGGTAGAGAAGCTGAGCATAGCCACGCGTGGGTCTGTGAAGCCTGCCACGCTTTTAGCTGTCTGTGCTGTGCATACCGCAATTTGAGCCAACTGGTTCTCATCTGGCATTGGGGTAACGGCAACGTCGCCAACCACCAGCACTCCATTTTCGCCATACTGCTTCTGCTTGGAGATGAGCAGCATTCCACCGCTAACGCATGTAATACCTGGAGAGCATTTGATAATCTGAAGGGCAGGACGTAGTGTGTCGCCTGTTGTACTCAGTGCTCCGCTGATCTGTCCGTCGGCACCCTCTGTCTTGATAATCATACAACCAAGGTAAAGAGGATTCTTAACCAGTTCGCGAGCCTGTTCAATGGTCATGCCTTTCTTTTTACGTAACTCAGCCAATAGTGTGGCGTATTCCTCGCTCTTGGGATTGTTCTCTGGATCGATGATAGTAGCTTTGTCAATATTGGTGAGTCCCAATTTGGCTGCCAGTGCTTTTACCTCTTCCGGATTACCAATGAGGATGATGTCAGCGATGTCATCAGCCAACACACGGTCGGCTGCTGTCAGTGTGCGCTCCTCTAATGCCTCTGGGAGCACGATGCGCTGCTTGTTGCTTTTAGCGCGGTCAATAATCTGTTGTAATAAGTCCATAGAAAAAATGTTTATGTGTTTTTGGTTATTCGGTGCAAAAATAATCATTTTATTTTTGATAAACTAATATATCAGCATAATTAATCTTAAAATTAAATATTTAGTATATTAGTTTTAGGATTAATAAGATTTTTTCTTGTTTTCTTTTGTAGTTAAAAAATAATGTCTATCTTTGCACTTGGAAAGGATAAAATACAGGTCGTACCAGTCAGATCGGGATACTCATCAAATAACAAAAAAACTCAGGTCAACATCTTTGCCAATGGCGGGCCACAGAAGAAATTCCTGCTGTATAGCCGGTGGATTACAAAGGCGGGAGGAACCTATCTCTTATTTATAAGGAGTTTTCATCACATCTCTGGTACGGCCTTTTTAACGGCTATATCGTTAAAGGCTGAGAAATAAAAACTGAAAAACTCAAAAAACTTACTAATATGTTTTCTGGAATAGTAGAAGAGATGGCTGTAGTGACACGTATCGTCAGGGAAGACGAGAATGTGCATTTCACCCTGCGTTGTTCATTCACCAATGAGTTGAAGATAGACCAGAGTGTGTCGCATAATGGTGTGTGTCTTACAGTGGTAGCCATTGAAGGCGATGAATATACCGTCACCGCCATGAAGGAAACGCTTATACGCTCTAATCTCGGACTGTTACGTGAGGGCGACCGGGTAAACGTTGAGCGTTCAATGCTCATGAATGGTCGTTTGGATGGTCATATCGTACAGGGACACGTTGACCAGACAGCACGCTGTATAGCCATGGAAGATGCCGGTGGCAGCACATATTTCACTTTCTCGTATGACTACGATCCCCAGATGGCAAGACGCGGGTATTTTACAGTAGATAAAGGCTCTGTAACGGTCAATGGTGTATCACTCACCGTGATAGCGCCCACAGAGAACACTTTTCAGGTTGCTATCATACCCTACACTCGTGAGAATACTAATTTTGCGGATATCACAGTAGGTACAGTGGTTAACTTAGAGTTTGATATCCTTGGCAAGTACATAGCCAGGATGCAACAGTTATCTTGACATTATTATTTATTGTATCGCAACAATCAACAATAACCTCTAAGCTTGAAAAACTATATACGACTGATACGACCTAAACAGTGGATGAAGAATGTGTTTGTGCTTCTACCGCTGTTTTTCGGTGGAGCACTGCTTAAGGCAGGCGTTCTGTGGGCTGGTTTGATAACTTTTCTGGCTTATTCTTTCACTGCCTCTGCCGTATATTGTATTAATGATATAGTAGATGCACCGGCAGACCGCCGGCATCCCGTTAAGTGTAACCGTCCTATCGCCTCTGGTGCAGTGAGCGTGAGACAGGCATTCGGCATTATGGCCGTACTGCTCATCTTGGCTGCTGTAATGATATTATTGTTACCGGATAAGAGGATGGAGGTTGCAGTGGTGATACTTTTTTATTTTGTACTCAATGTAGCATATTGCGCCAAGCTGAAACAGTATGCTATTCTTGATGTGTGTATCGTTTCATTTGGTTTTGTCCTCAGAATACTTGCAGGTGGAATAGCCACCGGTGTGTATGTCAGCAAATGGCTGGTTCTGATGACTTTCCTGCTGACACTTTTCCTCTCGTTTGCCAAACGACGGGATGACGTGCTGAGGATGAACAATACCGGTGAGCCACCGCGTAAGAACACTATACGATATAATATCACTTTTATCAACCAGGCCATTACAATCACAGGATCCGTGATGCTTGTGTGTTATATTATGTACACAGTGTCGCCGGAAGTGGTGGCGAATTTCCATACCGACTATCTCTACCTTACAACAGTATTTGTGTTGCTTGGATTGCTTAGATACATACAGATAACTGTTGTTGACGAGAAGAGTGGCGACCCCACAAAAGTGGTGCTGCAAGACCGTTTTGTGGAGCTGATTATTGTGGCATGGGTATTATCATTCCTGTTTATAATCTATCTGTCGTAAGAAGGAAATCATTATGGATAAGAATAAAGGTAACAGTGCTAATCTGCCGGTAGTCTATGCCTTCGATTTCGACGGTACGATAACCACTCGCGATACATTAATAGAGTTTATACGTTACGTCAGGGGTGAAAAACGCCTGTTGCTCGGTTTGCTGCGTTATGCGCCGATGCTTATTCTTATGCGTCTGCGTCTCTATCCCAACTGGAAGGCTAAGCAGAAAGTGTTCAGCTATTTCTTTAGAGGAATGAAGATAGGTGTGTTTAACGACTACTGTCACAGTTTTATGGAGAATAACGCCGAACGTCTGTTACGTCCCGGAGCCGTTGAGACAATAGAGCAGGCGCTGAAGGATAAAGCTAAGGTTGTGATTATCAGTGCGAGCATTGAAAACTGGGTGGCACCATTCTTTGAGCGTTTCATTACCGACCCTCGCAAGCCGTCAGTCTTTATGGCATGCACAAAGATAGAGGTCAGGGAGGAAACAGTAACCGGACGTTTTATCAGTAATAACTGTTACGGCAGTGAGAAAGTGAAAAGGTTACAACGGCTCTTCCCGCGCCGTGAGGGTTATTACCTCATTGCCTACGGCGACAGTGATGGCGATAAAAACCTATTAGACTATGCCGATGAAGGATATTATAAGCACTTTGAGTGATAAGAACCGTAAGCGCTTAGGCGAGGTTGTAAGGTTCGGTATAGTTGGTGTGGCTGCCACCGTCTTGCAGTATGTGGCATATATACTGTTGGCGATGCTTCTGCCACCGGCTATTGCCAATATCATAGCTTATATCATCAGTTTTGTGTTCAATTATATCGCCTCTACACGATACACATTTAAAGTGAAATCCACCAAGCGCCGTGGTGCGGGCTTTGTTTTCTCACATGCTGTCAACCTGTCATTGCAGACGGTGCTGCTGCAGTTCTTTTTATGGCTCGGACTTGACAAGAATATAGCCCTCTTGCCGGTCTTTGCCATCTGCGTGCCAGTGAATTTCCTTCTGGTGAGATGTTTTTTGAAAAAAGGGAGTTAAGAATAAAGAGTTAAAAAGGTAGTTGAAATGGAAGTGAAAGAGGAAGAAAAAAAGGATTATGGTTCTGATGGTGCGAGTTGGTTGGCTATTCTGATGTCGCCTGTATGGGTTATGATCAGACAACTGAAGATACGTCGTGGTGAGATATGGGCAGTTGCTTTGGTAACTGTCATTAATGTAGTGTTGCAGGCTTTTTTCATTGCTCGTCACTGGTTTTTCTGCACCACCTTTCATCCCGCCAATGAGTATGTGAAGAATGTACATTTGTCCGGTTTTGACGCTCTTACCTACGATACTATTACCGATTGGGGATTTTATTATAATGTGTATCGCCATCCTCTGATGCCATATTTTATGTATCCTTTCCATCTGCTCAACAGACTGTTGTCAGCAGTGACGGGCATCAACTGTGTGCAGTTTGTGGTTGCTCTGATGTTGCTTTTCTGTACTGTTTATTCCGCCGCATTCCTGTACAGGCTGTTACGTAATGTGATAGGGGTAGGGCATATAGACGCTACGTTATTGACTGTATTGACATGGTCATTTGGTTATGTCATGGTTTCGGGTATAGTGCCGGATCATTTCTATATATCAATGTTTTTGCTTATAGCGACACTTTATTGTAGTGGAGTGCTGATACAGCGTGGACGTAGAATGCCGATGCGCTTGAGTATCCCGTTGTTTTTCCTTGTAGCAGGGGTGTCGCTCAACAATGGTGTTAAGGTGTTCTTGTCTCAGCTCTTTGTTAATGGCAAACGTTTTTTCCGTCCTAAATATCTGTTGTTTGCTGTCTTAATACCCTCTGCGTTAATATGGGGTTCAGCCCGCGCTATTTACTATATCAATGTCTTCCCGGACTGGAAGGCGCGTCAGGATCAGAACGCTAAGAATATCAAAGCGAAGGATGATAAGAGTTTGGAGGCGTTCAAGAAAAACAGCGGTGTTACCGACTCTGCTATCCTGGCACAGGAATATGTCAAGATACAGAAGCGCAACGAGGCGGCACGCGAGAAACGCAAACAAAGCAGCGTTTGGGCCAAACATAGTGGCAAACCGTTTAAGAAAGGTGAGTTCTGGTCATGGACCGATGCTACCACGTCGCGAACAGAGACTCTGGTTCATAATGTGTTTGGTGAGTCGTTGATTCTGCATGCTGAAGGGCTGTTAGGCGACGCATTGGTCAACCGTGCTGTGATAGTGAAGTATCACAATCCTGTCAATTATGTCGTGTGTGCCATTGTCGCTCTCCTTTTCCTTGGTGGCATAGTGGCAGGATGGCGTAGCAGATTGTTGTGGCTTGCCCTCTCATGGTTAGGCTTCGATATGTTCATACATCTCATCCTTGGTTTTGGTATCAATGAGATATATATCATGAGTGCTCATTGGCTCTTTATCATACCCATAGCAACAGCATATCTGTTGAAAAAAGCAAAGGGCTGGCAGAAGCCAGCCCTGAGGTGTGTCATCTTGCCACTCATTATTTATATGGTGGCATATAATGCCTTTTACGTTATTAAATATTTGGTCGGATGAGCCTGACTCCCATCATGCCAGACACCTGACTCATTTATATGCCGGTACTTTCTTGCCTGGATGGTAAATGCCGGCAAGGCAGATGTTAAACACCAGGGTAGAGTAGGCGGGAATATCACTGTTTCCTTTGCCATATCCTAACTGATAAGGTACGTATATCACCCACCAGTCACCAACATGCATGTTCATAAGTGCGGTGCTGAAACCGTCAACAACGCCTGATACCGCAAACTTTGTTGGCAAACATGTCTCTGGGTCAAGGGTGCCGGTATATGACCTGTCGATGAGCTTACCCTGTGGATAACTTGTGGATGGCAGCAGCCGGAGGTCGTAATGCACATGTACACTGTCAGTGTACAAAGGTGTCTCGGTGCCCGTGCCGGTGCGTACTATCTTAGCCACGATGTTACGTTCAGCTATTGTGGCAGACTCGGGCAGGAATGACCATCCCGGCAACACTTTCCATTGGGTGTCGCCTTTAGCGATAGCATTTTTTGTCGTTGTGTACAGATTGCTGAAATATGCCTCGTTGGTATCCTTCCAGTTGGGGAACTCATCCACCTCGTTGTCATCCTCTTTGCATGAGCAGACAGAGCATACAATTAGTGACGAGAAGGCAATCATTAACAGTTGTCTTATCTTCATTGTATTTTCTTAAGTAGGCTGGTGATACTTACCTTGTCTTCGATAATGCCGCGCAGGTCAGCAATGGCAACACGCTCTTGCTGCATTGTGTCACGGTGGCGCAATGTAACCATTCCGTCGTTAAGGGTGTCATGGTCAACGGTAACGCAGAATGGAGTACCTATGGCGTCTTGACGACGATAACGCTTACCGATAGAGTCTTTCTCCTCGTAGTGGGTGTTGAAATGGAATTTCAGGTCGTTGACAATCTCACGTGCTTTCTCTGGCAGACCATCTTTCTTTACCAGTGGCAGCACGGCACACTTAACAGGTGCTAAAGCCTCAGGCAGGCGCAGCACGACACGTGTCTCGCCGTTCTCAAGTTTCTCTTCCTGATAAGAATGGCACATTATGCTAAGGAACATACGATCCACACCGATAGATGTCTCAATCACAAACGGAGTATAGCTCTCGTTGGTCTGTGGGTCGAAATATTTTATCTGTTTGCCACTGAATTTCTCGTGCTGTGACAGGTCGAAATTAGTACGGCTGTGGATACCCTCAACCTCTTTAAATCCAAACGGCATACGGAACTCGATATCTGTTGCGGCATTAGCATAGTGAGCTAACTTGTCGTGGTCGTGGAAACGGTAGTTCTCAGCACCGAAACCTAATGCCTGATGCCATGCCATGCGTGTCTCTTTCCACTTGGCAAACCACTCAAGCTCAGTGCCTGGGGTTACGAAGAACTGCATCTCCATCAGCTCAAACTCTCTCATTCTGAAGATAAACTGACGAGCCACTATCTCATTGCGGAACGCTTTACCAATCTGTGCGATGCCGAAAGGTACTTTCATGCGTCCTGTCTTCTGCACATTGAGGTAGTTGACGAAGATTCCCTGAGCAGTCTCCGGACGCAGATAAACCTTCATAGAGGCATCTGCGGAAGCGCCCATCTCAGTGGCGAACATCAGATTAAACTGTCTTACATCAGTCCAGTTCTTTGTTCCACTGATAGGATCTACAATCTCCTCGTCCAGGATAATCTGCTTGAGAGCCTCCAGGTCCGGACCCTGCATGGCCTCTTG
>JAGDAU010000120.1 GCA_017959365.1 Prevotella sp.
AATCCATATTTATTTATTATTTACGTTTCGCATTCGCTCAACTTGTTGGTTGAAAGTTTAATGTTTAATGTTTAAAGTGATATAGATTTGCTATTTCCTATTCGTTCCCGTTCCCGTTAAATAAATTTTCAATATTCAATATTCAATATTCAATTTACTAATCTCCCTTGCCGCTTGTATAGCGTTTGCAAACCTCAAGGTATCTCTCCGCCGTGTTGCGTTCCTTGGAGTCCGGATACTCATTAATAAAACCATAACACTCATCCTCTGCATCACGGAAGCGGTCAAGTTTCTTCTCCTCCACACTCTGTTTGGCAAGCTCAAACTTACTCTTCAGAATAAGCAGCGAGAACTCCTCGCGCAAGTCACTGTAGGGATAGTCATTAAGCGCATTACGGGCGGTGATGATACATGCCTCATAATTACTTCCGCCATTGGTGCAGTTGCCGAAATAAGACCCCAGGTTATAATATAGTTTGGCAGAA
Organism: Prevotella sp.; assembly: GCA_017959365.1. Classification (GTDB taxonomy): domain Bacteria; phylum Bacteroidota; class Bacteroidia; order Bacteroidales; family Bacteroidaceae; genus Prevotella. Next base: position 486 of record JAGDAU010000120.1, read on the forward strand.
AGGTATTCCTTCTTGACAATCTTGTCTTGCAAAATCATCATCTTACGCTGTGCCTCCTCCTTCATCGACGCATCAGGAAAGAGGTCAAGGTATGACTGGAAAGCAGCAAGTGCAGCCATGGTGGGTGTCTGGTCTAAACGCGGCTCAGGGGTACCCATATAAAGGCTCTGCCCGACATAGAACTGTGACAGCTCGGCGTATTTACCTCTGGGATAACTGGTAACGTATTTCCTGAAGTACTCTGACGCTGTCTCATAGTCCTTGGCGCCATACTGCGCCATGCCAAGCAAGAACAGGCTCTCCTCGGCATTATCACGACCCTTGAGCGGGGTAACAACAGATTGCAGAAGAGCTATTGCCTGCTGATACTTGCCACGGGCATAGTACTCTTTGGCCTGCTCATACTTAAAATCGATATTATCAGATTTATACACCTTGGAAAACTCACGGGCACAGCTTGTAAAAAGCAGAGCCATGATTACCACGGGCATTATAACGATCTTCTTCATAAAAAAGTCTATTTGGGGTGCAAAATTACACATAATCCTCAAATATACAAAGAGAAAACAAAAAATTTAGATTTTATTCGCAATTTTAACCACTTCAGACACCTATTCACGTTGGCTCTCAAGCCGCAAGAGCTCATCACGGTACTGGGCAGCCTGTATGAAATCAAGGTCTTTAGCCGCCTGCTGCATCAGTCGGCGGGTATTCTCGATGCTTCTGGACAGCTCGTCGGCGGTCATCTGGCGCAATATCGGGTCAGCGGCAATACTGAACTCCTCTGGCTCGACGTATGCAGAAGCATACGGACGCACCTGGGGTTTGTCATCAGCATCCGCTGGTTTGAGGATGCCCTTCACAGCCTTTTGTATCTGCCTTGGGGTTATACCATGCTCTTCGTTATACCGCATCTGCTTCATTCTGCGGCGCTCTGTCTCCTCAATGGTCTGACGCATGCTATCGGTAATACTGTCGGCGTACATTATAACCTTGCCATTAACATTACGTGCGGCACGGCCCGCAGTCTGCGTCAGACTGCGGTGTGAGCGCAGGAATCCCTCCTTGTCGGCATCGAGAATAGCCACCAATGACACCTCCGGCAAGTCAAGTCCCTCACGCAGAAGATTGACACCGACAAGTACGTCAAAGAGACCCGCCCTCAGGTCCTGCATGATCTTCACCCTGTCAAGGGTCGCCACATCGCTGTGGATATAATTTGCCCTGACATCATGGTTTAGCAGATACTCCGTCAGCTCCTCCGCCATGCGTTTGGTAAGTGTTGTAATGAGTATGCGCTCATCATGCTCAGTGCGCAGCTCTATCTCTGCCATCAGGTCGTCTATCTGGTTCTCTGTAGGCCTGACTTCTATCTCCGGGTCCAGGAGCCCGGTGGGACGTATCACCTGCTCCACCACGACACCCTCCGCCTCCTGCAACTCATAGTCGGCAGGTGTGGCAGAGACATAAATCACCTGATTGATAAGGTCATGGAACTCATCAAAGGTAAGCGGACGGTTGTCGAAAGCGGCAGGCAGCCGGAAGGCATACTCCACAAGGTAGGTCTTACGTGCCCTGTCGCCGCCATACATCGCCCGTATCTGCGGTACGCTGACATGGCTCTCGTCTATCACAAGCAGATAGTCGTCGGGGAAGAAGTCGAAGAGGCAGTAAGGCCGCTCACCGGGCTGGCGTCCGTCAAAGTAACGAGAGTAATTCTCTATGCCAGAGCAATGGCCCAATTCTTTTATCATTTCTATGTCATACTCTACGCGCTCCTTGATACGGTGAGCCTTCAGCGGATCGCCCACATTATTAAAGAATTCTATCTGTGCCACGAGGTCGTCCTGTATGTCATGTATGGCCTTGGCCTGCTGGTCTTTGGATGTGACAAAGAGATTAGCCGGATAGACCTCATAGTCCTGAAAAGAGCCTAACCGCTGGTACGTTATGGGGTCCACCTCCTCAAGGCTGTCAATCTCGTCATCCCAGAAAGTGACACGCAGCAGTTTGTCGCTGTAGGCGATGAAGATGTCAACGGTGTCACCCTTAACCCTGAACGTGCCACGTTGCAAATCAATATCGTTACGCACATAGAGAGCCTCAACAAGTCTGCGCAGAAGAGCGTTACGGTCAAGACGCTGACCGCATGAGAGACGTATCACGCTACCCTCAAGGGTGGTAGGTCCACCCATACCATATATACATGACACTGAGGACACCACCACCACATCACGCCGTCCGGAAAGAAGCGATGAGACGGCGGAGAGCCGCAGACGGTCTATCTCCTCATTGATGGCAAGGTCTTTTTCTATATATGTGTCCGTAGAGGGCAGGTATGCCTCCGGCTGATAGTAGTCATAATAGGATACATAATACTCTACGGCATTGTCGGGGAAAAAGCCCTTCATCTCTTCATACAGCTGAGCGGCAAGAGTCTTATTATGACTCAGGATAAGCGTAGGACGGTTGACGTTGGCTATGACATTAGCCACCGTAAAGGTCTTGCCGGAGCCAGTGACACCAAGCAGCACCTGTGAGTGATCGCCATTACGCAATCCGGCTGTCAGTGCTGCTATAGCCTCCGGCTGGTCACCCGTAGGTTTATATTGCGATGTGAGCTTAAAATCCATAACTCAATAAAATAATAGATAGAGTGCTCGGCGAGTCTGTCGCCGAGTATCACCGAGTTCGAGTTCATCCCGGCTTAATACTCACCTGCAAAGGTAATACTATTTTTAATTTTCTCGCTATAATTTTTGTATATTATTCTTTTTTTGTTAATTTTGCCATCTAAAACAACTAAAAAACCAATGACCAAAATGATTACAACAAATCTAATGTCAGCACTGATGCCCCTGATTATGGGCGCATGCAGCTGCAATAGCGGCTCTCAACAGCCATCACAAACCACACGTAGTCACGACACTACAACCACGATGTCGCAAGCGACGCAACAAGAGCCCCAAGAAGACAAGAGCCAGGTGCTATACCTCAACATGCACAGCAAGATACTCAATTCCAACATACCGTACACCGTATATCTACCACCATCATTCAGCAAAGACAAAATGACTAAATACCCTATCCTTTACCTGCTCCACGGTATGGCGGACGACAATAAATGCTGGATACAAAGGGGTAAGCTGCAGACCACTGCCGACGAACTGATAAAAAGCGGTAAAATGAGGGAGATGGTCATCGTGACGCCTCTGGCTGGAAGCCTCAAACTGCAAACGGAGTGGAACGGCTATTTCAACATGCCGGGATGGAGCTATGAGGATTTCTTCATGAAGGAGTTTATGCCGAAAATGGAAGCAGACTACCGTGTCATCGGCGACAGAGGGCACCGCGCCGTTGCCGGGTTGTCGATGGGTGGTGGCGCTGCTACAAGCTTCAGCCAGCGTTACCCAGACCTCTTCTGCGCCTGCTACGCCATGAGTGCCCTTATGGATGACGCCAAACTGCCTGGATACAAAGGTCCAAACAGCAAAGTCGGCATGCTTAAGACAAGTGTTGCTAAAAACAGCTGCACCAAATTTGTCACTAACGCAGACGCTGCGACCAAGGGGAAACTGATGAAGATAAAATGGTATGTTGACTGCGGCGACAAGGATTTCTTACTTTACCGCAACAAAGAGTTTATGGCTGCCATGGACAAGGCTGGCATACCATACCAGAAGAAGATACGCCCCGGCACACACAACTGGCAGTTCTGGAGCAGCGCCCTATTCACCTGCCTCCCCTTCATCAGCAACAGCATGGCAAAATAAGATAACCCAACTGTCGCAAGCTCCAGTTGAGTTTAGTTGAGAGTTGAGAGTTTAATGTTGAAAGTGAATTAGCTCTATTATCACTATTGCACTATTGCACTATTAGCACTATTAGCACTATTGCACTATTATCACTATTGCACTATTATCACTATTGCACTATAAAAAATAAAAAAAACTATGTACACAGAACCTGTTATTTATCCGAATCCAAAGCGTAACAACAACAAAGTGCTTTACATTATCATCGCAGTCCTCGCAGGAATCCTTTTATTCCTCGGCGGCATACTCATTGCTTCTAAGTTTTCCAACAAAGACGGCAAGGAGCAGACAAAGGAGCAGACAGAAATAACGCAAGAGACCACAGCACAGCAAAACGAGGTGACAGAGAATACACAAGAGAAAGAAGCCGAAGGTGACCGATTTGTACCACGTCAGGATCAGATGAGGGCGGAAGAGTCGGAAAAGCCTTTCAGCCCGTTCGGCTACAGCCACGCCACAGGACAAGTGGCAGGGTCTGGTTGCGTGCTCGATGTCACCATCAGCAGCGATGGCACTGCATCCGGCACAACATACTATACCGCAGCAGGACCGAGTCACAAGATGCTTGTCAACGGCAACTATTCTAACGGCACACTCTCACTGTCTGAATATAACCCAGAGAACGACATTGAGACCGGCTCTTATGACGGAAAATTCCGCAATGGTGTCTTTAGCGGCAAATACTACCGCTTCGACGGCAAAACGTTCAATTTCTCATTCAGAGTGAAATAGTGAGGTTTACCCAAGCATAAACAACCACTGCAATGCGTTGGTATATATTCTGCAAAGACAGCCTACTCATAACCAAAGCCGATTCTGCCTCAGCTCCCGAAGCAGCCTCAGCTCCCAAAGCAGCCACAGTTCCCGAAGCAGCCACAGTTCCCGAC
>JAGDAU010000121.1 GCA_017959365.1 Prevotella sp.
CGCTTTCCCATCTGAGCCATCAGCGATGTTGTGAGCATCACCGCAAGACAAATGATTAATACTCTCTTCATGTTTGTGTTATTGTTAATATCGGATCTTACCGTCGTAATTGAATATCGGCTGATCTGTCTGCACCTCCTCGTCATAGAAATGGACAGCAGAATCGTTGGACTTCGGATGCTGTTGCTTCAGCAACTTGATGACCTCAGCCCCTGCCCATATAGCAGGACCATAGCCATGTGCCGCCATGACATGAACGGGACGGTAAGCATAGAAAGCCGCATCAAATCCCATTCCCGTACCTACACAGACGTTCTCAACCTGTCCTTTATCATTCACTGATGACTGAACGGCATGCCATCCCAACAGAGCCACAGGACCGAAGGCCTTGGCATCCAGCCATCCCTTGTTGACAGCATGTGCCTTACAATATGTATATATAGCAGTGGCAGAACTCTCAAGATATGTATCGTTGCGGTCGAGCAACTGATGCCAGAAGCCATCCTGATGCTGCCTCCTGGCAAGACCAGTGGCATGTTTAGTCAGCAACTCAAGGATAGCCTGGCGCTGCGGATGATTCTCAGGCAAGACGTCAAGAACCTCGCACATCGTCAATATCGCCCATCCGTTAGCACGTCCCCAGAAGAAGGCAGGATGCGGATTCATACTCTCCACCCATCCGTGGCGGAACAAGCCTTCTTCCTCCACCCACATACGACTGGCAAACTGCAACACCTGTCGTGCAGCCTCATCATAATACTGCTGCTGACCGGTAAGCTTACCCATGTAAGCCACGGCTGGAACGCCCATAAACATGTCATCAAGCCATATAGTATTCTTTTGTGGACGCAGGCGGGCAAACGTACCGTCAGAAAGACGGTATTCTTTATTTATAATATAGTCAGCATAGTTATCAATAAGCGGGCGCAACACACCTTTGTCCCCCACCCCGCTCAATTCAGCCTTAATCATAGAACAACACACCGCACCTGCATCATCCAACGCATGAGGATCAATGACACGGCGCACATTAGTATCGATAGACTTGTTCTTGGCATATATCTTATTGAACCGAGGTGCCATGTCGGCCAACAAACGATGACGCTTTGTAACATAATCACGATAAGATACATCTCCCGTTGCCTCGTATGCAGCCAGTACGCCAGAATAAGTAACGCCCCACTCATAGCTTGTCAGTCTGAAACCACCTTGCTTCAACTGGGTGTCAGCAGTAATATCCTTCACCTGCACCTCCTTGCCTGTATTCTTATCAACAAGCACAGCCGGAGTCTCTGAATCAATATAACGAAGCACACGGTCTATGGTCTGCTTGACACTTTCAGTCGTTGGCACACCATATCCTACACGATATGCCGGGCGCATCAAATGTAATGGAGTGTTGTTGTCGTTAATTACCTGTTGAGCCGATGCCTCCTGTAGCACCGATGCGAAGCAAAAAGCCATCGCAAAAAAACATTTTCTATTCATAGTACTATAAATTTATCAGTTAGTAAGACAGACGATTTCTAAACATCCTAAATGTTTCAAGACTCGCCATAAACATCCTGAATGCAAAGATACGAATTATTTCCAAATTAAAGACACTTTTGTCAAAATAATTATTCGTTATGACAGAAAACTGTATGCTAATTGACGCTTTTCCGTCTGTGATAATATTTCTGTTTCCTTACAATACTGCGTTTTTATCATTTTTTCTTTGCGGAATAAAAAAAAATGTTTACCTTTGTATTTTGTAAAGACACGAGTTATCATAACTTGTCAAAATATACCAAAGCGAAAACAAAATAAAAACACATAAAACAATGATTTTATTCTTCAAGACACCTTCTGACAACATCATTGCGACTGCAATAGACCATCAGCCCAATGAACAGGAGACAAAGGAATTGTGCTGGCTCTACGGCAATGCAACGCTCGTGGACGCACAGAGTATGAACGGTTACTACGTTGGCCCACGCCGCGAGATGATTACTCCGTGGAGTACAAATGCCGTGGAGATA
>JAGDAU010000122.1 GCA_017959365.1 Prevotella sp.
CGCTCCCACAATATCGCTAATATCTACATTGACCATGAGTTGCGTCAGTCTTTCCGCACCGACTCATTGGGCGGTATAGGCGACAACGATGTGTTCCTTGGTAATATGGTATGGTATGAGCAGGGTGCTGATGACGCCAATGTGAGGCGTGAGGATAATGCCTTCACTGGTAATCTGGATGAGATCTGTCTCTTTGCGCAGGCTCTGCCACCGACTCTCATCGAACGTTATAGTGTGAAGAGTCCTGGCGGTAAGGAGAACGGTCTTATCACCTATCTCAGTTTCTGCCACCAGGAGAGAAACAAGGAAAACGACATTGTGCTTACCCCGAACGTGTATAATCAGGTGGTAAAGAAAGATATGGACGGCAATGAGATAGCAGCGCACGACTCCGTCTTTGTTGATCCGATAAACACCGTAATGCAGTTTGTGGACAATGAGATGGGTGCCCCTGTCCAGCCTTATCAGGAGTTGTCCAACCTTGATTTCAGTTTCGTCGGGCGCGACAACCAGCTTATGATAAGCCTCAATGAGCAAGACTCCCGCATCAACAAGCGTAATTTCTATATTACCGTGACCGACATACCTGACATGAACGGCAACTATATGGCATCGCCTGCCACCATGGCGTTCTATGTGGACCGTAATCCGTTGCGCTGGCAGACTCGCACCATACATGAGCAGATGGCACAAGGTCTCTATGAGTTTGAGAATACAATTGTCAACAATAGCGGCGCTTCCCACCAGTTTGAGTTAAAGGGGCTTCCCAAGTGGCTTACCGTTGATATACCCATGGGTATCATCGATCCGAAGGGAGAGGTACGTGTGACGTTCACCGTGGATGAGGGTCTCAATGTTGGCAGTTACGATGAGATAATATATGTTGTTGACGAAAACGGGCTGTGTGAGCCTATGACCCTGAATGTCACTGTTCAGGGCGAGACCCCTGATTGGAGTGTGCCATACGAGTTGAGGCAATATTCCATGAATATCGTTGGAAGGGTGCTTATCAACAACGTTATCGTTACCGACTCACGTGATCTGGTGGGTGTCTTTGATGCTACCGGACGCTGCATGGGAGTTAATAATGTAAGCTATAACCCGGAAACGGCAGAGAGCAAAGTATATCTCACTGTTTACGACAGTACGACTGTTAAGACACCACTCAATTTCAAACTGTGGCATTACCAAACGGGTAAGACCATGATGCTGCAGCCTTCTGAGCAGTTGACCTTTGTGCCTGGTCTGGTGGTTGGTACGGTAAAGGCACCGGTTATTTTTACTGCTGGCGACCAGTATATCCAGAAGCTTAGTCTGCGTAAGGGTTGGAACTGGATCTCGCTGAATGTCTATAACAACGACTTCCGTGACATCAACAACCTGTTAAAACGCTTCCCGTGGCAGGACGGCGATATCCTGACAGATGACTCACAGGGTCTGACACTTATATATAAGAAAGGTCAGTGGGTCTCCAATAAGGATGATGTTGTGAGCAGCACAACGATTTCACCGGCAAAGACCTATCGCATTAATGTAAAGAACGACATAGATATAGAGCTTACGGGCACAAGCCTTGAACAGGAGTCGATGCGCACTATAACCGTTAAGAATGGCTGGAACAGCATTGGCTATACACCAATGATCAATCTCGATGTTGAGACAGCACTGGCTGATTATGACAACTATGCCTCCGACGGTGATGTCATAAAGTGCCAGGACGGCTTCTCGATGTACACCACAGATTTATACGGTACCGGTGAGTGGGCCGGATCACTACGTTACATGATTCCAGGAAAGGGTTATATGTTGAAACGTCTGGGTAAGGAAACGGTTAAGTTCAAGTATAACTACTATGATCCCAACAGTAGCTTCTTCGCCGGTTCACAGAAAGCATCCCGCAGGGTAAATCCGCACCTGTATCCCACCACGATGTCGTTAGCTGCTACAATAACAGGTGTGACGCCTGAGGCCGGTGACCGTCTGTTGGCAGTATGCCAGGGTGAGGTACGCGGCGAGGCAGACTACGATGGTGACGAGGTTCTTTACATGAGCATCAGCGGCAGCGACAATGCACCGTTGTTCTTCGTCCTTGAGCGTGGTGACGATTGGATAGCAGCCACCTCCGAACTTCTGAGGTATGAGAGCAATGGCGTAAGCGGCAGTCCTATGCAGCCCACAGAGATTAAGTTCGTCTCATTGGACGATCAGCAGTATGGTGATGGCTGGTACACACTTCAAGGTGTTAAACTTGACAAGAAACCATTACAGAGAGGTGTTTACATATTCAATGGCAAAAAAATAGTTGTAAAATGAAATACATTCAATTAATTCTTATGGCGGCAGCCCTCACCATGGCGTGGGGCTGCTCGTCAGGCTCATCGGACTCTTCAGATCCCGTTGATCCCGACCCGATTATTCCCGACCCGGACAAAAAGAACTACACCTTTGTCGAGTCAGCACGGCCAGACTGGCAGGTGGACCTTACAGGTAATCAGGCTCAACCCACATGGGAGGACGCTGACCAGAGCCAGTTTGAGAACTCAATGTTTGTGCTTGTCCAACTGCAAGACGAGCTTGTACCGTATTCCACAAATGATGACCTGATGGCTCTTTTCCAAAACGAAGTGTGTTATAGTATTGTCTCCTATCGTTCTGTTCATCAGGATGGCACTATCTACTTCGCCCTGAAGATCATGGGTGGCGCTTCCGAAAAGTTACCAATGTCACTGAAATACTATAGTGGCGGATTACATCAGATATTCCATTTAGACGGTTTCCTTAATTTTGCCACTGAGCGTACCTACGGTGTGAATGAGAAATTCGAACCACCTTTTATCACAGGCGGTTCAAAGTATCCTTATCACTCAACATTGGACACGGGCAGTATGACGTTCCCAAGTGACACATCATCCGATGACCTCGTAGGTGCATTCGTCAGTGGCGAGTGCCG
>JAGDAU010000123.1 GCA_017959365.1 Prevotella sp.
CAGCAAAGACGGAGAAGAGGGGGGTCTGACAGGTATTTATACCGACAAAAGGGGAAGAGCTTTGGTTAGGAGAGAGGACTCCATCTATTTTGAGTATGCCATGCCTGAGAAGTCTGCTTTGTGCAATGCCACAGATAACGGGGGAATAAAAAATCTGCCCAAAGGATTTGTTCTTTCTGGAGCCCACGTGGTTTATGAGGGGTTTATAGAGCCGGTGAATAACAACCTGCCCGACAATCCTTTTCAGTTCATTCTATATTATGCGGGATATGTGAGGGTTTTCATAGGTGGTAAGGAGGTGGTCCCAGAAAGATGGCGTACTGCATGGAACCCCAACGCATATAAGTTTTCTGCTAAGATCAAGGGACGCACATCGCTGAGGATTGAGTGGAAACCCGACGGTGATGTGAGTTATATCGGACTCAGGGCTATGGAACCACGCACAGACAAGGATTTGAGACGCTTGAGCATATGGAGCGAGATGACACCCGACATGGATTATTATTTCATCTACGGAGACAATACCGACGCGGTTATTTCCGGCTATAGGAGACTGACAGGCAAGGCGCCGGTTTATCCGAAGTGGGCATTCGGGTTTTGGCAGAGCAGGGAGCGTTATAAATCCTCATTGGAGGTGGAGCAGACGTTGGAGGAATTCAGAAAGAGAAAAATACCTGTTGACAACATCGTGCAGGACTGGAACTACTGGGAGGATGATCAATGGGGAAGCCATATGTTCGAATCAAAACGTTATCCCAATCCTCAGGCCATGCTTGATTCTGTCCATCAACTCCACGGACGGTTCATGATTAGCGTGTGGCCTAAGTTCTATGTTAATACTGACAACTTCAAGGAACTTGACAGTAATGGGTGGATATACCATCAGGCTGTGGCTGACTCTATTTACGACTGGCTGGGATATATGGGATCGTTTTATGACGCCTACTCTCCAGAGGCCAGAAAGATGTTCTGGGGGCAGATGGACGAGAACCTCTATACTAAATACAACCACGGGGTGGATGCGTGGTGGATGGATGCAAGCGAGCCGAACATACGCGACTGCACCCCTATGTGGTATCGTAAGGCACTGTGCGGACCGACTGCCCTTGGAACATCAACAGAGTATTTCAATGCTTATAGCATTGTCAACGCAGATGCAATATATAACGGCCAGAGACAGGTAAATCCAGACCAACGGGTGTTCTTGCTCACAAGAAGCGGATTCGCGGGCGAGCAGAGATATTCCACTGCAACGTGGAGCGGAGATATAGCAACAAGATGGGAAGATATGCGTGCTCAGATGACGGCTGGATTGAACTATTCACTGTCGGGGCTTCCTATATGGGGAATGGACCAGGGAGGATTCTGTGTGGAAAACCGGTATGTCAGGGCTCAGCAAACTTATGACATTACTGGTTAGGAGACAGAAGACCTGAGAGAATGGCGTGAGCTGCAGGCAAGGTGGAGCCAGTTCGGGGCTTTCATCCCATTGTTTAGGGTGCATGGTCAGTGGCCGGCAAGAGAGATATGGAACATTGCGCCGGAAGGACACCCGTCATACAATTCTTTTGTATATTATGACAATTTGAGATATGCCCTTATGCCGTATATCTATTCCATGGACGGATGGGTGCATTTCAAAGACTATACCATGATGAGAGCGCTTGTCATGGATTTTAACGGTGACAGCAAAATCTACGATATCAAGGATCAGTGGATGTTCGGACCATCGCTGATGGCATGTCCGGTTTCTCAATATAAAGCACGTGAGCGTAGTGTCTATCTGCCGGAGAAATGTGGATGGTATGACTTATATACAGGGAAATATTACATGGGCGGACAGACACTCAACGCCCATGCTCCCTACGACCGGATACCGGTTTACGTTCCCGAAGGGGCAATATTGCCCGTGGGACCGAAGATGCAGTGGTGTGATGAGAAAAAGGCTGAAATGATAAATATCTACGTTTATGAAGGGGCTGACGGCGAGTTTATGCTGTATGAGGATGAGGGCACTAATTACAATTATGAGAAAGGTAAATACTCCACAATTAATATTGAGTATAACGACAAAGACAAAATTCTTATTATTGGAGACCGGCATGGTGAGTTCGACGGAATGTTGGGGTCACGTAGGTTCAACATTGTCTTTGTCGGAAAAAATGCACCCCGAATGCTTGACATTGACACTCCTGTCGGCAAGACTGTAAGCTATAAAGGAAAACGTCTGAAAATCAGATTGTGATAATTTATGTTTAGTATATATATTGAATATTATGAAAAAAATCAAACAAATCTTGATGCTGATCACATGCGTTGCAGTTATGGTTGTGGCGGCAATTCAGAAAGATGGCAAACTGTTAGGGAAAAAGGTTTGCGGGAGTGAGACTGAGAGCACGGCGGTAAGTTCCGATACCGTTGCGGCAGATGTTATGACAACACTCGAAGACGGAACGGTTGTTGTCAACACCACCGAGTTGTGCAAGGATGTTGACGGATATGCGGGACCGGTGCCGATGCAGATAAAAATCAAGGACGGCAAAGTGACGGATATTGAGGCTTTGCCAAACGATGAGACACCCGACTTCTTCGACGAGGCTCGTGTCATCGTTGCCAAATGGAAGGACAAAAGCCTGGATGAGGCAGCTGTGCTGAATGTGGACGTGGTGACTGGTGCCACGTTCTCTTCTAATGCCATTATAAAAAATGTGAGGGCAGGATTGGCTTACGCTGCTGAGAATTTAGGAGGAGACGACGAACTCTCGGCGGCGTTTCAGGGGGGAAATATGGATATGTCGGCAAAAAGCATCATTGGGCTGATTGTCGTGCTTATGGCTGCTGTGATACCGTTCTTTTTCAAAAACAAAATATGGCGCACAATCCAGATGTTGCTGAATGTGGGAATACTTGGATTCTGGTGTGGTTCATTCCTCAACTACACATTCTTTCTTCATGCATTGTCAAATGGACTTGACTTGTGGGCGGCTATAATCCCAATAATAATGCTTGTTACGGCATTTGTATATCCTTTGTTCGGTAAGAAAGGTTGGTATTGTGCTAACGTGTGCCCGTTCGGGTCTTTGCA
>JAGDAU010000009.1 GCA_017959365.1 Prevotella sp.
GCCATCTACAATTGGCATTTTTTGTTTCCAGCCCTATTTAATAAAGTTAAAAACGTTAAATCTTCCCATTTCTGACTCTTCATAGAATCCACGCAATCACTTTTCTACCGTTTAATATGTAAATAGTTGATAGTAAAAGACTTGCAAATACTCTGGTTGCAGCGGCCTCACCTCAATTACCATCCCCAACGGCGTTACAAGCATCGGTAGTTCTGCTTTTTCTGGTTGCAGTGGCCTCACTTCCGTTACTGTTGGCAGTGGTATAACAAACATAACATACTCTACTTTCTCAGGCTGTAATAATATCATCTCTCTTAATATTAATTGTAAGAATATTGGTTCGTGGAGTGGTTTATCCTCTATAAAAGAGGTTATTTTGGGAGATAAGTTTGAGACGATAGGCTATCGTGCTTTCTGTAATTGTAGCGGACTCACCTCTTTACAGGTTGGTGCAGGTGTGACATCTATTTATAATGATGAGAATAATGATTATAGTAATCCATTCTATGGCACAAACCTGCTTAAGGTGGTGTGGCTTACTAATACGCCTCCGGAGAATTATCGTTTGGCTACCGGTAAGGTGAATTATGTTGCTAATAACCAATATTCGTTTCGTGATGATGTCTCTGTTGTGGAATACCCGTTCTTGAGTTCAATTTTTGAGGTTGGTGGCGTGAGGTATGTGCCTGTTAATCCGTCGGAGCGTACGTGTGATGCTATAGACTATGCCTATGACGGTACGGAGGAGATATCCATGGGGCCGATAATAACCAACAAGGGTGTGTCGCTGACATTACGTAAGGTGATGCCATGGTCATTCTATGGTAACAACTTCATCAAGGATGTAGAGGTGGACTTCGATGGTGACTTACCCGACAACGAGTTCTTCAACTGTCAGAACCTGAAGAATGTTGTCATCGGCGACCGGGTGAAGAGCATCGGTAACTGGGCTTTCTCCGGCTGCGCCAAACTTGACTATCTGGCATTCGGAACAAGTGTGAAAGAGTTTGGTGATGAGGCGTTCTCTGACTGTGTGTCAATAACCAAGATTGTAAGCCGCGCGGCGCCACCACCAAAGTGCGGAGCCCAGGCTCTTGATGACATCAACAAATGGAACTGTACTCTCTATGTTCCCAAGGGTTATGGCCCCTCATACAGAGCTGCGGACCAGTGGAAAGAGTTCTTCTTTGTTGAGGAGACAGACTTTATCCCCGCTAAGCCACAGATGGGTGATATCGACAGCAATGGCGAGATAAACACCACTGATGTGACAGCGCTTTACAATGTTATCTTCGGCACCGACACCACGACCGACCCGACGATATGTGACATTGACGGCAATGGTGAGATAAATACCACCGACGTGACGGCGTTGTATAACATCATCTTCGGCACAGCCAAGTAAGTTAAGAATTAAAAGTTAAGAATTAAAAGTTTGTCGCCTGCGGCGATTAAGAATTAAAAATTAAGAATTAATAGTTGTCGCTCCGCGATTAAAAAATTAGAATTAATAGTTGCTCCGCGATTAGAAATTAAAAATTTGTTTCAGCGTAAGCATGCGACAAACTACAGGTAATTGTACCTATATATAGTAGCAACAGCAGCTATAACTTCAGGTGAAGTATATAGTTGCTGTTGTTCGCTTGCAAAACTAATCTTTTCTATGAAATACAATTCGGTAATCAGGGCTAAAACACTCATGAGATGAGTAAGTCCTTATATGCCAGGATGGCCTTAAGGGCTATGTTCTCAGCCTCTTCAATACCACAGAAGAGGCGTCCGCCGGCGGCATCGTCGTGCCCACCGCCATTGAAGAATTTTGTTGCCATTTCAGCGCAGTGAAATCCCCATGCTGAGCGCAGGCTTACATGTGTGAGGTTGGGTTTCTCTGTGTCTTCGCGCAGCGAGATAGATAGTTTGTGACCTTTTATGCGTAGCGGCTCATTGACAAGGCCTTCTAAGTCGCCTTTCTTGAAGTTAAAACGCTTCATCTCCTCTTTGGTGACGCTGTAATAAGAGGCGTGTAGGGAATCGATGACATTCAGTTTCTCGTTCATGACGTATCCTCTCAGGCGAATGCAGTCGGCGCTGTAGTTATGGAAAACATATTTGAAGATAAGGTCTTTGTCAATGCCCTTTGCCAGCATCAGACTGATAATATAGTATATCTCCGGTCTTGTAGAGGCGTAGGTGAAACCACCAGTGTCTGTCATCATACCGCAATAGAGGGCTTCCGTCATCTCACGAGTGATATTGTCGTATTCTCCCAACTGCCATAGCAGGCGGAACAACAGTTCGCAGGTGCTGCACATCTGCGGGAATGACAATAGGGGAGTGGCGTCTATGTCTGGGGACAGGTGATGGTCTATAAGCACCTTACGCGCCTTGCTGTTGACAAGCAGTGGCTCCATGCTGTCGAGGCGTGACGGGGAATTGAAATCCATACAGAATATGGTATCGGCATTTGCCATGAGATTTGCAATCCTGTCTTTATGCCAGTCGAAACGAAGAATGCCCTTTGTGCCTTTTAACCATTTCAGGAAATCCGGAAAAGCGTCAGGAATGCATACGTTTACCGTTTTCCCCTTTTGCCTCAGATAGTCGGCTATTGCGAGTGACGATCCTATGGCGTCACCATCAGGTGACTTATGGCAACACACAACAACATTACGGCAGTCGTCTATCGTCTGCCGTAACTGTTGTAGTGTGGTGTTATCTAATAAGTTAATGTCCACTGATTAAAAGAGTTTTGCAGGGTAAGTGCCGTTATCAACCAATGCCTGGATGCGTGCCACTACGTCATCGCGGTCAGCCTGATATGTCACACCAAACCACTTACTTGTGGTGTCAAGCACCTTGACTGTAGCTGTCTTGTCTTGTATGAGCTTGTTTACCATCAGAGGAATGAAAAACTCTGCCTTGAGGTTGCTCATGTTCTTCTCGTCGGAAAGGAACTCCTTGAAGTACTCCTCAGAGTGAACGAAGTAGTCGGGTGTGAAGCCCCACATATTCATGGAAACGGGAGTGTTGTCATCAACGGCCACCCACTCGCCATTCTCGTCCTTATAGCATACAGGGCCATCCTTACGCATTATCTCTGTACGTTCAACCACCGTGGTGAGGTTACCAGCCTCATCAGTGCTGCAAATACCACGTGCCACAGTGCCGTTCTCGCTGAGGGTGTTACCTACGCGGAATCCCACCATCGCGTATCTGTTGGCACTGTTCTCCGGCAGGTCGCTCAGGAATTTACCTATCACCATAAATGCGTCGCGATTGTAGAAGTCATCACAGTTGATAACGAGGAACGGTTCTTTGATAACATCCTTAGCCATCATCACGGCGTGATTAGTTCCCCATGGCTTCTGTCTTCCCTCCGGACAGGTGAATCCCTCTGGCAGGCAGTCAAGACCCTGGAATACCAGTTCTGTCTGTATATGACCCTCGTATTTAGAGAGAACCTTTTCACGGAAAGCCTCCTCAAAGTCTTTTCTTATAACAAAGACAATTTTTCCGAAGCCTGCCTGGATAGCATCATAGATGCTGTAATCCATAATCGTCTCTCCATTTGGTCCTAAGCTGTCAAGCTGTTTTAATCCTCCGTACCGGCTTCCCATGCCGGCAGCGAGAAGTAATAATGTTGGTTTCATTTGTTTTATTTTTTTGTTGTTATTATAATTAATATCTTTGTTTAGTGCGGCTGATATTTAGTGCGGCTGATGCCGCCCTCTACACCAACAGCCCCACTAATCATTCAAACTGTCAACACTTAACTTGTCAACACTTAACTTGTCAACACTTAACTTGTCAACACTTAA
>JAGDAU010000010.1 GCA_017959365.1 Prevotella sp.
ATATCAGCTCTTGTTCCTGAGATAGCATAACCTTTAAGTTTTATGCTATAAAGGTACAAAAAAATCTGCACATAGCCAAATTTTTAGTGACTATGTGCAGAGATGAAGTGTCAAAAAGATGCTAACGGGACTTTTTCAGTGCCCTCCACGTGGTGTGTTCTCTTTTTCTTGTGGACCAGACAGGGCTTGAACCTGTGACCTCCAGATTATGAGTCTGTTGCTCTAACCAACTGAGCTACAAGTCCGAAACGCTATGAAAAATAGCGGCAATAGGATGTTTCCCTATTTGCAGGGTGCAAAGTTAATACGTTTTTTGGAAATATCCAAATTTTTTTTGAGAAAAGGTGCTTTTTTGTTATTTTTCTTTGTACTTTTGCCCTTGAAATGAATAAACAAGGTATAAAAAACATTATTTTTGATTTTGGGTGTGTGCTTGTCAACCTTGACAAACACCGTTGTATAGAGGCTTTTAATGCTATCAATGCCTCTGAGGTGTCTGTATATGTGGACGAGGCGCGCCAGGAGGACCTGTTCTTGCAATTGGAGCTGGGCACTATCAGCGTCAGTGAGTTTTGTGATGAAGTGAGGCGCCAGTCTCCACGGTGTGTGGCTACGGATGATGAGATCGTTGCGGCCTGGGCGTCACTTCTTGTTGATGTGCCGCTGAGACGCCTTCACCGCATCCTTGACCTCAAGAGCCGTTATCGCATCTTCCTTCTGAGTAATACCAATGCTATTCACTGGGATATGGCTGAGAATATCTTTTTCAGTCAGGAGGGGCATTGTGTGTCTGACTTCTTTGAGAAAACATATTTGTCATATAAGATGCATCTTACAAAACCATCAGAGGAGATTTTCCAACAGGCTCTGAGGGATGCGGACATACTGCCTCAGGAGACGCTTTTCATTGATGACTCTGCCGCCAACTGCGCGGCGGCGGAACGTCTTGGCATACGTGTCATAAAGGTGGATAATGGAGATTTTGACCTTGACTTATGAAGACTACGATATTTTCACACGATACGCGTCTCAGTACTCCCTCTGTGGCTACCCTGGGTTTCTTTGATGGTGTACACCTCGGTCATCGCCATCTTATCAGTCAGGTGTTGACACTGAGCGGGCAACAAGGTATGGAGAGTATGGTTGTGACCTTCCGTAACCACCCACGCGAGGCGTTGCATTCCGACTATCAGCCGCAGTTGCTTACCACTTACGATGAGAAGATGGTGCTGCTCTCCAAAACAGGTATCGACCATTGTGTCGTTATAGACTTCAATGAGCAATGGGCGGCAATGGCCGCCCGTGACTTCATGGCAGACATCCTTTCCGAGCGTCTGGGAGTAAAGACTCTGGTGATGGGGTATGACCATCATTTCGGTAGGGGAGGGCAGGACTCTCCCGATGACTTCCGCCGCTATGGCGAGGAGACTGGTATAGAGGTGATAAGGGCCACGCCCCTGGAAATGGATGGTTGTAATGTCAGTTCATCGCTTGTGAGGCGTGAGCTTAAAATGGGATGTGTGTCAAGGGCGGCATCGTTCCTTGGTTATCCTTTTACCATTATGGGTGTTGTGGTGAGGGGGTATGGCGAAGGGCGGCGCATCGGCTTCCCCACAGCAAATATCCGTCTTACGGACACTCGGCAGATGGTGCCGGCTTCTGGTGTCTATGCTGTCAGGGTACGTCTCGCAAATGATGTTCACTTCTTTA
This sequence comes from Prevotella sp., assembly GCA_017959365.1. GTDB lineage: Bacteria > Bacteroidota > Bacteroidia > Bacteroidales > Bacteroidaceae > Prevotella. The sequence continues at coordinate 1,711 of JAGDAU010000010.1, forward strand.
ACGGTATGATGAATATCGGTACCCGTCCTACTTACGACGGTCATGAGACAACTCTTGAGGTTCATTTGTTTAATTATCTCGGTAATCTGTATGGTGAGACGTTGTTGGTGTCTTTTGTAGAGCGTATCCGTGACGAACAGCGTTTCTCATCGCCAGAGGAACTGGCTGACCAGTTGCACTCTGATGCGGATAAGGTGGCTGAGGTTTTGAAGTTATGAGGTTGTGGTTTCCTCGGCGACGGAATCGCCGAGCACTCGGGAGAATGAGGTTATAAGGTTATAAGGTTTTTAGGTTATAAGGTTATTATGGGAAAGAAGATTTTTGATATCATCTGGTATATCGTATTATTTCTGCTTTTGCAGTTGGTGTGTTTTATTATTACGGCATTTGTTATGATGGCTGTGCGTGGCACGGGTATGGACGGTTATATGAAGCTGATGGAAGACCCCTATACACTCGTAATAGGTTCATCGCTGTCAAGTGTCGCTACTATAGCCATATACCATTGGCGGCGGTATGCCCAGCTTTCTGCCAGGTGGTTGCGTACCCGACAGTGGACATTGTTGCTGTGGGTGGCAATAATGATGCTTGGCATGCTGCTGCCTACAGAGTATCTGTATGAGCGATTGGGAATAGAGATGACGGAAGAGGTTACCCGTATGTTTGCTGTCATGATGAGCGTACAATGGGGCTATTTTGCGTTGGCGATACTGGTGCCCATTGCCGAGGAGATAGTGTTCCGTGGTGCAATCCTGCGTGTGTTGTTGTCTATTACCGGTAAGCGTTTCCATTGGGTGGCGATAGTCATCAGTGCTTTGATTTTTGGTGCCATGCATGGAAACCTGGCTCAGTTTGTCAATGCCGCGCTGTTTGGGCTGCTCCTTGGCTGGCTTTATTATCGTACAGGCAGCATAGTGCCAACGATATTAATGCACTGGGTAAACAATACGATGTCGTACATCACTTTCCGTATGATGCCAAATAATCCTGATGCTCATCTTATTGATTTCTTCGGTGGTAATGAGCGTACCATGTTGCTAAGCGTGGTATTCTCTCTTCTGATATTTATTCCGGCATTATATCAGGTTAATATAAGAAGTAAGTCAAATACACAGACTAAATAAGGGTAGCCGTTTGGCTACCCTTATTTAACGTCATAAAATTTGAGAGAATTGAAACTTCTCAGTTTCATTGTTGTTTTATTAAACCAAATTATTTTATAGAAAGCTTAGAAAAAAATCTTATTCTATGACTGTTGTGGTGACAGTTGCCTGTTTCATGGAGTCTGTCTTCACAGAGTCGGTCTTTGCCATTGATGGACCATCATCGATACCATTGTCTTCCGCGATGACAGGGGTAGTAGCATTGTTGGGAGCCTGTATGGCATTGCCTAATGTAAGAATCATCGCTATCACTGCGGCTGCCTTGAATAAAGGTTTCAGACGTTCGCCTATTGATACCACTCTTGCGCGTACGGGCTCGTCCTGACCTGTCATTGCCAGTATCTTCTGGTCAAAGTCATCGCCTAACTGACATTCCTCTGTCTGCATGGCCTGATAGGCGAAGAGGTCGCGGTATTGCGCCAGTTTCTGAGGCACCTCATCCTGCGAGAAGAATGCTTTCAGTATGCGCTCTTCCTCAATGGATGTCTCGCATTGCCAGTAGCGTTCGAGTAGTTGTTCAATGTATCTATAGTCCATATTGTTCTGCTTTCTTAAATTGTTGTTTGATGGCTTGACGTGCCCTGAAGATATTGACTTTCACCTGCTCTTCGCTGATGCTCATGATTTGTGCAATCTCTTTGTATGTCTTTCCTTCGATGTCTCTCAGTTGCATGCAGCTGCGTTGTTTCTCAGGAAGTCTGTTTATGAGCCTCTGTACCATCGACACACCGTCTTTCTGCTGGGTGATGTCAAGAGGTGATGCGCTTTGGTCTGCCGTGTCTATCGGTTCCTCTTCTACCACGGGATGCCTGTCGCGCCGTCTCAAGGCGTCAAGTGCCATGTTTCTGCACACGGTGAGACAATATGCCTCTATGGATTCTATCTCACTCCATGTGTCTCGTTTGTTCCACACCTTAAGCATTGTTTCCTGTACGACATCCTCAGCCTCCTCTCTGTTCATAGTGATGCGGAGAGCGAGCCTGAAGAGTTCATCCTTCAGCGGCAGTATGTCGTTTTTGAAACTGATGTTGCTCATCGGCGTCTGTTTATAAGATGCTTGCAGTGTATGGAATGTTACAGCAATTAACAAAAATTAATATAAGAAAAACCTAATAATCTCACAACCTAATAACCTCACAACCTAATAACCTCATAATATTGTTGTGCCGTGGGTGGCCTGTAGGTCTGTGCAATGGGTTATGAGTACTCTGCCAACACCATTGTCGATGGCATTCAGGGCATTCTCGATCTTGGGTATCATGCCGCCAGAGATAACGCCATTGGTCTTATATGTTGAGAAATCATCGGCGGTGATTACCGGTATGACACTATTTTCGTCATCAGCATCGCGCAGAACACCTGCTTTCTCAAAACAGTAAACGAGTGTCACATCATAGTGTCTGGCGAGAGCTTTAGCTATCTCTGCCGCTATGGTGTCGGCGTTGGTGTTGAGGATGGTACCGTTGCCATCGTGGGTGAGTGGTGCCATGACGGGTGTCGCTCCACCCTCTATAAGCATGCTTAATTTGTCACCGTCGGCATAGTCCACATCTCCCACATAGCCGAAATCAACTCCGTCCTTGAGAGGTCTTTTGTGTGAGCGCATCACATCAAGGTCTGCTCCAGTGAGACCAATGGCATTGACCCCTGCCGCCTGCAGCATAGCCACTACATTCTTGTTGACGAGTCCGCCATAAACCATCGTCACCACTTCCAGCATATCAGCGTCGGTGATCCGTCTGCCTCCCACCATCTTGCTCTCTATGCCTAATGCCGCAGCCACTTTGGTTGCTCTCCGTCCTCCTCCGTGAACCAATACTTTTTTCCCTTTCAGTTGTGAGAAGTCAGCTATCAACTGCTTTAGCTGTTGTTCGTCTTCCACAACAGCACCTCCTACCTTAATAACATATAATGGCTCCATTTCTATTTTCAATTTACTATTTTCAATTTTCAATTTACTCTAAGTAGGTGTAACCATATAGACCGGAGCGATAGGTGGATAGGAATTCTTTTCCTTCCTCGAGTGATATCTTGCCCTCTTTTACACTCTTGGTGACCCATATTTCCAATTGTCGTACAAGTTTCTTGGGATTATACTGTACGTAGTCGAGTACCTCTTCCACTGTCTCTCCATCAAAAATCTGGTCGATGTTGTATTTGCCGTTTTTTACGGAGATATGCACAGCGTTGGTATCACCAAAGAGATTGTGTAGGTCACCGAGGATTTCCTGATATGCTCCCACGAGGAACACCCCTAAGTAATATGACTCATTCCTCTTGAGGGTATGCACCGGCAGGATATTGGTTATGTTCCTGTTTGTCACGAAATTGGCAATCTTGCCATCGCTATCGCATGTGATATCCTGGAGTGTCGCTGAGCGTGTGGGTCTCTCATTGAGGCGTTGTATAGGCATGATAGGAAACAGCTGGTCGATGGCCCATGAGTCCGGTAATGACTGGAATAGTGAGAAGTTGCAGAAATATTTGTCAGCCAAAGTCTTGTTGAGGCTCTTCAATTCGTCTGGTGTATGCTTCAATGTCTTGGCAATGCTGTTAATCTCCCTGCACACGCTCCAGTACATGCTCTCTATCTCTGCTCTTGTCTTCAGATCTACGATACCGTGGTTGAAGAGGTCCAGACATTCCTCTCTTATCTGTTCGGCGTCATGGAAATCCTCCATCATGGTTCGGGGATTGAGGTTGTCCCAGATGTCGTACAGGTCTTTAACGAGTTTGTGGGCATCGGGTGTCGGCTCAAACTCTTCCGGCATCTCGGGCAGTGTGGCTGTCTCCAGTACGTCGATAATGAGTATGCTATGATGTGCGGCTAATGACCGTCCGCTCTCTGTGATGAGGTTGGGGTGTGGTATGTCATTCTTATCAGCTGCCTCCACAAAGGTATATATACAGTCGTTGACATATTCTTGTATGGAGTAGTTTACCGAGCTCTCGCTGCTGCTTGACCGTGTGCCGTCGTAATCTACACCCAGTCCGCCGCCGCAGTCAACGAAGTCAACAGTGAATCCCATCTTATGCAGTTGGATATAGAATTGCGATGCCTCTCTTAGTGCTGCTTGTATGCGTCTGATTTTCGTTATCTGTGATCCGATATGGAAATGTATCAGCCTGAGACAGTCCCGCATATTCATCTTGTCAAGTTTGTCGAGGGCCTGCAGCAGTTCCGAGCTTGTAAGTCCGAATTTGGAGGCATCGCCGCCGCTGTCCTCCCATTTACCAGAGCCCGAGGTTGCCAGTTTGATACGTATGCCAAGATTGGGCTTTACGTTCAGCTTTTTAGCCACTTTGGCGATGAGGTCCAGCTCGTTGAGTTTCTCAACGACAATAAAAATCCTCTTGCCCATCTTTTGTGCAAGCAGTGCGAGCTCGATATAGCTCTGGTCTTTATATCCGTTGCATATAATAAGTGAGTCGCTCTGGCATTGCACGGCTATTACAGCGTGCAACTCTGGTTTCGATCCTGCCTCCAAGCCCAAATTGAATTTCCTGCCGTGAGAAATAACCTCTTCCACCACCGGTTGCATCTGGTTGACCTTGATGGGGTAGATGATGAAATTCTCACCTTTGTATTGGTATTCCTTGGCAGCCTTAGTGAAACAAGACGCGGTCTTCTCGATACGGTTGTCAAGTATATCTGGAAATCTCAACAATACTGGTGCTGTCACGTCTCTCAGGGCCAGTTCGTCCATCACCTCCTTCAGGTCAATCTCGGTCTGATCCTTGCATGGCGATACAAAGACATTACCTTTGTCGTTGATGCCGAAATACGATGTTCCCCATCCGTTGATGTTATACAATTCACGGGAGTCTTCAGTGGTCCATTTCTTCATTTCTATCTATTATTTCTTTAATTTTTTCTACACAGATTTGAATCTTGTCGTAGGTGTCCATGAGGTTTACGTCTATCACGTGCTTTGCTTTCATATAGAAAGGCTCGCGTTTCTCCAACTGCTCACGTATGAATAGTCTTACCTCCTCGGGTGTCTTATTTAGCAACAGCGGTCTGACGCCTTTACCCATCTGCAGGTGTTTGTGCAGTATGTCCGGCTCCGCTTTCAGGTAAATGGTGTCTCCCTGTTGGTTCATGTAGTCCATGTTGTCGAAGAAGCATGGTGTTCCCCCTCCGCAACTGATGATGACATTCTCAAACTCCGCCACCTCGTGCAGCATATTGTGTTCTATTCTGCGGAACCCCTCTTCTCCTCTCTCGTCGAAGATTTGTTTCACCGTCTTGCGCATACGGGTCTCTATATACCAGTCGATGTCATAGAAGGGTATTTTGAGCTCTTTAGCCAACTGTTTTCCAACTGTTGTCTTGCCGGCCCCCATGTATCCTATTATAATGACTCTGGTCATTTCTTCTTGGAGCTGTTGATGATTTTCATACACTCCTCAAATGTCAGCTCTGCGGCTTTCTCGTGCATGGCTTTCGGCAGACGGTAGTTCTTTCCGTCGTATGCTATGTATGGTCCGTATCTGCCATTCATAACCTCCAGTAGTGGGTCTTCGTCGAAAGACTTGAGATGCCGCTGCTCCTCCTGTTGTCGTTTTTGTTTTATAAGGTCTACGGCAGTGTCGAAATCAATGGTTAACGGATCAACTCCCTTGGGTAGTGACACGTATTTCTTGTTGTGGAGGATGTATGGTCCGAAGCGCCCTGTTCCTATAGAAACCATGGCGTCCTCATACTCGCCCAGCTCTCTTGGCAGTTTAAAGAGCTCCATTGCTTCTTCCAATGTTATGCTTCCCATGCTCATGCTGCCTGGCAACTGTGCGAAGCGTGGCTTCTCCGCATCGTCAGCGGTGCCTATCTGTACGATGGGTCCGTAGCGTCCGATTTTGACAAATACGGGTTTGCCTGACTTTGGATCGATGCCCAGTTGGCGCTCTCCTGCCTTATGCTCAGAGCGTGCGTTCAGCACCTCCTCTACGTTGGGCTCAAAACCCTTGTAGAACTTTATTATCATGTTTTCCCAGTCTTGCTTGCCTTCTGCTACCTTGTCAAATTTCTTTTCTATGGTAGCAGTGAAGTTATAATCCATGATGTTTGGGAAATTGTCCATCAGGAAGTCAGTGACAACCAGTCCGGTGTCTGTTGGCAACAGTTTGCCTTTGTCAGAGCCGACGATTTCTTTTTTGTTAGTTTTAGTGATGGCGTTCTTTTTCAGTTTGATAATCTCAAACAGTCGTTCTTCGCCTTTCTTGTCACCTTTCTGGACGTATTCCCTCTGCTGTATTGTGCTGATGGTGGGAGCGTATGTTGAAGGGCGTCCTATGCCCAACTCCTCTAATTTCTTTACCAGAGATGCTTCTGTATATCTAAGCGGACATTGTGTGAAACGCTCAGTCGCTGTTATCTCCTTACGCTGTAGGGTGTCACCCTCTGTCATAACAGGCAGAACGCCCGCCAACTCTTCCGCATTCTCCTCTTCGTCTCCTGCTGACTCACGATACACTTTCAGGAAACCGTCAAACTGTATCACCTCTCCGTTGGCAATGAAATGCTCATTGCTGTTGCTCATGCCTATCTGTACCGTTGTCTTCTCTATTATGGCGTCAGCCATCTGTGATGCGGCAGTGCGTTTCCATATAAGGTCGTATAGCCGTTTCTCCTGTGGGTTGCCGTCTATTTGGGTGTTGCTCATATATGTGGGGCGTATGGCCTCGTGTGCCTCCTGCGCACCTTTAGAGCTGGTGTGATATTGGCGTGGTTTGCTGTATGTCTCTCCCCACCGCTCAACAATTTCTTTTTTACTTGCTCCTACACACAGTGAAGAAAGGTTGACGGAGTCGGTACGCATATATGTTATAAGACCATTCTCATAAAGCCTTTGTGCAACCATCATTGTCTGCGACACAGTGAATCCCAGTTTGCGTGCTGCCTCCTGTTGCAATGTTGAGGTGGTGAATGGTGGTGCCGGTGTGCGCTTGAGTGGTTTCTGTGAAATGTTGTCTATAGTGAATGTGGCATTCTTACATTTCTCAAGGAATGCCGTTGCCTCTTCGCTGCTGGTAAACCTTGTCGGCAATTCGGCCTTTACCTCTGAAGTAGAGCCGTCTTTTGCCGTTGTGATGAATATCGCGTTAACCCTGTAGTATGCCTCACTGACGAATGACTGTATCTCACGCTCACGCTCAACGATAAGTCTTACCGCCACACTCTGAACCCTACCAGCGGAAAGTGAAGGCTTTACCTTACGCCATAGCACTGGTGAGATCTTGAAGCCAACGAGTCTGTCAAGCACACGTCGTGCCTGTTGGGCGTTAACTAAGTTCATGTCAATATGCCTCGGATGTTGTATAGCCTCCAAGATGGCTGGTTTGGTAATCTCATGGAATACTATGCGATTGGTGTTGTCCTCATCCAATCCCAACACCTCGCACAGGTGCCATGATATAGCTTCTCCCTCGCGGTCTTCATCGGAAGCCAACCACACCTTTCCGGCTGCTTTGGCGTTTTTACGCAGGTCGCTTACAAGTTTCTTTTTGTCATCAGGAATTTCGTATTCCGGTTTCAGTGTGTCGGTGTCAATGCTCAACTCTTTTTTCTTCAGGTCACGTATGTGTCCGTAGCTTGACATCACCTTGTAGTCCTTGCCTAAAAATCTCTCAATAGTCTTAGCCTTTGCGGGGCTCTCAACGATAACTAAATTGTCTTGCATATCTATAACTATTATTTTCAATGGCGCAAAAGTACTCAAACTTTTTGCCCACACATTATTATATAGCTACATTTTTGCATCTATTAACATAAATTAACCACCTTGCTTAGTGCCAGGATTGGTGTTGGCAGAAAGTTTTACTTGTTGTCTGGGATTAGTGTGACGATGGTGTTGTCGTCCCATTGCTCTTGGGATATGGTGCATAGATTGAGGGGTAGGGTGGGGACAGGCGTTCCTGAGGTGAGGGTGATGGGTGATGTCTCTATGCGTATCTCGTCGTAGAGACTTCTGTCGATGAACGACTGCAAAGTCTTACGGCCACCCTCCACGATAAGCGACTGCAGGCTGCTGTCCGCGCATTGGGCTATCACGTCGTCGATGCCGCATGATGATGAAAGCACGAAGCGGTGGGGATTGCGGCCGTGCCACTCTCTTACGGTTAGTGCCGGCTGTTCGCGCTCCCATGTTGTTCGCCCCACGAGGATGGCGTCGTATTCCGCCCTCAACTTATGTACAAGCATCTTGGTGAATGGTGTGGAGAAAGCCACGGCGCAGCCGTCTTTATCTATGAAACCATCTTTGCTCTGTGCCCATTTCAGGAGAATGTATGGGCGTTGCTTTTCATGGAAGGTGAAGAAGTGGCGGTTAAGCCACTGGCATTCTTTTTCCAGTACCCCCACGGTGACTTCTATGCCGGCATCACGCAACATCTGGATGCCGCGACCTTTCACCTTGGCGAATGGGTCGGTGCACCCGACAACGACACGTCTCACACCCTTACGGATTATCAGCTCGGCGCATGGTGGTGTCTTGCCATAGTGAGCGCATGGCTCTAAGCTGACGTATATGGTGGCGTCAGGCAAGAGATGCTCGTCCCCGGCACGTACCGATGCGAAGGCGTTGACCTCGGCATGCCCCTCGCCACATCTGACGTGGTAGCCTTCACCGATGATACGCCCGTCAGCCACTATCACCGCACCCACCAGGGGGTTGGGACGCGCCTCCTGTATGCCCATGCGTGCTAATTGTAAGCACCGCTGCATGTATTTTGTGTCCAATATAGTTTAAAATGTTTAGAGTTGAATGTTTATAGTTTAAAGTGATATAGTTTTATTCAACGGGAACGTTAACTGTTTCTTTCTCAACTAACAACTCGTCAACTCGTCAACTTGTCAACTTTTTACTTCTTAAATACCAAATCCTCGAGGATGCAGATAGATTTTTCCTTTACTGGAGATGAGAAGCAGAAGAAGATGGCATGTTTGCCTTTCATCTTGCTCAATGCCG
>JAGDAU010000124.1 GCA_017959365.1 Prevotella sp.
CACCTCAATCTGAGGCACACCACGGCGTGCGGGAGCAATACCGGTGAGGTTAAACTGTCCGATGCTCTTGTTCTGTGCAGCCATAGGACGCTCGCCCTGCAGCACATGAACGGTCACCTCTGTCTGGTTGTCAGCGGCTGTTGAGAACACCTCGCTCTTCTTGCGCGGTATCGTAGAGTTGGCGTCGATAAGCTTTGTCATCACACCGCCCAGTGTCTCGATACCCAGTGTCAGAGGTGTAACGTCCAGCAGCACGATATCACCTACACCGCCCTCCTTGTTGAGGATAGCGCCCTGTATAGATGCGCCTACAGCCACCACCTCGTCGGGGTTCACGCCCTTTGAAGGCTCCTTGCCGAAGTAGTTCTTTACGAGTGTCTGCACAGCGGGGATACGGCTTGAACCGCCCACGAGTATCACCTCGTTGATGTCGCTTGTCTGGAGCTTGGCGTCAGCCATAGCCTTCTGGCATGGTACGAGGCAAGCCTGTATCAGTGAGTGAGCCAGCTGCTCAAACTTAGAGCGTGTGAGGGTCTTTACAAGGTGCTTTGGCACACCGCCCACCGGCATAATATACGGCAGGTTGATCTCTGTGCTTGTGGTGCTTGAGAGCTCAATCTTTGCTTTCTCAGCAGCCTCCTTCAGACGTTGCATAGCCATCGGGTCCTGTGTGAGGTCTGCGCCCTCGTCGTTCTTGAACTCCTGTACGAGCCAGTCTATAATAACCTGGTCAAAGTCATCACCGCCAAGGTGTGTGTCACCGTTTGTTGAGAGTACCTCAAACACGCCGTCGCCGAAGTCAAGGATAGAGATATCAAATGTACCACCTCCGAGGTCCAAAACGGCAATCTTCATGTTCTTGTTAGACTTGTCCAGTCCGTAAGCCAGAGCAGCCGCTGTCGGCTCGTTAACGATACGCTTCACGTTAAGGCCTGCAATCTGACCAGCCTCCTTTGTAGCCTGTCGCTGAGAGTCAGAGAAGTAGGCCGGTACGGTGATGACAGCGTCTGTCACCTCCTGTCCGAGGTAGTCCTCAGCGGTCTTCTTCATCTTCTGCAGTATCATGGCAGATATCTCCTGCGGTGTGAACTTACGTCCGTTGATGTCTACACGTGGGTAGCCATTCTCGTTAACCACAGTGAAGGGCACGTTCTTGGCCTCTTTCTCGCTCTGCTGGTATGTCTCACCCATAAACCTCTTAATACTATAGACGGTGTTCTTTGGGTTGGTGATAGCCTGACGCTTTGCCGGGTCACCAATCTTACGCTCGCCGCCTTCTACAAATCCTACAACAGACGGAGTAGTGCGCTTACCCTCACTGTTGGCAATAACAACCGGTTCGTTACCCTCGAAAACAGCAACGCAACTGTTGGTTGTACCTAAATCAATTCCAATAATCTTTCCCATTGTATTATTATTTTTTTTGTTAATATTCAAATTGTGCGGATATTATCATCCGCTATCATCACTGCAAACTACGTGCCAAAAAATATAATTCTTATGATATGCTGACAATGGGTGTGACAAAATGTCAGAGGTGGGGCAGGGGTGACCCGGTGCCGGAAGCACCGAGCACTCTGTTTTTGTGTTATTGGTATCAGAAAAAATGCTATTTTTATTGTCATGTCAGAAAAAAAATGTAACTTTGCCAAATGTTGAAAATATTTTTGCTATGAGATACTACATTGCAGGGTTACTGATGTTGTTGTGTGGATATATGTACGCACAACAGGTGAATATTTCTATTGACGCCACTGCACAGGGGCGCGAGATTTCCCCCATGCTCTACGGCATATTCTTTGAGGATATCAACCATGCCGCTGACGGCGGACTCTATGCTGAGCTGATACGCAACAGGTCTTTTGAGGATGATGACGCGCAGCCGGCTTACTGGAGCGGTGAGGGTGGCACGGGATTGATGTTCACCAAAGCGAGTCTGCTTAATGATGCTCAGCGTCACGCACTTGTCGTGACATTTCCCAAGCAGGGTGGTGGCATCGTGAATGAGGGCTTCTGGGGCATCAATGCCGTTGAGGGTGACACCTATCGGTTGTCGTTCTTTGCTAAGGGCAAGCTGAAAGGTACACTTACAGCCATGCTTGTAAGTCAAGGCGGCGAGGTGTTGGCAAGTCAGACGATAAGCGGTAAGATAACAAGCAAGTGGAAGAAATTCACTGCTGATATGCTATGTAAGGGCAACGACCCTCATGCCCGTTTCGTCTTGAGGAGCAATGGGTTTGGCATTATAGCCATAGACGTGGTGTCACTATTCCCGCCTACCTTCAAGGGCCGTGAGAATGGCTGTCGCCGCGACCTGGCACAGCTGCTTGCCGACCTCCATCCGCGTTTTATGCGTTTCCCCGGTGGCTGTTTCGTAGAGGGTCAGGATACTCCCGACAACGCTTTCCGCTGGCATCGTACCGTGGGGCCTATAGAGACACGTGTGGGGCATGAAAACAAGAACTGGGGCTACCGCACGAGCGATGGCTTAGGCTTCCATGAATACCTGCAACTTGCTGAAGATCTTGGCGCCACACCATTGTATGTCACTAATGTAGGTATCTGGCATGGTGGCTTCACACCCGTTGAGGAGTTGCAGCCATGGATAGACGAATGTCTTGCCGCTTTAGAGTATGCCAATGGCGATATTCATACCAAATACGGTGCCATGCGTGCCGCCAACGGTCACCCGGAGCCTTTCGGCATACATTATATAGAGATAGGCAATGAGAACAACCAGCCCAGCCCGCCTGAGCTCAGCGACCGTTATGGCGAGCGTTTCAAACTGTTTAAGAGAGCCATACTCGACAAATACCCTGATATGCACATCATTGGTGATGTGGACGCATGGGGTACCGACAGTCCGGTATGGACTATTGATGAGCCTGTAGAGCTGGTGGATGAGCATTACTACCGCACCCCGGGGTGGTTTGCCGACAATTTCCGTAAATACGACAGTTACGACCGCACGAAACCAGCTGTTTATGTGGGTGAGTATGCCGTAACCCAGGGCTTTGGTACTACTGGCTCTATCAATGCTGCCCTTGGCGAGGCTATATATATGATGGGTATGGAGAATAACTCTGATATCGTCCGTATGGCGAGTTATGCTCCCATCTTTGTAAACGAGAACGACCAGAAATGGAAGCCCGACATGATACGCTTCAACTCCGCCCAGTCTTTTGGCACACCATCCTATCATGTTCAGAAACTGATGTCACATAATGTCGGTACGCGTTCATTGCCTGTGGAAGGGGCATATACGCCTATCGCCGACCGTCAGGGACCTCTCAAACCGGAGGTTTGTCAGGTGGGTGTTGGCACCTATACCACTCAGGCAACATTTGAGAAAGGCACACTAACATATAATGGCGTTACCCTTACGCAGGACATGAACGGCATGGAGCATTTGGCTGGCACATGGCAGCAGGAGGGTGGGGGATTACGTCAGATATCTGATGCTACGGGAGCCATGGCAATAGGCGCCGTTAAGATGAAGTCAGACGGCTACACCTATCGTGTGCGTGCGAGAAAAGACAGTGGCAATGAGGGACTGATTATCGTCTTCAACTATGCCGACAAGGACAATTACTGCTGGATGAACCTCGGTGGCTGGGGTAACTCCCAGTTTGCCATTGAGCAGACCGTGAGTGGCGGACGTGCTCCATCCTATACCACCCCCGGCAGGATAGAGACGGGTCGTTGGTATGACGTGCGCCTTGAGGTGCTTGGCGATAGTGTCAGCTGCTGGCTTGACGATACCCTCGTTGTTGCCTCACGTCTGAAACCCACCAGCCACTCCGGGCTCTATTGCAGTGCGTCGAAAGACGATAAGACGGGTGATCTGATTCTCAAGGTTGTCAATACCGGTGACATGCCAATGGATATCAATGCGGATATAAAGGGTGCTGACCCCCGCGATTTTGAGATTATCCGTCTGATGTCTGATTCCGGCGACAGTGAGAATAGCATGGACAATCCTTATAACGTTGTCCCGACAACCGACACATTCTCCACTACAAGGAGCGTCAGCCAGATGAATCCGTTCATTGTGTCGCCACCTCATTCATTAGTCATTGTGAGATGCCGGTAACTCACTTTAAACATTCAACTGTAAACTAACAAGTTGAGCGGATGCGAAACTTTAATAAATAAAATAAATCTTCGGTCATGAAAGACTTTAATTTTTACGCACCCACACAGGTGGTGTTCGGACGGTCCTCAGAGGAGCGTCTTACTGAGTTGATACGCCATTACGGCGGCAGTAGGGTTCTTGTTCATTACGGTGGTGGCAGCGCGCGCCGGTCCGGACTGTTGGACAAGGTGTTTGGAATGCTTGATGATGCTGCGATACCATACTGTGAGTTGGGTGGGGTGGTGCCTAATCCGTTGCTCTCGCTGGTGGAAGAAGGTATAACGCTGTGCCGTAAGGAGGGTGTTGACTTTATCCTTGCCGTAGGCGGTGGTAGTGTTATCGACTCCGCCAAGGCCATAGGCTATGGTGTGCCATACGACGGTGACGTATGGGACTTCTGGGATGGTAAGGCTCAGCCGCGGGCTTGTCTGCCGATAGGTGTGATGCTCACTATTCCTGCCGCCGGATCAGAGATGAGCTCGTCATGCGTTATAACAAAAGACGACGGCCTGATAAAGCGAGGTATCAATAGTGACCTCTGCCGTTGTAAGTTTGCCATCATGAACCCTGAACGTACCTTCACGCTGCCTCCATATCAGACAGCTGCCGGAGCAACAGATATCATGATGCATACCATGGAGCGTTATTTCACCCGTCATCAGGATATGACACTTACCGACAGTATAGCCGAGGCGTTGCTCCGCACCGTCAAGGACTCCGCTATTGAGGTGATGCGCAATCCAGAGGACTACCGTAACCGCGCTCAGATCATGTGGGCTGGATCGTTGGCACATAACGACCTCACGGAGTGTGGTACAGAGAAAGACTTCGCCACCCACCGCCTTGAGCATGAGTTGAGTGCGCTCTTTGGCGTCACCCATGGTGCCGGCCTTGCTGCTCTTTGGGGCAGTTGGGCGCGTTATGTATGTCAGGTGGAAGCCAATATTCCGCGTTTCGTCCGTTTTGCGGTCAATGTGATGGGTGTTGATAATGATTTCACCGACCCTGCCGGTACCGCGGAGCGTGGTATAAGATCCATAGAACAGTTCTTCAGGTCTATAGGTATGCCGGTAAGCATACCCGAACTGATCGGACGTCATGTTACCGATGAGGAGATAGACGAGATGGTTGGGAAGGCGAGCCGTAATAGCACAATCACTTTAGGCGCAATACGTGTATTGCACCCTGATGACATGCATAAGATATATAATATGGCAAATGGAATTGAGTAGTCTCAATTCCATTTGCGTTTTGTGTTTTATGTTTTATGTTTTGTGTTTTGTGATTTGTGTTTTATGTTTTATGTTTTATGTTTTGTGTTTTTATTATCCAACCGTACCCTCGAGTGATACGCTGAGGAGTTTCTGGGCCTCCACAGCAAACTCCATGGGCAGTTTGTTGAGTACATCCTTAGCATAGCCGTTGACAATCAGTCCAACGGCTTGTTCTGTGGGTATTCCCCTCTGGTTGCAGTAGAAGAGCTGGTCTTCACTGATCTTGGATGTTGTCGCCTCATGTTCCATGATGGCTGTATCGTTGTGGATATCCATATAAGGGAAGGTGTGTGCCCCACACTTGCTGCCAAGTAGCAGCGAGTCGCAGCTGGAGTAGTTACGCGCGTTGTCGGCATTGGCAGTGGCGCGCACCAGTCCGCGGTAGGCGTTCTGGCTGTGTCCGGCGCTGATACCCTTTGATATTATTGTTGATTTGGTGTCTTTGCCGATGTGTATCATTTTAGTGCCTGTATCAGCCTGCTGGTAGTTGTTGGTTACAGCCACGCTTTAGAACTCTGCCTGTGAGCCGTCGCCTCTCAACACGCACGATGGGTATTTCCATGTTATGGCAGAGCCTGTCTCCACCTGTGTCCATGACAATTTGGATTTTTTGCCTCTTAATTCCCCGCGTTTCGTTACGAGGTTCAGCACACCGCCCTTACCGTTCTCATCGCCCGGGTACCAGTTTTGTACTGTTGAGTATTTCACCTCAGCGTTGTCCATGACCACTATCTCTACTATAGCGGCATGCAACTGGTTCTCGTCACGCATGGGTGCCGTACATCCCTCTAAGTAGCTTACGTATGCGTTATCGTCAGCCACTATCAGTGTTCGCTCAAACTGTCCTGTATTTCTTGCGTTGATGCGGAAATAGCTGCTCAGCTCCATCGGACATCTCACGCCTTTGGGTATATAGACGAACGATCCATCGCTGAATACGGCGCTGTTGAGGGCAGCAAAGAAATTGTCACGATAGGGAACCACTGTTCCAAGGTATTGTCTCACGAGGTCCGGATGTTCTTTTATGGCCTCTCCTATGGAGCAGAAGATAACGCCCTTTTCCGCCAGTTTCTCCTTAAATGTGGTCTTTACCGACACAGAGTCCATGATGGCATCAACAGCGGTGTTTCCAGACAGCGCAAGCCGTTCCTCAAGAGGTATTCCCAGCTTATCGAAAGTCTTTTCCATCTCCGGGTCTATCTCGGTATTCTTCGGCTTCTTCGCTGTCGG
>JAGDAU010000125.1 GCA_017959365.1 Prevotella sp.
CTCCATGTTTGCAACAGGTGTTATGGCACCGGTACGTCCCACCTGGTATGATATGTCAAGCAGACTCGTGCACACGCGCTCTGCCTTGAACTTATAGGCTATAGCCCAGCGTGGACTCTTGGCTGTGAAGCCCAGATGACGCTGCTGACGCTGAGAGTTCACCTTAAGCACTATGCCATCAGTAGCCACCGGCAGGTTCTTGCGTTCCTTGTCCCAATAGTTTATGAAGTCAAAAATCTCTTGCAGGGTTGACACTTTCCTCATCCCCTCTGAAATCTTAAAGCCCCAATGACGAGCCTGCTCCAGACTTTCATAGTGGCCTTCCCCACCCTCTGTCTGCGACAATGTGGGAAGATAATAAAGATATGCATCAAGTCCACGTTCAGCCACCACACGCGAGTCCTGGCTCTTCAACGTGCCGCTGGCAGCATTACGTGGATTAGCGAATGCCTGCTCGCCTATGTCCTCACGCTCTTGGTTTAGACGATAGAACGACTCCCAAGGCATAAGTATCTCTCCACGTATCTCAAACTCTTCCGGCCACCCCAATCCCGGCTGCAGCACAAGAGGTATGGAGCGTATGGTGCGCACATTAGCTGTCACGTCATCACCCTGAACGCCATCGCCGCGCGTCACAGCCTGAACCAACTGACCATGCTCGTATGTCAACGAAATTGACAATCCGTCATATTTCATCTCACAACACACCTCAAAAGGCTCACCCTCCAAACCACGGCTCACCTGGTTATACCATTCTGTCACATCCTGCTCATTATATGTATTGGCAAGTGATAACATTGGATATTTATGACGTACCTGACGAAACTCCTTTGTGATATCACTACCCACACGCATAGTGGGAGAGTTGGGGTCATACAGCTCGGGATGCAAAGCCTCAAGTTCTTGCAGCTCATGCATCATAAGGTCAAACTCCTGGTCAGATATTATGGGATTGTTCTCTACGTAGTAGCGATGATTATGTTCATGCAACTGCTGACGCAGTGTCACAATACGTGATGTCTCGTTCATATAAATAAAATGTTATATTGCAAATTTAATAAAAAAAAGGCTAATAGAGCATTTTTTTCAATAAAAAAGCGTACCTTTGCACTTGAATGCTACAAAATTACCCTATGCGAATAGACATCATAACAGTATTGCCGGATATGTTGCGTGGTTTCTTCGACGAATCCATCATGGCGCGCGCACAGAAAAAAGGCTTGGCAGAGATACATTTGCATAATCTGCGTGACTATACTCTTGACAAATGGAAACGTGTGGACGACTATCCATACGGAGGCTTTGCGGGCATGGTAATGCAGTGTGAGCCAATAGATCGTTGTATCACTGCCTTGAAATCAGAGCGTGACTATGACGAGGTGATATACACATCGCCAGACGGTGAGAAATTTGACCAGCACATAGCCAATGACCTGTCTATGAAGGGTAATATCATTATATTATGCGGCCACTACAAAGGCATAGACCAGCGCATACGTGACCATCTCATTACACGCGAGATAAGCATAGGTGACTTTGTTCTTACCGGTGGCGAACTGGCGGCGGCTGTAATGGCTGACGCCATAGTACGAATAATACCTGGCGTAATCGGTGATGAGCAGAGTGCTTTGTCAGACTGTTTCCAGGATGACTTGTTGTCAGCACCCGTATATACGCGTCCTGCGGAATATAAGGGATGGCGTGTGCCCGATGTGCTTTTATCCGGTCATGAGGCTAAGATAAAGGAATGGGAAATGGAGCAGGCTATGGAGCGTACACAGCGTTTGCGCCCTGACCTTCTGAAAAAGTTATAAAAAAGCCATCATCTTAATATATGAAACTGCCGCCCCTGCTATCTTTGTGTATTGTTCTTATAACAGGCATTGCTATTGGAGGCAGCATTTCCTCCCTGGATTGTATTCAACCATATAATACCAGTGTGTCAGCAGTATCCGGTCTTTCGGTACTTGTCGCCTTGGTTTTTGCAACCATAATGCGGCATTATGAAAGAGTCGCGACTATATTGGTATTCATTGCAGTATTTGCGCTTGGGGTTTTCTTGATAAAGACAGAACACCACAAGTATTCCCTGCCTTTTGAAAGGAATATCGAGGAATACATGACGGAGAAACGCGCTGCACTTACAGATATTCTCCATACACAAGGAATAGAAGGTGAAGAATATGCTGTGGTGTCTTCCATGACACTTGGAGAACGCCACAATATCAGCAAAGACCTGCGCGAGAAATACAGTATAAGCGGTGCTACACACGTCTTTGCCTTGTCAGGAATGCACCTCGGAATAATCTACATGTTGCTCACC
>JAGDAU010000126.1 GCA_017959365.1 Prevotella sp.
TACAGTAATCTCCGCCACGCCTAAGCTCGACGCCAGATGTCCGGGGTTGACACTCAACTCCTGAACAATGTCTTCGCGTAGTTCCTGACATACCTGTGGCAACTCGTCCACTGATAAGTGTCGTAGGTCTTCAGGGTATTTTATTTTTTCTAGAAGTTTCACATTAATGCAATTTATGTTGCAAAGGTACGAATTAGTGAGCAAACTTCCAAAAGTTTTTTAACCTTTTTATAAGAAGAAAATTATTTCTTTAAAATACTTGCATATTACATATTTTCTTCATACATTTGCAGAAAGTTAGACACTACTGCCTCAAATGAAATATATCGTACTGCCAGACAAAATCTATAAAGGACAGCCCCAAAGACTGTCATTCTATTTGGCTATGGAAGAATTTGTGGCTCGGTATGTAACTGAGCATGAGTGCTTTTTTATGTGGCAAGTGGCTCCGACCGTGATTTTTGGCCGAAATCAGCTGATAGAAAATGAGGTTAATCTGGACTTCTGCCGGAAACACGACATTCAGGTATACCGCCGAAAGAGTGGGGGAGGCTGTGTTTATGCTGATAGCGATAACGTGATGTTATCTTATGTTTCAGTGGGTGATAGTGTGGGACAGGCTTTTAACCGGTTTATACAGATGGTGTTGTTGGTATTCCGTCGGATGGGTCTTGAAGCTGTTAGTACTCAGCATAACGATGTGTTGATTGACAACCGAAAAGTCTGCGGCACAGCATGCTATCATGTTGACGGAAGGAACATCGTTCATAGTACGTTACTCTATGATACTAATATGACCAATATGCTACAGGCCATCACACCCAGTCGGGAAAAACTTCAGTCGAAGGGCATACAAAGTGTTCGCCAGCGCATTACCTTGCTAAAAGACCATGTGTCGCTTTCGCTCGAGGAGGTGAAAACACTGATTCGTGAGACAATTTGCAGTGGTGAGTTGGTGTTGACTGAGAAACAGTTAATTGAAATAGAACATATGGAGGAGGAATATCTGCAGAAGGAATTTATCAATAAACTATAAAGCAATACAGAACACAAATGGAAAACAAAAAGACCTGTCTCTATGACAAACACGTGGCTTTGAGGGCCTTGATGTCACCCTTTGGAGGTTTCGACATGCCTATACAGTATAGTGGTATTGTTGATGAGCATCAGGCTGTACGTCAAGCGTGCGGTATGTTCGATGTGAGTCACATGGGTGAAGTGCTTATCACCGGTCGTGATGCTGAGTGCTATGTGAACCATATCTTTACAAATGATGTTGTAGGCATGCATGATGGCAAAATTCTTTATGGTATGATGTGCTACGAAAATGGTGGCGTGGTGGATGATCTTTTGGTGTATAAAGTTGCCGACCAGCGTTTCTTCCTCGTCATTAATGCTGCCAACATCGACAAGGATTGGGCATGGATACAGAAACAGGCTAAAAGTTATGATGTGCAGTTGGAAAACCAGAGCGACCTCTATGGTGAGCTGGCGATACAAGGACCTGAAGCAGAACAAGTGATGAAGGACGTTTTGAGTATTGACGGCTCTAGACTAGCATTCTATACTTTCAAGTTATTTGATGATGTGATAGTCTCCCGCACAGGATATACTGGCGAGGATGGTTTTGAAATCTATGCTGAACCTAATTATATCAATGAATGCTGGGATAAGCTGATTGCTTCGGGACGTTGCAAGCCCTGTGGTCTAGGGTGCCGTGATACACTGCGTTTCGAAGTTGGACTGCCCCTCTATGGCGACGAGCTGTCTGCCGATATCACGCCCATTATGGCTGGCTTGGGTGTTTTTGTCAAACTTGATAAGGCAGAGTTCATTGGTAAGGAGGCTCTGGCTCGTCAGAAAGTAGAGGGTCCGACAAAGAAACTGGTAGGTATTGAATTGGCTGATAAAGCCATCCCTCGTCATGGTTATACCGTGCTTTCACCAGAAGGGGCTCCTATCGGTGAGGTTACGACGGGCTATCACACCATCTCTACGGACAAGAGTGTCTGCATGGCGCTGATTGATACGCAGTATGCAAAACTCGACACTGAGGTACAGATACAAATCCGCAAGAAGGTATTCCCGGGAAAAGTCGTTAAGAAACAATTTTATAACAAGAACTATAAAAAATAAATATTATGGCAAAAGTATTAGAAGGACTCTACTACAGTGAGTCGCATGAGTATGTACGTGTTGAAGGTGACTTCGGTTTTGTTGGTATCACAGACTATGCCCAGAATGCACTGGGTAATGTGGTTTATGTAGATATGCCAGAAGTTGACGACGAGGTTGAGGCTGGTGAGGAGTTTGGTGCAGTAGAGAGTGTAAAGGCAGCGTCTGATTTGATTTCGCCTGTTAGCGGTACCGTAGTTGAGGTAAACGAAGCCCTCGACAATCAGCCAGAACTCATCAA
>JAGDAU010000127.1 GCA_017959365.1 Prevotella sp.
CGACATCTATGTGCTCGGTATAGTGGATGCTCAGAATAATGTCGGTTTCCTGACATATACAGGCTCCACCTTAGCAGCCAATAAGGCATATCTGCCCAAGTCTGAGGCACAGGGCGCTTCAATCCTGCGTTTCTCATTCACCGATGTTGACACATCTATATCAGGCGTTACAAAGGATATAGATACAGACAGCGGCGCTTATTATGACCTACAGGGTCGTAAGGTCTCAACGGGCAGTAGTCCTCAGCGTAAGGGTATTTATATACATAATGGTAAGAAAATAATAATCAAATAATATGATGAAGGTTAGATATATCAGACCCGCTGTGCGTACCGTTAAAGTCGCTACATCTGCGGCGCTTCTTGATGTCTCGGGTGTTGCGGGAACAGGCAATTTCCATAGCACCACATCAAACGGAACGACAGGCCAGGCACTCGCCCGCCAGGTCAGATGGGATTAAAAAAATAAACAATTCATACTAAAAAATTTGGAAATTCTTGTTTTTTTGTTACCTTTGCGTTTTGAAAAACCTAAGATAACATGAAGACAAGGATTTCCTGTGCGTTTATATTACTGCTATTTTGGGCAATCACAGCACTCGCTCAGCCATCGTGCAGGGTGCGCACATTCACCATACGTGACGGTTTGGCGGCAAACACAATATCCGGTTTCTGCCAGACCAGCAATGACATGATGTGGTTTTCCACTTGGAACGGCTTGTCATGTTTTGATGGTTATTCATTCACCACTTTCCGCGATGACAGAGACGATGAGGATATGCTTACATCCAATCGTCTGCTGATGGTTCACCCTGACAGCCGTGATAATCTTTGGTGTGTCGCATACGACCGGCACTTGTACCTTTTTGATACCTATAAGTGCCAATATGTTGACGTGGGAGACATGCTTGAGAAAAAATATGGAAAACCAATAAAGACACGCACTATCTACAATCTGCCTAACGGACACACGTGGGTTGCCACATTGGATAACGGACCGGCTTTTTGCCTTACCGACAGTTTGATAGGTGACGAGGTGTCGATAAAGTTATATGACATACAAAAAGACTTTAAAGGTACCACAGTACACAAGGTGGTGCTTGACACTGCCAATAGAGAGTGGATATTCACAGACAAGGGTGCTACGATGATTGCTCCTGACGGGACACGCTTCGCTACGGCGGTAAGATATGATAACCTTGTGTCGCTAAATAATACTGTGGCGCTTGCCTCGCCCGACGGTATCATAGCCCTTTGGGAGAAGGGTTGGAAGAGTGAACGCAGGCTCACCATGCCAGAAGGAGTCAGTGCAATAAGTAATATGTTAGCCATAGACGATTATCGTGTTGTGGCAGCCTCTGACGCCGGACTGATTGTTGTTGATGTCAGTGGAAAAGAACAGCCAAAGCTGATAGGCAACAAAGGGGTGAAAGAAGTGTATCTTGACAACAAGAGCCGGTTGTGGGTCTTTACAAATGAGGATGGGGTGGATATGGTGGATACACGTGATTGGCAAATAACCCATTTCTCAAATGGCTTATTTAAACCTTTGCTTGCTACGGTCAGTGAGTCACCACTGTTCCATCAAGACCAGAATGGCACTGTATGGCTTATACCTACCAATGGTGCCTTCTGTTATTATGATGAGCTGTCAAGGCAACTGATGCCATATATCCTGCAGACGCCTGGATTTATCACCACCTCGATGCTACTCAGTGAGAACACCAGCACCGACTTGCCGTCGGTAAGCCGGTTCCTGTCAGACAGTCAGCATAACTTGTGGTTTACCGGCACTCGGGCGCTTACAATGTTAAGCTTCACATATCCCAGATATACATTCTCCAATGTTGTGCCAAATCAAGAGGGACGAGCCGTGTGTGCGGATGGTAAGGGTAATACATGGATTGGCATGTTTACCGGCGAGGTGGCTGTAAGCGACACCACCGGCACAGTGAGATACCTCAACAAGCAAGGAACGCTGCAGTCTTCACCCGTTACATTCTCCAACCGTGTATATGCCATCTTTAAAGACGGAAAAGGTAGGATGTGGATAGGCACTAAGGGTGAGGGGCTATTTGTGCTTGACACTGACGGCAGGCTAAGCCATTACAGCAAGGCTGATGGCGGAGAGTCCATCAATGATGACGCTATATATGGCTTTGACGAGGATAGCCATGGCAGGGTGTGGATCGCCACCTACGGTGGCGGTGTCAATATAGCAGAGGAAAAGGAAGGAAAACAGATATTCCAGCATCCTTTCGCGGGAGTGAAAGACATACCTATGCAGATACGGCGTATAACCCATGACAAGGGAGTGATGCTTATCTCTTCCAATTCCGGTCTTATTACAATGAGTGAGGACTGGCGTGAGGGGCAGCCGCTGAGATGGTTTATTAGCACTTATAAGCAAGGTAACAAGGAGGGACTCCTCACAAGTGACGTGATGCAGGTACTGGTATTAAGCAATGGAAAACGGTTTGTAATAACCCAAAGTGGGGGAGTGCAGGAGATAATAGACCAAGACCTGCTGCATAATGACCTGCGTATGAGGCGTATAGAGGCGTTTGACGCATATAACAGCCTGCCATTGTCGTTAGCAGAAGACAAGTCTGGCAATGTATGGATGGTGAGAGAAGGTGGCATAGATAGTTATAACACCAAGACGGGTGTTGTTGAGAGTTTCGGACCTCATGAGCTGGGAGACAACATACGTTTCTCAGAAGCGCTGCCAGCCTTTGATACAAAAACAGGAAAACTGTCTTTCGCTGTGATAGGTGGAGCCATAACAATACAGCCTGATGAGATGCACAAGAGTGATTTCAAACCAAATATCGTATTTACAGGAGTGCAGTATCAGGGTGAGGAGACCATAATACCCATACTTAACAAGAACATTATAGAGGTGGCCTCCAACCACCGTAACCTGACCATCTATTTCTCTGCTCTCGACTATAATGGCAACGATCAGGTGGAATACGCATATAAGATAGAGGGACGTGATAAAGACTGGAACTATGTCGGCAATACGCATGGCGCCTCATTTAACCATCTTCCGCATGGCACACTGCGCCTGCTTGTCAAGAGCACCAACAGCGAGGGCGTGTGGATGGATAACGAGACCGTGCTTGAGATTTATTCAGAGCCAACATTCTGGGAGTCATGGTATGCCTGGCTGTTGTATATTTCCATCATGGCAGGATTGGTGGCCCTCGCGGTTTATATCTATCGTCTGCACACCCGTAATAAGATGGAGCGTGAGGTTAATGATATGAAGACACGTTTCTTTACAGATGTCAGTCATAAACTGCGTACCCCGCTTACACTTATCGGAGGTCCTGTAACGGAAGTGCTTGATAGAGAACAGGATATGACTCAAGAGTCTCGCGGCCTGCTTGAGATGGTACGCCGCAATAGCAACCGAATGCTCGCCCTCGTAAACCGTATGCTCACATATAGCCGTGAGCATGAGGTGTATATCAGCGATGATAACGTAGATACAACAGATGCGGCAGGTGATATGGAAACAATAGAGTCAATAGATGCAACTGGTAATATCAAATTGCTTATCGTTGAGGATAACGACGACCTCAGAGCATTCCTCTACAGCATACTGCGAGGCAGTTATCATGTTATACAGGCTGCCAACGGCAAGCAGGGCTTGGAGATGGCAGAGCGTGAGTTGCCAGACTTTATCATCACCGATGTCATGATGCCGGAGATGGATGGCCTAACCATGGTAAGACATATCAAGAATAACACAGAGATCTGTCATATCCCTATTATTGTACTCTCAGCCAAAGCGTCGATGGAAGACCGTTTGGCGGGATTGCGCGCAGGTATAGATGACTATATAACAAAGCCGTTCAGTGCAACCTACCTGAAACAAAGGGTAGAGAATATCGTGGAGAGCCGAAAACTCCTTCAGCAGTCGTTGCTGGCAAATGTCAACGTCAATGTAGAGACCGGAGGATCGTCAGAGGATCTGCCTGCCGAAGGCAGTAATGACGGCAACGTGTATAAGTTAGAGGCTCCACAGATAGTTGATACAGACAAAAAGATGATGGAGAAACTAATGGAGTATCTTAATCAGCATATTGGTGAGGCGGAGTTGCGTATAGAAGATCTTGCAGATGCCGTGGGCATGGGTCGCACATCTTTCTACAGTAAGTTGAAGACCATCGTGGGTATGACGCCTGTAGATTTTGTCAGACATATTCGCATACAACGGGCGGAATACCTTATCATTCATTCCAATGATACTTTCTCGCAGGTGGCATACGCTGTAGGCTTCTCAGACCCCAAATACTTCAGTCGCTGCTTTAAGAAAGAGACAGGTATGACACCATCGGAGTATAAGAAAATAAAAACTTAAATAATTACTAATTGATACTTATAAAAATGAGATTGTTAAGCAAATTAGCCATTGTTGCTGGTATGGCAGCCATGATGGCAATGCCGGTAAAGGCACAGAAATGGGAGGGATTGGCAGATACACCGCAGATGGGGTGGAGTACATGGAACAGGTTTCAGGGAAATATCTCTGAGGATGTAATCAAGGGCATTGCCGACGCTATCGTAGAGACAGGTTTGCGTGAGGCGGGGTATGTGTATATCAACATTGATGACTGTTGGCATGGTAAACGTGATGCTGACGGTTTTATACAGGTTGACCCGCAGAAATTTCCTAATGGCATGAAGGCAATGGCAGACTATGTTCATAGTAAGGGTCTGAAACTGGGTATCTATAGTGACGCCGGTACAGCCACATGCGCTGGTATGGCTGGTTCCTTGGGTCATGAGTATCAGGATGCCTTACAGTATGCCCGCTGGGGTGTTGACTATCTGAAGTATGACTGGTGTAACACTCCCAATATAGACCCCAAGGGAGCTTATCAACTAATCAGCGACGCCCTGCGCGCGGCAGGACGCCCCATCTTCCTCAGTATGTGTGAGTGGGGTAACAGCCATCCCTGGAAATGGGCGCAGGAGGTAGGTCACTCATGGCGTACAACACCCGATATCTGGTGCGACTTCGACTCACTACGTGTGTTCCCCGGTTATACGCAGTTTGGCGTGATGCAGTGTATCGAGTTTAACGACACCCTGCGCCAGTATGCCGGCAAGGGATATTGGAACGACCCTGATATGCTGGAGGTGGGCAATGGCATGACAGAGAATGAGGACCGCGCACACTTCACTATGTGGTGTATGATGGCAAGTCCCCTTATCCTTGGCAACGACCTGCGCTCCATGAGTGAGGCAACGAAGAATATCATCATGAACAAGGAGATGATATCCATTGACCAGGACACGCTCGGAGTACAAGGACTTCATTTCTGCGACTATGATGGTTTGCAGTTCTGGTTTAAGCCCCTTGCAGGTGGTGACTGGGCTTTTACTATTCTCAACCCCACGCGTAAGGATCTTACCTACGAGTTGAATTGGCAGGACTTCAACTTGACCGACAGCGAGGTTAGTAAGCTGAGTACAGACTTTGACAAGAAAACATACAAGGTGTATAATATCTGGACAAAGAAGCAGGAGGGTAAGACATCACCCAAGAATAAGGTTGACCGCAAGATTACCGTTCCTGCAAGAGACGTTGTTTCTTACAGGCTTATCCTTAATTAATTTTTTCCCTTTTAAATTTGGATGTTTGTCAGAGTCGTTGTATCTTTGTGCTTGTAAAAGAAATGGCTTTAGCCATTAAACGCAATAATTTAAAAAACGCTTAAATTCTATAATCATGAGACATACATTTAAATTATTTCTTTTAACCGCCATGCTTTGGGTGGCAGGAGTAATGAGCGTCTCTGCCGAGGACTATGGTTTCTGGGTAGGTAGCGTGAAGGTGAAAAGCAGTAACTGCAGTAATATAACCGGTGGAAACATAAAAAGTGGTAGCGTGAAATACGACCCCGATAAAAAAATCCTAACGCTGACAGATGTGACAATCTATGCCACAGGCTCTGGCGGTGACTGTATTCACAACCAGAGTTGTGACGGGCTGAAGGTGGAGTTTTATGGCACCAACAATCTCACAGCAAAAGACATAGAAGCTTTGAACTGTGAGAAGGACACTTATTTCAATGTTATGTCAGGCGAGACATCTATCCAAGGTATGAAAGAGAATAAACCGACCGTCGTGCTTGATAGAATTTATTGTTCTTTCACCACACATAATGGGGCGGAACTTTATATCGGTGCCGACAAGGCAGCAGCCATAAAAGGTGTTTACGACTCAGAGGATTATTATAATGGTTCTCGTTTGATGTTTTTTGGTTATAATATTACCATTGATGGCTCCCGAGGTGCCTTGGTTGACATGAACGATGTGGATTTTTGGTTTAATGAGTCAGACAATGTGTATAAATGTGATGTCCGTCTTGACTATACCGGCAACAGCAGTTATCCCATTGTGCAGAATGTGCGTTACATGGATGATGTGAATTATTCTAATGCCCCGCAATATCCTCAACTACCCAATTCGGTTATCGTTTCGCCTTTTAGGGCAGAATTTGTTAAAAGTAAGAAGACAGTCTGCGATAGTGACGGCAATCCTGTCTATGCCACACCCATAGATATCAGCAACTATATTAACAACGATCAGATAATTGCTGTTGTAACTGAAAATAATTTCCCAGATGTCAATTTCCGCAATATAGTGGCTAAGAAATTCACTCTTTTCATCACGCAATCTAAGATAGACTCATTTAAGGAACTTGATGTATCTATGAAGGAGATATCATCTCTTGACGGCATAAACATTTTTAGAAATTTAGAGAAAGTAAATTGTTCTCTAAATAAACTGACTCAATTTGACTATTACCTACCAAGGATGAAAAGGTTGGAATGTGTGTATAACCAAATAGAAGAACTTTCTCTAACAAATTGGCCGTCGCTGACCGAGTTGGAATGTGCATATAACAAAGTTGCAAGTCTTACTTTGGCTTTTCCTGGTTTTGTTTATATACACTGCGGTGATAACAAGTTGACGGGGATATCAGGCTTGGAACTTCAAAAGGAAACGTTGGAATACCTGTATTGCGACAATAACTCATTTACAGAGTTTGATGTTACTGGCTTCTCCCAACTCAAGGAATTCTCTTGCAGCCAAAACCAATTGCTTGAAAAACTAACATGTGTAGCTAATTTAAAGCTTAAGAGTCTTTCATTTAATGTCTTGCCGAATTTGAAAGAGCTGGACTGCAGAGCTAATTATGGACTGACAAGTGTGTATCTGTCTTGTGAAAACTTAAAGAAGCTTAATCTCAATTTTAATGCCCTGACGGGTATAGACCTGCAATATGTGCCTCGCATAACGGAGCTTAGGATTGATGAAAACCCCATCGGCTCACTTAACCTCAAAAAAAACACATCACTGGAAACACTGTTTTGCAGAAGTTGTGGACTAAACGAGTTGGATATATCAGATTTGCAATATCTAAGCACCTTTTCATGTAAAGATAACAATATCTCATCTCTCAGCCTACCAGCAAACTCCTACATGAAACTTATTGAATGTAGAGAAAATAATCTGTCGTCATTAGACTTGAGCAACTGCGGAATACTTGAGGGTGTGGACTGCTCTGTGAATAATATCACCTCTCTGATATTGCCAAATAATCTTCAAACCCTCGACAAGGTGCTCTGTTACAGAAACAAGTTAGGTGCTTCTGCCATGGATGCTATAGTGTCAGCATTGCGTGACAGGATGAATATGACATCTGGTAAATTTTATGTATGCTATAACGGCACGGATGCCGTGGAGGGTAATGTTTGTACCGCAGCTCATGTGAAAGAGGTGTTAGACAAAAACTGGACTGTTTTATACAATGACGGCACTCCGTATGATGGAATGATTGGGCTGAGAGGTGACATAGACGGCAATGGTGAGGTTAATACCGTTGACGTAACAATCCTTTATAATGTCATGTTCGGAACAGACACAACAACTGATAAAACAATCTGTGATTTAGACGGCAGTGGAGATGTTAACACTGGTGATGTAACAGTGTTATACAATATAATCTTCGGCACAGCGAAATAAAAAAAGAGGCGAAAGCCTCTTTTTTTATGTTTTATGTTTTACGTTCTATGTTTTGTGTTAAATAGTTTTGATCCTCAATAGCAAAACTAATAA
>JAGDAU010000128.1 GCA_017959365.1 Prevotella sp.
AACAAGCAGTTCCTCTGCCTCTCCATCATAGACCTTTAATGTCGGTTTTATGTACTTTCTTTTTGTCATTTCCTTCTTTTTTATTGCTTTTTTGGGTTGCAAAGTTACTGATAATCTTGCAATTATATTAACACGTTGATGTTAAAAAAATAAAAAACGGACAGAGGTGGTTTGGGGTACCACTTCCGCCCGTTTTTTCTAATCCGTAAATTATCAGTTAGCCGTAAATGAAGCGAACTGGGTGTAATTCTTTACATTGGTGGTACTACCGAGGTAGAGACCGTGGAATGCCGTTGTGGCATCCGTGGGAGCATTACTGTTGGATCTTATATAATAAGTACTGCCAGATGACATGCCTTTAGCAGTGAAAAGTGCGAGAGTGGAAGAGATGTTAGTTGGGAAACTGTATGTCACCAAAGGATTGCCATTCCCGTCGGCCAGAGTATAGTATGTGCCTGTTCTATATGACAGAGTTGATGTGACGAAAGCGTATCCCTGTGCGGCACCGGAGATTGTGTAGCTGCTGCCGCCGCCCCATCCGCCGCCTTGGTTTCCGCCAGCGCTGATGGCTATACCGTTGCCGGTAATCTGGATGTAATTGTTGTTGTCGCAGTCAAGTCCTTCTTCTGGTGCGCCGCGTGATGTATAAGCGAATACCACTCCGTCACCTATTGTTATGGCTCCAGTGCGTCCGTAGTTGGAGTCTACGGCATCATTGCCGTTACTGTAGCATACTGTGACACCGCCGTTGAAACTAATCTTGCCAGCAGAGTTAATGCAGTCATCATAGCAGGCATAGTAGTGTTTGCCGCCGAGGATGTCTATACTCGTCTTCGACTCCAGACCCTCTGCTCCGTCAGTCTGGGTGGTCACCGTTGTTTCACCTCCATAGATTGTTATGGTTCCCTGCACCTTGATAGCCTTGGATGACGATCCGCTGTTGTCATTAAAGCCACCACCGGGTCCTCCCCAGCTCCCGCTGCTGCTACTGCCGAAAGAAGCTCCGGAAGTACTGACAGTAAGTGTCGGTCCGTTGCCGTCGCTTGTGCCTTGTGTGTATGTGCCGTCACTCTTGATACCTTTGCCACCGGTACCGGTCATGGAAATATTTATTGTACCTGCGTTGAGTGCGATAGTGTTGTCTGCTTTTATTCCCTTGGCTGTATAGTTGCTGCTGCTTATGGCTGTGCCGTTGCCGCTGTTGGTGATATTCAGTGTGCCGCCGTTTGTCGTTACGTTTGTTGTTGAGATACCTTTGCTTGCCAGGCCGGAAGCGTTGATGGTTATAGTACCGTCATTGAATATGAAGTCAACGGCTTTGATGCCGGTGCTGTAAGAGGCGTCATTGCTGATTACCCTTACATTTCCGCTTGGTGTAAGCGTTATGTTGCCACCGTTGATAGTGAGAGTGGCCTTTGACTTTATGCTCTTGCTCATATCACCGCTGTTCTCAATCGTTATGGTGCCGCCGTTGATGGTAAGGTCGCCGTCAGCCTTGATACCTGCGGCATTATACCCTAATCCAGATTCCTCAGACTGGTCTTGTGTACCTCCGCTGTATGTGGCAGTCACATTTGTTATGCTGTATATTCTTGTGCTGCCAGAGGTGGTGTAGCTGTTGTTGATGGAATAGTACACGTCGTCGCCTGTCGTCGGTCCGCTGAAGGTACCCGACTGTATGGCGTATGTGCCCTGTCGTCCACTGTAGTCGTTGGCCTTGAAATAATATGTGCCGCTGTCGGCAGCCTTGAAGTCATAATAATTGAAGGTGGCAGAATAGTATCCTGACGTGATGGTTTTAGTGGCTGTCAGCTGCTGCACCAGAGTGCCGTCGCTTTTGTATAGATAGACCGTATTCCATGCGCTGCTTCCGCCGGGGCCTCCATAGCCTCCACCTCCGCCTGTTGTCGGTACTGTGACGTACACAACGTATGACCCTTCTGTCTCTGTGTCGCTTCCGCTCTCCACTTCTTTCGTTCCGCCAATGCCATTAGCCTTGATGTCTATCACAACAGTAGCCATACTCTCGTCAATAGTGATGTTGCCGTCGGCACTGATTCCCTTGCCGCCGTCAGCAGTGTTGTTGATGGTTATCTCTCCACCAGTGATAGTGATGTCTGCGTCACTTTTTATCGATGTGGGATAGACGAGGTCTCCCTTTTTCTCCACCAGACTGCCAGTCTGTGTTATGTTAATCTTACCTCCGGAAATGGCAACGGAGCCTTCTGTCTTGAGGCCTTTGCACCCGTCGCCCGTTACAGTGATGTCGAGCGTTCCACCACCGATGGTGATAAGTCCGGTGTTTTCCTCGTCCTCCAGGATGTTGTCATCGTCATCAGTTTCATAACTAACCTGTACGCCATCATCGGCAACTCCCGTGACGGTCACTGTGCCGCCGTTCATCTGGAAATACTGATTAACGTTGAAACCGTCTCCTTTAGATCCGAGGATATTGATTTCTCCCACGCTCTTTTTTATCTCTACATATTCATCACCCCAGAAAGCATGATTTTTGTTACCAGTGATATTCAGTGTGCCTCCGCCTTTAAACTCTGTATGTCCCTTAACGGCGAAGCAGCCCTTTTGCTTGCCACCCTTACCATCGGTAAAGGTGTTGACAGTACCCTTTGCCAGTTCGATATTGATACGCTTACCGTCAAGGATGTTAATAGCCGCACTGTCTGGGTTGTTGAGCGTTACTCCGTTAAGGATGAAGGTTGCTTTCAGCTGTCCGTCCATATATAGTGATCCGTTGTCAGAAGATCCATTCAGTGTGTATGTGATCTCATTTGTCACATCTGCGTCTTGTATCACCACTACGTGTGCGCCACGTGTCTCTGTGGTGATGTTTTTGGCTATGTTGCCTGCCACCAGTATCTCTGCCGTCTCTCCAGAGTATGTTATGTTTACCGTGTTGTCGGTAACCTTGGTGTTGTCAACAAACATCTCGTCAATGTCGGCAACAGCTATCTCCTTACCCATGACGGTGAGTGTCTCTCCGCCAGAGTAAATCATCTCACCAGCCTGGGCAGCCGGTATCTGATATACCGTCTGACCAGTCTTGATGTTTAGTGTCTGTGCTGACAAAGCTGTCACCGCCAGTGTCAGCACGCAGAGTGTTGTTATCCTTTTAATCATTTTACCGTAAATTTAGACGTTACCTCATTTTGTCTTGCTATATAAACTCCTCTTTGCAGTTGTTGAGAGGCCTCAGAGATGCTGTTGTATCTTCCCATCAGAATACCGGAGGAACTGTACACTTCTATGGGTTGCGAGCTATCGACGGTTGTAGTGATGGTGTCTATGCCTGTTGCCGTTCCTGTTTCGGCGAACTGCATCACTGACAGTTCGGACAGATTGAAAGTTCGTTTCTCGTCACTGTTTTGTGCCACTAATTGTCCGTTTTCGAAGGTTATTTTCAATTCGCTGACATTCAGCGTAGTGGCATTACCGCTATTGTCTATGAACACCAAATATGGATAGGTGTAGTCATCGGCGTACGCTGCAATGCCAATAACGGATAAAAGTAATACTAATATTTTTTTCATGTTATAATGGATTTGATATTTCCTGCTGGCAAAGTTACACATTTTTTTATATAAGGTATAAAATAATCAACGAAATGGTTTTTTTCCTAAGTGAAAACTCAAAACATGTTTGGTTCTGTGTTGAAAAAGATGTACTTTTGCAATTATGAAAACGATGTGGGTGGTTTTATTGTTGCTTGTGTCTATGCTCGTCGGGTGTGGCAAGGTACATAACGCAGAGGGTGTTGGCGGTGATACCATCATTTTCCGTCATGCCCGAAACATCCATGTTGTTGTGCATGACGATTATCGTGTCGTAACGCTTGATGACCCATGGAATGAGGGCCGTTCTTTGGCTCGTTATATATTAGTGAATAGGGATGATAGCGCAAGAGTTGGGCATTTGCCGGAGGGGCAGGTGTTGTATGTTCCCATGCGTCGTGCCGTGGTATTCAACACCGCTCATGCATCCCTTATGGCTATGCTACATGCTGAAGGGGCGCTGGCGGGTGTCGCTGACCTGCGGTATATGCTTCTGCCTTGGGTGCATGAGAGGGTAGGGCGGCATTTGGTTGTCGATTGCGGTGAGGCGATGTCACCCGATGTCGAGAGGATTGTTGATATGGGTGCAGATGCGGTATTTCTGTCGCCCTTTGAGAACTCTGGTGGTTTCGGCAGGTTGGATAATTCCGGCATACCTCTTGTTCAATGTGCTGAGTATATGGAACCTACTGCGTTAGCTCGTGCGGAATGGATGCGTTTCTATGGTATGCTATGGGGGCGTGAGCATGAGGCTGACAGCCTGTTTGCCGTGGTTGAGGGTGAGTATAATAAATTACGTGATGAGGCTTCGTTATCAACGAGTCATCCATCCATGATTACTGA
The DNA here is from genome assembly GCA_017959365.1 of Prevotella sp. Lineage (GTDB taxonomy): Bacteria > Bacteroidota > Bacteroidia > Bacteroidales > Bacteroidaceae > Prevotella. The sequence goes on from JAGDAU010000128.1 coordinate 4,413, forward strand.
GAAACTGACAGGTTCAACATGGTATGTGGCGGGTGGCAGGAGTACAGTAGCACGTCTCATTGCTGATGCCGGTGGAAACTATCCTTTCGCTGCGGATGAGCATAGCGGTTCTTTGCCATTGTCCTTAGAGAAAGTCCTTGATGTGGCAGGAGATGCTGACGTGTGGGTGTTTAACACTACCTCGGAGTCAATGAGCTACGACCTTCTGAGACAGGAAAACGGTGGTTACGCCACTATAAAGGCATTCAAAAACAAGCGTGTGTATAGCCTCAACAGCCTGAAGGTGCCATATTTTGAGGAGGTGTCCTTCCGTCCCGACTATCTCCTTCGGGAGTATATCTCCGTTTTGTATGGAGGTGAGACGAGATACTATAAGAAACTACTCCACCTTTGACTCTTGCTTGGCGAAGAGCAGGTAGCTCTTATGATCGAGCAGGGCTGCCTTGAGACAGTAGAAATAGATGGCGTTGGCAGCGAAGATGGCGATGTCGCAGAGAAGAACACGGCCGGTCATATTCAGGAATACATTGAACCCTAAGTGCAGCAGTGCGGCGATGAGCATCATAATGCCTATGAAGGACAGATTCCCGTTGTAGGTGTCGTACAGCCGCACTCCAAGCAGTGCATATATCACTTCAGTGACAATAAGCATCCATCCGCATATAGTGAACCACGATGTCATTTCATTTGGGTCCATTCCTCTGTCAAGCACAGTGAGTAATGCCGCTGACATAAGATGATATGCCAATAGCATCAGAATGACAAGAGCAAGGTGGAAACGGAATCTCCAGAACTCAAACTTCAGGCCGTACATCAGACAAAAGAGCAGTGCTGTCTCACCAATGGTCTTTACCACATGGGCTGCCACCATCAGATTGTTGGCAAAGGGTAGGGCGAAGAAGTCACCAGTGAAGACAATCATCAGCTGACCCGCCAGTGCGAGCAGGAATGCCAGTGTCACCACAGTATTAGACACTGGTGACTGCACATAACGGATATACTTGTTTGCCGGATGCTCTACTCTGTGTATAGACCATTCGCAACTTGGGCAGATACAGTTTTCTCTTACCAACTCAGCTCCACAGCGTGGGCAATTCATCTTGTTTTTATCCATGATTATAATTCTTAATTCTTAATATCTTTTGTTTGTTTAGCTTGGATCTACATCATAATAGATCATAAGTGCGGCATATTGCTTGTTGGTCAGCATCTTGTCACGTTCTGCTATGAGGTATTGCCGCAGTTGTGTGGCATTGAGGCTCTTCTCTAATTTAAGCAATATCTTACGGATGTGCATGCCTTTGATGCGCGCTACGGGTGGCTTGTCTGGTCCCAACACGCGGGAGCCAAGTCCTTGTCGCAGGCGGCTTGCCATCTCTATGCCGGCGGTATTGGCAACATCTTCCTTGCTATGGCGCAAGAAGATATTTATTATATTGTAGAATGGAGGATAGCAGAATGTCCTGCGCTCTTCCATCATCTCCTCAAAGAATGTCTCGAAAGCCCCATTGGTGATTGCCTGCACTACTGGATGTGCCGGGTTCTTGGTCTGGAGATACACCTGCCCCTGCCTGTGTTTTCTGCCCGCCCTTCCGCTCACCTGCTGTATCATCATATACGCATGCTCAAAGGCACGGAAGTCAGGCATATTAAACATGCTGTCGGCATTGAGGATACCCACCACGCTCACGTTGCCGAAATCAAGACCTTTGGTAATCATCTGTGTGCCGATAAGGATGTTTGTCCTGCCGGCAGAGAAGTCATTAATGATACGCTCGTATGCAGAACGGCTGCGTGTGGTGTCAAGATCCATTCGTGCTATGCGTGCCTTTGGGAAGATGTCCATTATCTGGTCTTCCACTTTTTCTGTGCCATAACCTCGCCCTCTGAGGTCGTGCTCACCGCACGACGGGCATGTGTCGGGTACACGATAGGTATATCCGCAATAATGACATGTCAGAACTCCCATTGTCTTGTGCATGGTGAGAGCAACATCACAGTTGGTGCAGTGAGGAACCCATCCGCAGGTGTGACACTCTATCATCAGCGAGAAACCCCGGCGGTTCTGGAAGAGCATCACTTGTTGCTTGTCATCAAGCGCCTGTCGCATGGCACCAAGCAGAGTGGGGGAGAATACTCCGTTCATCATCTTGCGCCGTTGGAAATCCTTGATGTCAACAATATTGATTTGTGGCATCAGAATATCCTTATATCTTTTTTCTATGCGCACATAGCCGTATTTCCCGGTCTTGGCATTATGGTAGCTCTCCGCTGATGGTGTGGCGGTGCCTAAGAGGGTCTTTGCACCACACATTGTGGCAAGCATGATAGCAGCGCTGCGGGCATGATAGCGTGGCATGGGATCTTGCTGCTTAAACGACTGTTCGTGTTCCTCGTCGATAATCACCAGCCCGAGGTCCTGATAAGGCAGAAAAACGGCAGAGCGTGCACCAAGGATTATCTTATAGGGATTTCTTGACAGTTGTTTCTGCCATATCTCCACACGCTCCGCATCGCTGTATTTAGAATGGTAAATACCCAGTTTGTTTCCGAAAACACGTTTGAGGCGGTCTGTCATCTGTACAGTAAGGGCTATCTCTGGTAGCAAGTACATCACCTGTTTCCCCTCTTTCAGCATTTTCTCTATCAGATGAATATAAATCTCTGTCTTACCGCTTGACGTGACGCCATGTAGCAGAACCACATTCTTGCCATACATTTCCATGAGTATCTTGTTGTAGGCGTCTTGCTGGATTTCATTCAGACGGTGTGGAATGTCTGTCGGTTCCATATTGATGTTCAGACGCCCCACCTCGCGGTCGTAAACCTGTAGGAATCCCTTGTCGATGAGCGACTTCAGCACAGATGTAGTGCAGTGTGACTCGTTGATGAGTTCCTCTCTTGACACCTCGGAGATGGGTTCGCCGGGGATATCACCTTCCATGGTGTCGTAGTGGGAGATGTACAAGAATGTTGTCATCACCTTCGTCTGTTTGGGATAGCGGCTTAGGATGTCGAGCATCACATGTATTGCTCTCTCGTTACGGTATTTCTCCGGTAGCATGACATACTTCTCTGTGCGTGACTTATATCCGTCGCGTTCCTTCATCCCTGAAGGCATTGCCGCCTTATACACCTCTCCTATGGGCGACATGTAATATTTTGCAATCCACTCCCACAGTCTCATTTGTTGTGGCAGCAGTACCGGCTGCTTGTCAACCACCTCAACGATGTTCCTCACTTCGAATGGTGGCTTTATGTCGTGCACGTGGTGTGCTATCGCTATATATGTCTTCGTTTTACCTACTGGTACAATAACCCTCATGCCGGGCACTATAGTGTCCGGCATGAGACCATCTGGCAGGGAGTAAGTAAACATCCCCTCCAATGGTAGAGGTAATATTACGTCAACGAAAGACACTGTCTCGTTTTAAGTTAATATGCTCTATTTCAAACAACTTGTCAATTCGTCAACTTAAAAATAATATGCAAGGCCGATCTGCCAAGCGCTGGCCTTCATGCCTTTCTTCGTATGGAACCCTTCTTTTACGTTTTCCTCAAAACTGTCACCTGTTTTGCCGAGTGCCCAGTTGTAGTTGGCGTTAATCTGCAGGTGGTTAATCAGCATGGCTCCCAGACCAAGGTTTACGCTGAGGTTGGAGTCCTTTAGCTTATAGTTCTTTGCCTTATCTTCTTTGTCGCCAACATTGAAACCAAACTGTGGTCCGGCGAAGAAGAATATACTTGCAGTGTTACCTAATCCAACAGCGTAGCGTACGTTTATGGGTACTTGTATTGACTGCATCTTAACATTAGATGATGCTGCTGCACCCTCGGTAGTAATATCGCCTTTGAGCTTTGCCTCCCTTTGGTCATAGAGTGCGGCTGCATCAATACCAAGTCCTACTATTGGCAACTGAACAAGTACGGTGGGACCAACATAATAGCCCATTTTGTTGTCAGAGTCTAATACTTTAGAACTAAGGTGCATGCTTGTAACATTCATACCTCCCTTGAGGCCGAATTTTACCTGTGCCATAGCCGGCATTGCCGACATCATAATGGCAATAGCCATAACAGTAAATACCTTTTTCATTTTCTCTTATTTTTTAGAATTTATAGTTGCTATGATAGTGCAATTGTGCAATAGTGCTAATAGTGCAATAGTGCAATAGTGCTGATAGTTGCTGAAACACAATCAATGTCTCTCTCTTCTTACTGTCACACGGGCGTTGCTGCCGGAGGCTGGTCCGCCGGAGTTGCCACGTGAGCGGCGCGTTCTGCTTACACTCTCCTGATTGCCACCAGAGCGGCGGTTGCGACTTCCTTTCTTAACCTTCTTCTCATCGAGTTTGGCATTGGCAATGCTGTCAAGAGAGTCTTTTTTCTCCTGGTCACCGAAGATATTCTTCTCAAAGGCCTCCAACTCAGCCTCTATGCGCTTCTGCTCCTCTGTCATGGCAGAGTCGGTGGGGCAGTATTGTGCCAGTGTGCGTCCAAGTTTGTTGGTGGTCTTATAGATATCTCCCTTATACATATTCATGGTGAAATAGTCATCCACACTCATTGTTGCCGCATTGTTGACATCGCTCGGCATAATGGTCTGTTTGCTCAAGAATGGTGCGAGGTCGGCATATTTCACCCAGAAGAGCGGATATTTCTGTGATCCGTCGCCGAAGTCATCCTCACGCATCAGGATAGGACACAGTGCTATCACCTGCTTATGGAATGTAGCGGTGCCTTGGTCATAGTAGGCGCTTTCCTTCAGATAATATCCCTGCACTTCGCGCGAGGGGATATCACTGTTGTCTAAGCGAACCCTTGCTCCGTCGCGTTCATAATAGATGTGGTAGTTGTCGAGAAACTCCAGCGGCTTTACTCTTGCGGAGTCGGTGAACACCTCATTACCGTCAAGGCGGTATTCATACACCTTGATGTTACCCGTCATCATCAGCTTGAAGATGTAGGTGAAAAGGTTCATCTGCGACCCTATTGGCTCCACGGGATAGTATAGTCCGGCATTCTCGTCCACGGTGAGGTCAAGCTCACGGTAGATGTCCCGGCGCCATACCACGTCATCAGACATTGGCACGGCTGTGGGAAAGTCGAGTTTTGCCCTTGTTGTAAGGTTGGCAGAGCTGTTATTCTTACGTTGTTGCTGTTGCTGCTGCTGTTGGGCTCTGCGTGCCGCAGGCTGTGCTGTCACCGCCTGAGTCAGGCATGCTACGAAAAATATGAATAATATGCGTCTCATATTCTATGTTGATTGTTATTTCACTATTATTTCCATTGCTCCTGGCAGTGTGCGTGTCACGCCGTCCGGACCCACTGCCTTTACCCTTGTTACGTAGAAACGCTTGTTGCGGGATAGTTTGCGGAACTGTTCTTTCTGTCTCTCGGTGAATGCTGCTCCGGCGGATGCCATCGGTACGGCATTACCCATATTATCGAAGAATACCGTCTCGAAGCCAAGTACTTTAAATTCTATGTCAAGCAGTCCGTCGTCTATGGCTGCCTTGATGCCTCCAGAACCCATAAGAGCTGCTTTCGATAATCCACCGCCACGGAACCTGTCTGTACCTTGTGGTATGTAAGCCACCGGATCTGGCAGTTTCCTTACGTGGAAGGTGAAAGCTCCGATATTGTTACCCTTTGCCGATACGTTGATGGTTACATCCTGTCCCACTGCCGATGGTACGGCTATGTAGTGACCTGGTGATGTGGACCGGAATGAACCTCCCGACATAGTGGCGGATATATCCTCCAGTTTCACACCTGGCACAGAAATGCTCATCGGGTTGTCGTAACCGGCGTAAAGCACGTTCATCATGTCTGCTGCCACTGTTGCGCTGTTAGGCACATGAGGCGGCTCTATCACGGTATATTTCTGTGTGAAGTCACGTCGTAGCGTATTGCCGGAGGCGTCATGCATCAGTATGTAACCGCTGAAAGAGTGGTCACCGATGCCACCGGCGCGGAACGAATAGGTGTCGCCACTGATTCTTGCTCCGTTGACGTAAATCTCCGGTCGCTGTGTGGTATCTACCGCAGCCATTACAATCTTTGCCTCAAATGGGTCGCCTGGGAACATCTTTGTCTGGCTTGGTACCACAAATGCCTCCAACTTATTGACGCGTATGTCCTTAAGACCGATATTAGAGGCTAAGGAGTGCAGTACCTCACCCTCGGCGTAGCGCACATCGCTTTGCAGTTTGGATAGCAGTGTGATAGCGGCTGCCACGGGCATGTTCTCAAACATATATTCCTGCCAGTTCTTGCCCATGGTGTTCTCGTTCTTTGGCACCTCGGTAGATAGGTTGCTGTTGATGATGCGTTTCTGCAACGGGTCAGCCACAAGATCTACTATTCTTGTGCGGAAAGAGTTTACGGCGTTATACAGCTCACGCCCCCTGCCTGTTCCGGGTGCAAGCATCACCTGGCTTGCTGCCTCCAAGTTGTCTTTGTTCTCAATATTATCAAGTGAGGCACCCGGTCCGTCGGCAGCTCGTGCTATGGCTTCCTTCAGCTCTTGGGCGAAGTTGTAGAGCGAGTCGCTCATGCCCTTCACTTCCGATGCCTTGGCATACCATTCCCTCACCTTCTCAGGATTGGTGCGCAGTTGTTCCTTCAAGTCATCATAGATGGCCCGGTTGCGCTCAGAGGAGTTCTTAGTGGTACGCTTAAGGCTCTCCTCCACTATGGTGAAACCGTTTATCACCTCTGTAGAGATGTTCAGCGCCAGCATGGCCATCAACACCACGTATAGCAGGTTGATCATCTTCTGGCGAGGTGAAACGGGTCTTTTCTTTATAGCCATCTATCTTGATTACTGTTGGTTAGCTGTTGTTATTGTAGTGTCTGCCCCTGTAGCCGCGGCACTCATCCTTACGTTTACTGTCATTGCTTCTATCATGCGTGCGTAAATCTGGTTGAGTTGGTCTATCTGCTGGGCCATCTTACGTGTCTGATCATTAATCTGGTCAATGGTGCCCACCTGCTGGCTGGCTCCCTTAAGCTGCATCTCGTAAACCTTGCATATACCAGTGAGTGTACGGTTGAGGTTTTCCATCTCCTCGCTGTTGGTTGCAAGTTTCTCGCTCTGCTCGCTCACCTTCTGCAGCATCTCGGTAAGGTTCTTCAGTGCGTCAACATAACCCACTGTAGCCTCCTCCATCTCTGGAGACACCTGTTGCTGCTGATCGAGCCACTCCTGCGGAATGATTGGGGTTTGTCCGCTGATGCCGTGAGCGCCTGATGAGGTCTCCTCTGCTGGTCCGCCCGGCTCATACTCAAACTCCTCGCTCTCGATATTCTGTGGGGTGTCGTCGTAGCCTCCCATGGTTCCACCCATTGAGCCGCCGCCACCGATGATTGTCACGCCACCGGCTCCGCCAGTGCCACCGGTAAAGGCAGATGCCTCGCCAGTGCCGTCGGAACCTGTTACACCGCCGCCGGTGATAACAACGCCACCGCCACCGGCATATCCACCGCCTCCGGAGTATCCTCCGCCTCCGGCATAACCACCGGAAACAGATTCGCCAGAGTATTCTGCATTGCCGGCATTGTCGCCATTTGTCACGTTCTCACCCGTAACCGACGGTGTGGCATGCACCTCGTTATCGCTATATACATGTGTTGGCAGTTCCTTTCCAATGGCAGTCTTGTCAAATGGACGGTCAAAAGCTGACAGGAAGAACACAAACACCTCAGTACCCATACCGATGAAAAGCATGATATTGGCGTACGGCAGGTGGGTTAGTTTAAATAATGTACCGAGGATAACGATAGAAGCACCCCAGCTATATGCATAGTTAAGGAATGTCTGTCCCGGCACGCTGTCCATCCACTTCTGCAGGTGGTAGACAAGATTGAATTTACTGTATTTAGCCATTGTTTATTTCTTTTTCTTAAATCTTGAGGTAGTTTTCATTCTCTGGCTTGATGAGCTTGCGAGACTTCTCACGCAGCGGAAGCCGATATAAGATCGTGGCTGGTTCTGGTATTCCCATGTGCGCCATGCTGACCGAATGTATGACTCCGGGTCTTTCCATGATCCGCCTCTCACGCTCTTTTTCTTCAGCCGGTAGGGGTCTTCCTTCGCGGCGTTGTACGATAACTGCGGGTTAAGGTCATTCATGGCATCCACGCCAGCCTCTGTATAAATTGTGCTTGTCCACTCTGCCACGTTGCCCGCCATGTCATACAGTCCGTTGCTGTTGGCGCCATAGATGGCTGTCCGGCTTGTGATGAGGTTTCCGTCTTTGGTGTAGTTACCCTTATCTGGTTTGAAGTTTGCAAAGAAACAGCCTTCGCCGTTCTTTACCGACTCATTCTCCCATGGGAACTCCAGTCCGTCTTTTCCTCTTGCGGCATACTCCCACTCAGCTTCTGTCGGCAGGCGGTAGCGCTGTATATAGCGTGCTTCACCGCCCAAGCCCTTGAGCAGGAAGTCGGTGCGCCATGCGCAGAAAGCGTTGGCTTGCTCCCATGTCACTCCCACCACGGGGTAGTCGTTGTATGACGGGTTGCTGAAATAGTTACGCATATATGTCTCATTCTCAGAGTTGCGGAAGTCGTTTACCCAGCATGTGGTGTCTGGATATATATTGATGATGTATGTGTTTAGGAAATCCCATTCTCCGCTCAACGGCCTGTTGATGGTCTCTCTCACTATACGTCCCTCATCATCGATGTATGCAGTGTCCTTGGATATCATGACTACCTCGTTCGGGTTGACAGCCACGTCGGTGTTAAGGTTGCGCTCTTGTGGGTTCAGCCTGTTGCGACGCAGTGCTGCGGCGGTATAGTCATACACCTCATACTTATAGTTCATCTGCCTTGCGTCAAGAGATTTCTCTCCCGTAACGGGGTTGATATAATAGAGGCTCTCTATAGCCCTCTGCTCATCCTCGTTGGGTTTGCGTGGCAGTGCCTTCTTCCAGTTGAGATGTGGCGTTACAGGGTCACCGTTCTTATCCTCTGTTATCATATACGTCTCGTCGCCACCGTATGCGGGGTCGGCAAGGCGTGTGCGGAGGATGGAGTCGCGCACCCAATATACAAACTGCTTGTATTCTGAGTTTGTCACCTCTGTCTCATCCATCCAGAATCCGTCCACTGATATGTCTTTCTGTGGCGTCTTCTTGCCCCAAAGGCTGTCTTCCTTGGTGATACCCATGAGCAGGTATCCTCTCTTAATCATGGTCATACCGTAAGGTGTGGGTTCAGTGAATCCCTTTCCACCACCAACGCCTGTTACCTCGCCACCCTTACCCGTAGAGGTGGCTTTACCGCCAAAGCAGCCTACAATGGCTATGGCGGTGAAAACGGCGAACAGTGCTGTAACACATTTTTTCATGTTAGTCATATTTCTATAGTATTCTCACACTTTTATGTTTGTTTCTTCCTTTTTTTGTCAGGTTGATGTCCATCTGGTAATTCACGAAGAGCTCGTGGCTGCCATTGCCGGGATTAACGGCAGAGGTGTACATCTCATAGCTGTAACCCACGTTGATGCCGTGGAAACTGCCTCCTATGAGTGCCGTTATAGAGTTAGACGGGCTGTATGACAGTCCTCCATATAGCATCTTGTTCTCATGGTTGTACTCCAGTCGCCCCGAGATGTCGGCCCTGAAAGCATTCATGTCGGTGCGTACTAATACAGTGGGGTGTATTGTAAGAAACGGATTTCTTAGCTTTATATTGTATCCGCCTATAAAATAATATGTGGGGTCTATCTTCAACTCGTTTGTCTCACCCAGTTTTATCAGCGGCGATGTGATGTGCTGTGCCGATACTCCGGCATACCATTTCTTGTGCTTGTAATATAGTCCTACAGCCAAGTCAACACTGTTGCCGTCAACCTCTGCTTTAGTGAATGCCGGGTCGTTGCTCTCCTCAAGGTCCAGTTTGCTGCCGTCGAATTTCTCGTTTATCATACCTACCTGTACACCCACGCTCAGGTTACCTCCTAAGAGTCTCTTCCTCAGTGCGTACTGCAAGGCGAGCCTCTGGTGTACGAATAGACCGATCCTGTCGTTCATATACGATACGCCGGCTCCGTGATAGCTGTTGAGGAAATAGAAAGGCAGGTCAGCTCCGAAGTATGCCGTCTGCGGGTTATGCTCAAATCCGGCAAGGTCTATGGCGTATGCTCCCACAGCGTTGATAACGTTCTCCTTACCTACTGCTGCCGGATTATAGTAAGGCTCCATTCCCCAGTAATGGGAAAGGGAGACATCATACTGCGCTGCCGCCTTCAGGCACGCCACAGCGAGTATAAGAAAGACTATTTTTCTTTTTAGCACGTCATAATAACGTACCCAAAAGAAAAATATTGTATTTCACTTTCAACTTTCAACTATTATCTTTTAACTCAACTCAACTGGAGCTTGCGGAAGTTGAGTAAATTATGCTGTAAGGTGTTTTTTTATAAAAAAAAGTTGGTATGTGAAAAAAAAACGCTAAATTTGCAGACAGAATAAAAAATAATAAAGATATGAATAGAAAGTTTTTTTATTTTACATTGATAACGGTGTTATCACTGTATGCCAACACACTGTGGGCTTTTGTGGTTGATAATATCAATTATAGCATTATCAGCAATGATGATAAGACAGTAGCGGTAGAAAGCAACCATTATATTAACGAGGATGCTGTGCCGGATGTGGTGACAATCCCGGAGACGGTGAACTATAATGGAGAGACCTACAAGGTTACCACCATTGGCTTGTGGGGACTTAATGGTTTGAAAAAATGTAAGGAATTACGTCTTCCGAAGACATTAAGAACTATAGCAGAAGGCTTCTTTTCCGCAGGTCCTAAGAGTCTTGAGACAATAAAGATGGATGAGGCTAATCCCTATTTCACAGTGGAAGACAATATCCTATATAATAAGGATAAGACCTTGCTCTTGATGTTTCCCGAGAATGCCCCAACGAGAACCTCCCTTACCATTCCTTCCTCTGTTAAGCGCATTGCCAACTATGCCATCAAAAGCAATGTTAAGACAATTGTCCTTAACGAGGGCTTGGAGGAGATTGGCTATATGGGAATACTATACGTTGCGCAGTCTGAGATAACCCTGCCATCCACATTGAGGAAAATAGATGAATATTCGTTTAATTGCTCTACTGTTAAGACTGTTTACAGTAAGTGTATGATACCTCCAAGCATATCTAAATTCACATTCAACAACAATTATACATCCCAGCAGAATGAGGTTAAGGTGTATGTGCCGCAAGGTACCAAGAAGATGTATGCTGATGCGGAATACTGGTCTAACTTCAAGAATAATATAGAGGAAGACCCCAACTTGGGTATCGTAGGTGATTTCACTGAGTATGACGTTTCTATATGCGGTGTGCCGATAAATAATTTTACTAAGGATAATGTGGCTAACAGCATGCTCAAAAGAGGTAATATCAGTTATGACCCCGACACGCGCACATTGACCCTCGACAATGTATATATGAGGGGCACATGTGACTATCCCCTTATCCACAGCAGAGGAACAGGAGGCCTTAAACTCCGCCTTATAGGCTACAATATCATAGTGTCTGAAAATCACATCTGCATATTGTCCAACGGTGATCTGACCATTGATAAAGTGGGGGGGAGCGGACTACACGCACCACAGCACAAATCAAACATGATATCAGGAAATCCACCGTCATACCAGAACTCCTACCATTTGTATTGCTATGCCTACAATATCGGTATTGATCTCAGCAAACCTGGTACGCTGACCATCAACGGATGTGATGTCTATAGCAAAGGAGAGACCAACAGTGGCATCTTCGGCGACACCAACCGGTGGGGTACAACATGCAACAGCACGCTGGTAGCCAACAACTGCGTTATCCGCGCATACGGTCCCAATGGTGCAATACGTTATTTCAGCGATGTGCAGTTGAATGGCTGTGAGATTACTACACCCGATGCTGAGTTTGTGGAAGGGGATTTTGCTATCATGCTAGATGGTGAGGAGGCTCCGGAGGTTGAGATAGAGCCGGTAACTGTAGGTTATCGGCCCATGGGAATCCTTGGTGATGTTGACTGTAGCAATATAGAGGGTGCCGATCCCTCCACGACGGATGTGACAGCTCTGTATAATGTCATTTTCGGCACCGACTACAGTACTTACCGCCCGCTTTGTGATATCGACATGAATATGCAGATCAATACCAGCGATGTGACGGCTCTCTATAATATCATTTTCGGTACATCGCAGTTCTCTGACGATATGAAATTCTCAACATGGGAGGTTTATAATTTAGAGATGCAGTATGACGGCGGCTCGAATATGTCTGTTGATATTCCTTCACCAATGTATATGTCCGGTGCGCGTATGGTGGTCAGATTTGTTGACAAGCATAACATGGAACTTCTTGCTATACATCCCGTTAGCGGTGAGGTGATTCAGTCAACACCTTTGTATTATTACAAGAGACCTGACGGTGATATTTTCTTCCGTCCCGCAAAAGATATGTCTATTAGTGGATCAGGCGAGAATAAGGCCTACGTTACTAATGGCGGCAGCGAGAATGCCATTCTGAACATCATGGTGGATGGTAGTTATTTTGGTATGCCAGGGAAACTGACTGGCAAGGCAAAGGTTCTTATGGTGTATTAATTTCAGTTGAGTTGAAAGATAAATGTTGATAGTTGAAAGTGAATTACTTTTGCAGCTATATTAAATTAGAAAACAAGCATAAAAACTATATCACTGTAAACTTTAAACATTAAACATTCAACCCATAAAATGAGCGAATGCGAAATTTGAAATAGTTAAAAGAAATAATGAGACGGAAATTATTAACGCTTGCCGTCACGATGCTTTTCGGCATGGTGGCAAGTGCGCAGCAGGACAATGTGACCAATAGCAACAACCACGTCGGCAGAAAGAAAGTGGCGGTAGTGCTTAGTGGTGGCGGAGCCAAAGGAATGGCACATATCGGTGTGCTGAAGGTGATAGAGAAAGCCGGCATACCAGTAGATATCATTACCGGCACGTCAATGGGTAGCATCGTTGGAGGTTTATATTCCATCGGATATAACGCCAATGCCCTTGACTCCCTGGTTCGTAAGCAGGACTGGAGTTACGTCATTACCGACAAGGAGGACTTGAGAAACCAAAGCCTTAGCGACCGTAAGAAGCAGAATACCTATTTTCTTACAAGAGGTATTGCCATCGGTAAGAAGAAGCGTAACCCGACAGCAGACGGTATCATCAGGGGTAAGAACCTGGCAGAGCTGTTTCAGCGGCTGTGTACCGGTTACACCGATTCGCTTGATTTCAGTCGTGACCTGCCCATACCGTTCGCTTGTGTGGATAGCGTTCTCATAGACAACAGTGAGTTGTTATTCCTCAGTGGCAAGTTGCAGATT
>JAGDAU010000129.1 GCA_017959365.1 Prevotella sp.
CTGCTGACGAAACAGGCAGCAAGCTATTGCGTATAACACTGCTCTTCTTCCTGCCATTGGCATTCCTCACACTCTTAGACAGGATGTGGGCTGGTATAAAATGGCTTTGTAAAAGAAGAACCAATAAACAATAAATAAAAAAACGAATTATTATGAGAAAGAAAATTGTAGCAGGTAACTGGAAAATGAATAAGAACCTGCAGGATGGTATCGCATTGGCAAAAGAACTCAATGAGCAGCTGACAGCTGACAAACCGGCATGTGGCGTGGTGATTTGCACTCCGTTTATCCATCTTGCATCTGTGGCAAATATTATCGACCAGGATATCATTGGCCTGGGCGCAGAGAATTGCGCTGATAAGGCAAGTGGTGCTTTCACAGGTGAGGTGAGCGCAGAGATGGTTAAAAGCACTGGCGCACAGTACGTCATATTAGGTCACTCAGAGCGTCGTGAGTACTATCACGAGACACCTGAGATACTCAAGGAGAAAGTGCTGTTAGCACTTGCCAATGATCTGAAAGTGATTTTCTGTATCGGTGAGACATTGGCTGAGCGTGAGGCTGGCAAACAGAACGAGGTGGTTAAGGCAGAGCTCGAGGGTAGCGTGTTCAATCTCAGCGAGGACGAGTTCCGTAATATCATCATCGCATACGAACCAATATGGGCCATTGGTACTGGCAAGACCGCTACAGCCGAGCAGGCTGAGGAGATACACTCGTACATACGTGGTGTCATTGCCGACAAATATGGAAAAGCTGTGGCTGAAGATACTACTATATTGTATGGTGGCAGCTGTAAAGCCAGCAATGCTCCAGAGCTCTTCGCAAAAGAGGATATCGACGGTGGCCTTATCGGTGGCGCCTCACTGAAGGCAGCTGATTTCAAGGGCATCATAGACGCTTGGAAAAAATAACACTAATAGATATAATGAAACACCTCATAACATTATTATCACTCACCTTGTTGGGTTGCATAAGTGCTATGGCACAAGAGAACCAACAAGGAGGCACCGTAACGGTGAAACAAAGTTCATCGATTGACGATGTCGTTAATGGTAACAAGAAACAAAGTGGCAACACCTCCGGCTCTCAGCAGCCGGGGGGTTCCACACGTATCGGTGAACCGGATTTCTCACCTGAACTGCCTACTCATCCAGACAAAGTGGTGGAACACGCTATCGACGAGAAGGAACACAAGAATAATTCTCAGGCGTCACAACGCTCCGGCGGCCAGCGTGGCGAGGGCGACGGAAAAGTGATGAAGCGTGTTGCCAGACTGGCCAGTTCCAGCAAAATGCGTGACGGATCACAGAAAAAGATTCTTGTTGGAGCACGCAAAGAAGAAGGTTGGCGCGTTCAGGTCTGGGCTGGTGGCAACACACGCAAAGACCGCGAGGAAGCAGAAAAGGTCGGTAAGAAGGTTAAAGAGAAATTCCCAGACAAACCCGTCTATGTACACTTCTACTCTCCGCGATGGATTTGCCGTATTGGTAATTTCCAAGATCAGAAGGAGGCACTCCGTTATCTGAGAGAGATAAGGGGGATGGGATATAAGTCTGCCAACTTGGTGAAAATGAAAATCAGTTTAATGTAAATGGAAACAGAGATACAATATCGTGAGGGCTTGGAACAGTTAGCCGATCACTATAAGGATATTCTCCAACTATTAGGTGAAGACCCTCAACGAGAGGGTCTGCTGAAGACTCCCATGAGGGTGGCGAAAGCCATGCAGGTGCTGACACGCGGGTATTATCAAGACCCGCAGAAAGTTCTTACAGATGCTCTCTTTGAGGAAAAATACAACCAGATGGTTATTGTCAAAGACATTGATTTCTTCTCAATGTGTGAGCACCACATGCTGCCGTTCTATGGTAAGGCCCATGTAGCATATATTCCTAACGGATATATCACGGGGCTGAGTAAGATAGCAAGGGTTGTTGATATCTTCAGTCACAGGCTGCAGGTGCAAGAGCGCATGACACAGCAAATACGTGAGTGCATACAGCAGACACTGAAGCCACAGGGAGTAATGGTGGTACTTGAGGCAAAACATATGTGTATGCAGATGAGAGGTGTTGAGAAACACAACTCCATTACCACTACCAGTGACTTCTGCGGAGCTTTCAATCAGGCTAAGACCCGTGAGGAGTTTATGAACCTCATTAAGAAGAATTTGGATTAGATATGAGATTTATCAGTTGGAATGTCAATGGACTAAGAGCCTGCGCCGGGAAAGGATTTGATGAGGTGTTTAACTCTCTCGACGCAGACTTTTTCTGTCTACAAGAAACAAAGATGCAAGCAGGTCAGTTAGACTTGCAATTCCCTGGATACCAGTCGTATTGGAACTACGCTGAGAAAAAAGGATATAGTGGCACGGCGATTTATACCCGCCACACACCACTCAGCGTAAACTATGGTATTGGTATCGAGGAACACGACCATGAGGGAAGGGTTATCACACTGGAATATAAGGATTTCTATATCGTTACTGTCTATACCCCTAACTCTCAGGATGAGCTCAGACGACTTGACTATCGTATGACGTGGGAAGACGCCTTCCTTGCTTACATAAAATCTTTAGACACCAGAAAACCTGTTATTTTCTGTGGCGACCTTAATGTAGCACATCAGGAGATTGATCTTAAGAACCCCAAGACCAACAGACGCAACGCAGGCTTCACGGATGAGGAACGTGCCAAGTTCTCACACTTGCTTGAGTCGGGATTTATTGACACATTCCGTTACCAGCATCCTGACGATGTCGTTTATAGCTGGTGGTCATACAGGTTCCGGGCACGTGAGAAGAACGCCGGGTGGCGCATTGACTACTTTATCGTAAGCGACAGACTAAAAGACCAGATTAAGGAAACCAAGATACACACAGAAATAATGGGCAGCGACCATTGTCCTGTGGAATTGACGATTGAGTAATTTACTCAACTTTCACAAGTTTCAGTTGAGTTGAGTTAAAAGATAAAAGTTGATAGTTGAAAGTGAATTAGTAATGTCATCACAGATAAAAACACTTTGCCTGTTTATCGTGGCACTTGTCATATTAGCTTGCTATGCCTTTATGCCCGAAGACCTGTCCTTCAATGAGGAATATGTCAAGAAACTGGATTTCAGCGCTTTATATGAGGCTGACTCAACAGCCGTGGCAGAGGCAGACAGTACACTGACAGCAGAGATTGAGAAGAAAGAAGAGAAAAAAGAACTGGATACCACTTCGCAACGCATACTCTTCTTCGGTGACTCTATGCTTGAGGGACTGACACTCCGCGCCAGCGACTATGCTTTTGCTAATGGTCATGAGTTGTGGAATGCGTTATGGTACAGTAGCAATACCAAGTTATGGGCTGAGACCCAGACACTTGAATACAATATTCGTGAGGTGAACCCCACATTTATTATATGCTGTCTTGGTAGTAATGAGCAGTTCTTCAGAGATGTGCCACAACGTAAGGAATATATCAAGGCTATTGTAAACAAGATGGGTAACATTCCATTTATATGGATTTGTCCTCCTGCATGGAAACAGGATGCCGGCATCAACGAGGCTATACGCACTATCGTCGGCGATGAGCGTTTCTTTGACAGCCGCAAACTGACATTCCAAAGAGGTAAGGATCATGTGCATCCAACATTCAGTAGTGCCGCAGTATGGTTTGACCACGTGGCAGAGTGGCTACAGAGCGACTCTACCGCTCATCCCATTATCATGAAAGTACCCACTGAGAAGCATAAGCGCGAGCATCATAAGATTTATCAACCCACATTCCCTGGTGAAAAACTGTAATACCCATGAATGAGATAATACGTTTCTTCTGTGAGCAAGACAGCACATGGTCGTTGTGTACGCTGCCATTCATGATGGCATTTATAGTATTCTTTGCTATTTACCTGCTACTGCAACGTAGCAGCCGAACGGCTATGATGGCATACGTGGTTGCCTTCAGCCTCTTCTTCGCTTACAAGGCAAATGGCATATTGATGGTATTACTGCCTCTCACCGCCCTACTCTCCTGGTGGCTGACACGCTTGATGAGCAACGCCGGCACTAAGGCACAGCAGAAATTCCTGCTTACCCTGACAATATTAATCGACCTTGCGCCATTATGCTATTACAAGTACACCAATTTCTCAATATCAACCGTTAATGCAATCTTTGGTAGCAACTTCGCCCTGCAAGACATCTTCCTGCCTGTGGGTATATCATTCTATACCTTCCAGGCTATAAGCTATTCCATTGATGTATATAAGAAGAAATTCACCCTTGACACAAGCTTACTGGAGTATTTCTTCTATATAACATTCTTTCCACTGCTTATGGCAGGTCCTATCACAAGAGCAGAGACACTTATACCACAGTTAAAGCAAGAAAGGAAGATAACAGATGTAATGGTCTATGGTGGACTGTGGCTCATCATTATCGGACTGCTGAAAAAAGGACTCATCTCCGACTATATAGCTCAATACAACAACTGGATTTTTGATGACCCGATGGGATATAGCGGTTTTGAGAATATGATGGGAATATTAGGATTCACATTACAAATATACTGTGATTTCAGCGGATATAGCGATATGAGCATCGGTATAGCTGCTGTTATGGGATTCCAGTTGAAGGAAAACTTCAACTCACCCTACCAGAGCCTGAACGTTGGTGAATTCTGGCATCGTTGGCACATCGCTCTCTCCACATGGTTCCGCGACTATGTATATATACCCTTGGGGGGTAACAGAAAAGGGAAATTGCGCACTTATTTCAACAACTTCGTAACCATGCTGGTGTCCGGTCTGTGGCACGGTGCATCATGGATGTTTGTTTTCTGGGGTGCCTTACATGGCATAGCCCTTGTCATCAATAAGTTATGTAAGGGATGGCTTGACAGGTTGCCTAACACATGGTATGTGCGTTTTGCGGCATGGCTCATAACATTCGTCTTCATCAATTTCTCATGGGTTTTCTTCCGTGCCCACGACATGCAGACAGCATGGCAGATTATAAACCACAGTATAGCCGACTTCAGCTGGGACTACCTGCCACCGTTTGTCTTCGCACGGCCTATATGGATGCTGTTTGTCATGCTCGGTTTTGTGTTACACTCAATACGCAAAACCGACGCCGACTGGTTATGTCAGCGTTTCATCAATAGCCATTGGCTTGTCAAATTGGCTGTGTTTGTTATCGCTATACAACTGGTTGTCACCTTCCGCAGCGATACGCCTCAACCATTTATCTACGCACAGTTCTAATGCGGATAAGATAAAGAGGAACTACCTCATGTTGGCATCAACAAAGCAGAGAGGCAAAAGGTCTTTTACGCTGTTGATGACATGCACTCCTTGTGTTCCATACAGAAGGACGCGTATGGGGTGCTTATACCTTTCCTCCATCTCGAGCATTACCTGACGACAAGAACCACACGGAGATACAGGCACTGCCACAAAGCCATTCTCATTGCGGGCAGCAATGGCGATAGACTCAATAGACTGTTCCGGCCAATTAGACTGGGCAGCGAAGATGGCAGACCTCTCAGCGCATAAGCCGGAGGGGAATGCCGCATTCTCCTGGTTGGCGCCTATAACTATGCGACCGTCAGAAAGGCGTAATGCCGCACCTACGCGGAAATGGCTGTAAGGTGAGTAGGAGTTGTCGGTAGCCTTTTTGGCTGCCTCTATAAGTTCTCTATCAGAATCTGATAATTCATTTATCAGACGGTACTCTACCTGTATTTTTATTTCTATGGTATTCATAGTATAAGGTGTTGATATGATAATTATTCATTCTTTCTGCTCTTCAGCCGGTTTGAAAAACTCATAACAACCAATGTCTGGAGTGTCATCACGCTTGCGCCCCAACAGGTCTATAGAGAACAATGTGGGAGTGCCTTTATCTATGGCGGATGACTTTTCAGACAACTGGAAGTCATAAACCAGATTATTAGTATCTATTAATGCGAAATGTTTCACACCACCACTTACCGTATCCTCCGGCTGTTCATAGATATTCTCTATCAGATGGACAGGATCCTCATCCATCACCGGGGTGCGTATGATACAATGGTCGAAATAATATAGATATGGTGTGTCTGAGTCTTCTCTTGAAGTACCGAGTATCTCATCATCGGCATATCCGGTGATGAGGGTGTTTATACATGACATCATCGTCAGGGGATAGTCTTTGTCGTCTTTGAAATTGGAGAAGCGCAAAGCAACACCACGGTTATAATCAAACGGATAGAACTGTGCCATAGTACACTGTATGAAGTGCGCCTCACCGCCATATACCGCCACACAGTCGTTGAGGGTATTGGTAAACTGGCTATTGCGAGCCATAATGACACTATTATATGCCAGGAAACCATAGCCTTGGCAGTTGTGGATAATGGTGTTATCTATCTCTACCAGTGTGGTATCACATATAAGGGCGTCAAAAGTGCTGTGGATATCAGCATACCTTATATAATTGGCATCGGATGTTGAATAGATATGTATGCCCTTCCATTGTCCGCTCACATTATCGTATGGCAGATAGTCAAACATACGGTCTATTCTGTCTCCACGCATTACAACACGCTTGTCGGCTGTGCCGTCAACGACAAGTGATCCATACACGTCCATTCCGGCATCGCCATGGAAATACATACTCGTACCAGCGGCTATGGTAAGTGTAGCGTTCTCGGCTACGGTAAGACCACCACGGATAATAATCGGTTTGGTTGAGTTTATGGTTGAGTCTTTTGTCACAACGTTATTCTCCATGATTTCAGCATCCCAGGTAAAGGCATTCAGCACTACCTTCTGCTGTACGCCACTCTCAAGCACAAAGACAAGGTCATCTTTCACCTCCTGAGGCAATTCCTGATTATTGGAGGGTGATGTCAACTCAACAAAGACCCTGATACTGTCATTCTTGCGTATCTCTATATTATTGACTTGGAAGCCCTGAGCCTCACCAAGATATGATCCGTCAACATTAACCCGGAAGCCTGTCTGGTTACCATTCTGCAGTTTGATAGTAGAGCAACGTATTCCGTCACCCGACTTGTTATACACCCAGAAAGTCTTGGTCGCTGTAGGAACACGGGAAAAGACAGTGTCAAGTTTTACGGAATCGGTGGAAAAAGTCAAAACATTACTTGATGACGCGGAAAAGGAGTCATCATCTGTACACGCCGTTAACAGAGCAGTAATTGCGATTAAGGCAAAAAACAAATATTTTTTCATCCTTAATATAACGTGAAAAATAAATTATTATTGTATTTCTTTGATAAATTCGACAAAAGTGATACTTTTGAACGACAAAAAATCACTCAACTTTCGCAAGCTTCAGTTGAGTTAAAAAGTTGACAAGTTGACAAGTTTACGAGTTGACAAGTTGAAAGTGACAAAGTTTCAACAGGAACGAATAGTAAATTGTCAATAGTCAAAATAGTAAATATAATTAGCTTTAAACCATAAGTTGAGCGGATGCGAAAACTTAAATTAATTATAACGGACAGATGAGAAAAGGACTGGTATTAGAAGGCGGGGCGATGAGAGGCCTGTGGACCGCGGGCATTACAGACGTGATGATGGAGCATGGCGTATGGCCTGACGGACTTATCGGTGTCTCTGCTGGTGCCGCTTTCGGATGCAACTACAAGTCACAACAGATAGGACGTGCCATCAGGTATAACACAAGGTTTGCCAAGGACCCACGATACAGCGGTATGCGCTCACTCCTGAAAACTGGCAACTATTTTAATGCCGATTTTGGCTATCATGTTATACCCACACAGTATGACGTCTTTGATAACGATGCCTTCAACAGCAATCCCATGGAGTTTATCGTGGTCTGTACTGATGTACTGACAGGAAAGGCTGTCTATAAGCCGCTGACCATTGCCGACAACGACTGTTACGATTGGATACGTGCCTCGGCGTCTATGCCCCTGGTTTCTAAGGTGGTAAAACTACAAGACCGTCTGCTCCTGGATGGCGGAGTGGCTGACTCCATACCATTAGAGTATTTTGAGTCTATTGGCTACGACCGCAATGTGGTTATACTAACCCAGCCCTTGGGCTATCAGAAGAGCCACAACAAGTTGATGCCTCTGATGCGCATATCGCTGCGCAAATACCCTAACATGCTACGGGCTATGGATGAACGTCACCTGATGTACAACAGACAACTGGAATATGTGCTTCAGGCGGAGCACGAAGGACGTTGTCTTGTCATACGCCCCGATGAGAAAATACCTATAGGACATATCTCTCATAACCCCGATGAGATGCGTCACGTCTATGACCTTGGCAGAATTGCCGGAGAACAACACATAGAACGTATCAAGGAGTTTTATAATATTTAACTCAACTTTCGCAAGCTTCAGTTGAGCTGAGTTGAAAGATAAAAGTTTTTACAAAGGCTACAGGCCGACTAAAAGAATTTTCAATTTACCAAGTTCCAGTTGAGAAAAACTATATCACTTTAAACTTTAATCATTAAACTGTAAACTAACAAGTTAAGCGAAAGCGAAACTTGAATTTAATTTACCATCCCTGTGGTAGCACGATATTATCAATATCGTGTGCCGCAGCAAA
>JAGDAU010000130.1 GCA_017959365.1 Prevotella sp.
AAAGCCCACTGTGTCATACGATTTGCTATTTCATCCGTGTTTGATGTCACTCCTACTTCGTATGAGCCATTTGTATTTCTCACTATCAACAGACCTGAGAGGTATTTGCGCATAGAGTAATACTGATACAGTGTGGTGTCAGTACCCTGACAGAATACCGGGGCATTATCGCTGTACCCCCACTGCACATATACGGTCTTCGGCTCGTCAATGGTGATGTCTGCTATCTCGTTAGAGAGGACCCCTGTCTCACTATCACGGCTGCTGTACATAGTGTATGTGCATAACTGCCTGAGCATGCTTGCCGGTAGTGTGCCGCTGCTTAGAGTTGTGCCTGTAATCATGTCTGACTCATGAGTCATCACAAGATTGCCGTTTGCGGCATATAGTTGTATCGTCACGGGCTGTGTTGTTTCCACCTCTGCCTCTGTCACCCATGTGAAGTCTAATGAATGGGATGCGTCAGCACCTGGTGAGAGAGGCATATTGTTATCGTTACCACCAAGGTACAAGTATGGTGTCTGTCCGTTGAGTGAGCCTTGTGGACGTATAAACATCTTTTCAGTGATGTTATTAAGTCCTGTCACCATCTCAAATGTTGTTACCACATCATCGGTGCCGGTAGCATAGACATATGCCCTGCTACTATTTGTAGCATCGTCTGTCATGCCGAGATAGCCCATCATACCATGCTTGCGCTCTATCAACCTCAAACTGTATGGAGTGCCTATGAATGCCCATTCAGCACGCCTCATATAATCGCTCTCAATAGCCGTGGCATTGGTGAACGCCGCTGCGGAGGCAGTGGTACCGTTTCCTTCAATGCCAATCGATGAATTGTCAATTGCCGAACCCGTACGCGTAAGTGCTGCCGGCAAGTCATTGCTGTATGCCCTGAAATAGTTGTTGTCATTGGGGTAACTGCGTATTGCGTACCAGTTTGCCATACCGTTATCACTGCTTGTTACAGGCTTGATAATAGAGGCATTGGCTGTCTTATCTTCTGAGGAGAGGGGACTGGCACTTGCGAGCCAGTTAGTACCGTCTAAAGTGTATGATACATAGATGTCTTTTACCCCATCACTGTTGCCATCCGTTATGCTGCTGTCATTAATTGTTGCCCCAAAGGCAATCTCCGTGTTTTCCGCAGCCACAGCGGCGGCAGCCTTGGTGTAGTAGAACTTTTGGTCACTGGTATAAGCCCTTGTGAGGTAATACGGCACAAAACTCTGCATCGTATTTGCCCCTACACTATTGTTTCGATAGCCATGGATTACCGCCTCTACCTCTCCAGCGTCATCATAACCTGCCGGACGTACTATATTGATGTCAAGAGGCACATCAAGTTCTGATATGTGGATATTACCGTCGCCATCAGATGATGACTTGCGATTATTATCAAGACACCACCTGCCACCGTCACTGTTGTTGTAATACACATACTTTTGGCGGTTGCCCTCATAGAGAGCAAGATATTTAGGCTTGGTATCATTCTGGTACAGCAGGCTGAACACCGAAGCATTGGCGGCATCAGAGGTGAATATTGCCTTGTAATTGGTGGTGCTGCTATTCTCGCTTGACACATACAGACCGTTAGCCTGGTTTCTAAATTTCACATTATACGGGTCACCGTCCTCACTCACCATCTCCCAAGCCCAGGAGCGGTCGATGAACGGCAGTGTATTATAATTAACCGTTGATGCGCTGTTATCAGAATAATCCTTGGTCTGATTTATCAATAGCCATCCATAGTTGCTGTAGCTATTAGAGGCCTGGCTTGGCGAAAAGGTGGCGTGCCACACCTGTGAATTGTCGGCGTTTCTCCTGATACGGTACGGTGTGGCGCCGTCCATCTTAAGAGGAGTCTCGCCTTGTTGGGCATTCTCAGCCGTTATGACATCATAGCCGACGTATAGCGTGCCATCTAAATATCCTTGAAGTGCAGAGACACCAGTCACCTCACTGCTTCCGTTGTTGGCCTGTGCGTCAGCAATGTCAGTATAATATTTGTAATTTTTGGCGTACGGGCTACGCAGGCTGTTTGATAACGGGTCACCGTTTCTGGTGTCAATATCGTTACCGCTCACATAATCGTCTAATTTCTGATTTCCTGCCTTGTCTATGATAATAAGGTGAAGTCTTAAGGCGTTGACGAATGTGACTCGGTTCTCCTTGCTATCTGTGTCCGCCAAAGCTTTGTTTCCTGTGTTTGGTCGCAGATAGAGAAGCGGTGTTTCACGGCTTATGGAGCCCTGCGGACGTATGAACGGCACATTGGCAAGATTACCTATATTATTCGTCTTAACATACGCTGATAGTTCCCATGTGGAGATAATGTTGTCAAACGAGTTATACACCTTGGCATCAGTACTGGTAGTGGCAACTGTTGGAATACCAATATAATACCCGCTGTTTGCACGGTTCTCCATACGCAGTGCGTATGGTGTGCCATAGATAGCAAAATGAGATGTCTGGTCTGTGCCATCGCTGATACCATTGATGTTATTATTAGCGTTAGCATACAGATACTCTCCCTTTCCGCTATAGTAGAGGTTATACCAATGCTTGTTCTCTGTGTCGCTTACGAGGAAGAGGTCTTCTGTGTTCCAAGAAGCGTCAAGGTTATACCTTACGTATATATTAGAGCCGTCAAAGGAGTTATTATCAATGGCTGCTCCGGCTGTCATCTGACTCTCACAGGCAGAGTCATAGTAGTATGTATGTCCGCTTGTATATGAGCGCTTAAGGAAATAAGGGGTGAAACCAGGCACCTTGGCACCCTCCACATAATGTCCCTGCAGGGTGTACTCCACCATACCGGCGGCATTCACCACATTGACATTAAGATCCGGCAACTCCTTAATGACCATCTTCGCGCTGTCTGATCCCAAGCTATATCCATGGACCCATCTGCCTCGGTCGTGTCCGTTATCATATATCATATACCTCTGCGATGCGTCGGTGATGTATTTGTTTGTCTCACTTGATGGCTCCACATACCTGAGAGTAAGGAAATCGCTGGAGGTGTCACCATTCCAGTAAAGCAGGCAAAATGTGGATGCCGTTTCGCTGGTTCTTTCCAGAGAAGCATCGCCTGTTGCAGCAGCAACATTGGGGTTCTGTTTGATGTATTTCCAACTGTCAATATGATTGTTTACTATCTGGATATTATACGGGTCATCACCCAATGACCACATATAGGTGTTGTCGACAAACGGGAGGTTCTTGGCACTGATAAGATTAGATGGCATGTCATTGTCATACTCCTCATCATATTTCTGATCTTCAATACTATAACGATACTCCAGATTATTATATCCAGAATGACTCTGTGTCTCACGGAACACCGGGTGCATGAATACGCTGTCAACACCACTGAAGATAGCATACTCCTTACCTACTGCCATCTTGGCGGCATCCACAGTATAACTCACATACACATCGCTTGGGAATCCCGAGACATTGCTTGTGGTGCGTGTCGCTGCAGTGGCGGCGTGGAGGGAGTCGGTGTGATAGTAGTACGCACTTACCCACGGACTCTTGATGTTGTCAGGCACTTCAAGGCTTGTGGCATTGGCGACTGATGTGACAAGAACCTCCTTGCCAGCGTTGTTGATGATATGGTATGTCATGGGCACAGAGAAGAGTGTCGTCTGCGAGTGACTCTCGTCGTTTACAGGCTGTGCTACTGCCGGGGCGGCAAGAGTGCTGAAATTATCAATCACGTGGTCGATGTCGAAGCGCGGCATCAGTCGCATGTTGCCGTTCGAGTCCTGCACCGCCATAAAGGTGGCGTTGCTAATATTCAATTCCTCATTGACTTCATATCCTCCGGCGTTAACAACAGTCGAAGCATCGGTAAGGGTCACTTGCCCGCCGCCTGACGGATAGGTGGCTGAATAAGCGTAGTCGCTGTATGCAGTGGCATTGGTGGTGAAGTATGTGCCCGTACTGACATTCTG
>JAGDAU010000131.1 GCA_017959365.1 Prevotella sp.
AAATTGAAGATTGAAGATTGAAGATTGAAAACTTAGTGCCAGTATTTCAGCATCAAATGTAATTCACTTTAAACTTTCAACACTCAACTTTCAACTTTAAACTTTAAACCAACAAAAGGGGGGATTATCCTATGCAAAAAACGGATAATAATGGCATTTCTGATGACAGACATCTGGCATGGGATAATTCCCGCTTTTCTGTTTCCGGACCAGTCAAGGCTTTTCTGCTTCTGGTGTTTATTATCATATCGTTTGGTTATATAGCCTTGTTCTACAGTTCTTTCGTAGAACCCACCGGTTTCCGTTGGCGTGCCCTCTTCGGTGACGAGAACTACCCCGAAGGTTATGAGACACATGGTATTGACATAAGCCATTATCAGCGTAACGTGGACTGGGGTAAGCTGCGTCACGCAACCGTGGCAGGCAATCCGCTTAAGTTTGTCATGGTCAAGGCTACAGAGGGCGACAGCCACGTGGATGAGAAATTCTTCGATTATTTCCGTAAGTCACGCGAGAATGCTTTTATACGTGGAGTGTATCACTTCTGGAGTAATAAGAGCAGCGCGGCGTCACAGGCTTATTTCTTTCTCAACACAGTGAAGCTGGTGCCGGGAGACCTGCCACCCATTCTTGACGTGGAGACAAAGTCAGACGATATCAGCGACCAGGAGTTTCAGAACGAGGTGCTCACCTGGTTGCGTATCGTAGAGGCAAACTACCATGTCAAGCCTATAATCTATACCAATTATAAGTTTAAGGAAACGTATCTCAGCGACAAACGCTTCGACGACTATCCTTATTGGATAGCCCACTATTATGTAAAGCGTGTGGATAAGGGTGTCAAATGGAAATTCTGGCAGCACACCGATGCTGGTCGTCTGCCTGGCATAGAGGGTTTTGTTGACCTTGATATCTATAACGGCAGCTATTACAACCTTACCAAACTCACTATACCAGAAGAAGAGGAAGACACAACAGATACAATGATGTCCTCCTATCCCGTCTCAGAATATACTGAATAATAAGTCACACCCCCTCTACGTCAGTATATTACGGGCTTTCATCTCAAGATATTTATTTATTACATCCACTGAGAGATTCTCCGGCGTCGTGAGCAGACTGAGGATGCCGTTCTGTTTCAGGGTACTTACGATAAGGCGTTTCTCATAGATATATTTACGCGCCACCACACGGCGGTAGTATTCCTCTGTGCCGTCTGGACGTGAGGCGGCATAGTCATTAAGCTCCGCATCATCAAAGAATATCACGAGCACCCTATGACGCCTTGCCAACAGCCGCAGGTAAGGCAGCTGACGATACATGGCTGTCAGTCCTGAGAAATTAGTATAAACCATCATCAGGCTGCGTTTCCCTACATGACGATTGACATTGACACAAAGAGAAGAGAAGTCTGACTCCCCAAACTCCGTCTGCTGACTATACAGACACTCCAATATCTCTTGTATGTGTCCCTGCTGCTTCGATGCTGGCAGGAAAGCGTCAAACTTATCCGCAAACGTGATAAGCCCAGCCTTGTCCTCACGGTGCATTGCAACATACGACAAGACAAGGGAAGCATTGATGGAATAGTCAAGCAGTGTCATTCCCCTGAATGCCTGTTGCATTACCCTGCCCTTGTCGATAACAGAGAAAATCTGCTGTGACCTCTCATCCTGATAGACGTTTACCATCAACTGATGACGGCGGGCGCTTGCCTTCCAGTTTATGGTACGGTACTCATCCCCCTTCACATATTCCTTTATCTGCTCAAACTCAGTGTTATTACCAGCCCTGCGTATCTTCTTGATGCCAAGTTCGGTAAGATTATTGTGCATCGCCATCAACTCATACTTGTTGAGCATGAGGTATGACGGATAGACCTTAACATCCAGACCCTCACCGAATGAGTAACGGCGCTCAACAAGGGACAACGGACTCTTTACAAATACCCTGATCTTTCCAAAACCATAGACACCACGTTCTGTAGGCCTTAACTGATATGTGATGATTTTTGTGCCTCGTTTAGGTATTTCAGCGTGGAAATTAATGTCACGACGCTGAAACACGAATGGTATCTCGTCAATAGTGTCGGTTGTTACCGCAAACGGATAGTCACTGACAAGGGTGATGCGTATGTCATTGTCGTCACCATTGGAGAAACGGTCAGAGCAATGGCGTTCTGCCTTCATACCTTTCCTCTTAAGATATAATAGCAGAATATCTACCACTACAGCAATGGCGAGCAGCCACGTAAGCCACTGTCCG
>JAGDAU010000132.1 GCA_017959365.1 Prevotella sp.
ACCATACAGGTGACGGGCGGTCAGATGCTCGACGATATGGACCTGGAGAAAGAGCGTGGCATAACGATAAAGAGCCACGCCATACAGATGGAATACTCACTGAACGGAGAGAAATACAGGCTTAACCTCATCGATACCCCGGGACATGTGGACTTCTCATACGAGGTGTCACGCAGCATAGCGGCATGCGAGGGAGCACTACTCGTGGTGGATGCCACACAGGGCGTGCAGGCACAGACCATCAGCAACCTGTACATGGCGATAGACCATAACCTCGAGATCATACCCGTCATCAACAAGATTGACATGCCCAGCGCCATGCCCGAGGAGGTGGAAGACGAGATCGTGGACCTCATAGGCTGCGACCACGAAGACATCATCAGGGCGTCGGGAAAGACGGGAGAGGGTGTGGAGGACATCCTCAGAGCCGTGGTGGAGCGCATCCCCCACCCCACCGGCGACAGAGAGGCACCCCTACAGGCTCTCATCTTCGACTCCGTCTTCAACAGTTTCCGCGGCATCATAGCCTATTTCAAGATCGAGAACGGCGAGATACGCAAGGGCGACAAGGTGAAGTTCTTCAACACCGGTAAGGAGTATGTGGCTGACGAGGTGGGCGTGCTGAAGATGGATCTCGTGCCACGCGACGTCATCTCAACAGGAGAGGTGGGATATATCATCAGCGGAATAAAAAACGCCGTCGAGGTGAAGGTGGGTGACACCATAACACACATCGCCAGACCATGCGACAAGGCGATAGAGGGCTTCCAAGAAGTGAAACCGATGGTCTTCGCCGGCGTGTACCCTATAGACCCCACCGACTACGAGAACCTCAGGGCGTCGCTTGAGAAGCTACAGCTGAACGACGCCTCGCTGACCTTCCAGCCGGAGTCGTCGGTAGCCCTCGGCTTCGGGTTCCGCTGCGGCTTCCTCGGACTGCTCCACATGGAGATCATACAGGAGCGCCTCGACAGGGAGTTTGACATGGACGTGATAACGACAGTGCCTAACGTGTCGTATATGGTGTACGACAAACAAGGGGGCGAGCGTGAGGTGCATAACCCCTCGGGACTGCCCGACCAGACACTGATAGACCATATCGAGGAGCCATATATCAGGGCGTCGATAATCACCAACACCACGTTCATAGGACCTATCATGAAGCTATGCCTCGACAAACGAGGTGAGTTGGTGAGACAAGACTACGTGAGTGGCAACCGTGTAGAGCTGATCTTCATGATACCACTCGGAGAGATCGTCATCGACTTCTACGACAAGCTGAAGAGCATCTCCAAAGGCTACGCCTCCTTCGACTACCATGTTGACAGCTTCCGCCCCTCTAAACTGGCGAAGCTCGACATACTGCTCAACGGAGAGCCGGTGGACGCCCTATCGACGCTCACACACCAGGACAACGCCGTGACACTCGGACGCCGCATGTGTGAGAAGCTGAAGGACCTCATACCGCGTCAGCAGTTTGACATCGCCATACAGGCTGCCATCGGCGCTAAGATAGTGGCACGCGAGACGATAAAATGCGTACGTAAGGACGTGACAGCTAAATGCTACGGCGGCGACGTGACACGTAAGCGCAAACTGCTTGAGAAACAGAAACGCGGAAAGAAACGAATGAAACAGATAGGTAATGTGGAGGTGCCACAAAAGGCCTTCCTCGCCGTACTGAAATTAGACTGACAATTTCGTAAATTGAAAATTGAAGATTGAAGATTGAAAATTTAGAGCCGAATTTCGGCTTTCGATATTCCGATATTACGAGGTTACGAGATTACGAGACAACGAAATCTATCTAACGCAAAACACAAAACATAAAACACAAACATTATTATTCCATGAAAATACTGAATGTTGACACAAGAGACATAGCACGCGAGCTCGCCCGCAAGTACAGCACCATGACACACGACGAGCTGGATGTGCTACAGAGCATACTCGTGCCTGTGAAATTCCTCAAAGGCGAGATGATCATCAGCGAGGGAGACATCAGCCGTAATATACACTATATCGAGAAAGGACTCGTCAGACAGTATTACTTCAAGAACGGCAAGGAGGTGACCGAGCATCTTGGCCAGGACCACTCTATCTTCATGTGCATAGAGAGCCTCTTCCGTGAGGAGCCAAGCAAGCTGTTCGCGGAGTGCCTCGAACCATCTATCATATACATGCTGCCTAAAGCGAAACTCGAGGAGGTGGCGCTACACAACACCAATATCCAGATCCTGTACCGTAAGATACTGGAGGAGAGCCTTATCCTCTCACAGGTGCACGCCGACCTGGTGCGCTTTGAGACGGCTCACGACCGTTATGTGAAGATGCGCAAGCTGATGCCACAGGTGGTGCTGCGTGCCCCACTCGTACATATCGCCAGCTACCTGCAGATGACACCCGAGACCCTCAGCCGCGTCCGTGCCGCCACGCTAATGGAATAATACGAGTTGACAAGTTTATTAGTTGACAAGTTGACAAGTTTATTAGTTGACAAGTTGAGTGTTGACAAGTTTATTAGTTGACAAGTTGAGTGTTGACAAGTTATTAGTTGATTGTTTATGCCGTATGGCACTCCCCACCCCTTTAAGGGGAGAGGTCTGGGGTGGGGGCAGTTCCCGTTCCCGTTAACGTTCCCGTTGATATTCGTTCCCGTTGTAAAAAGTCTCTCTGTCTCTTTGTCTTTATGTCTCTTTGTCTTATTAGTGTTTAAAAAATCTGCCACCAATACTATTTTGACCAAGCCTAATACTATTGATTACACTTTTTTTATCATTTCGCAGTTGCACCGCATATAACGCTTTTTTAACTGTCAGATACCAAATAATCCACCATTAAGTGTAATTTTTACCGTTTTGTGTGCGCGAACAGCCGTTTTGTGTGCGCAAACAGCCGCGCAATCGTTTGCATAATGTTAATGAATTTTAATACTTCACGCTACTTATTAAAAATATTAAATTAACATAATTGTAATTTTGACAATTAATACATACAATCTAACTTTGTACCAGAAATTTTGATGATTAGTATTATTTTACCAAACTGCTTAACATGAAGAAAATCTATCTCCTGTTAGTTTTATTGCTGATGACTGTGGCAAAAATCAATGCTACAGAACCGACTATCGTACAGTACAAGTCAAGCAACAGATGCTACATCAACATCTATGAGGCTCTGACATCCGAGCAGGTGGCCACCCTGAAGGCTGAAATTAACTCAAAGGGCTACACCAGTGTGGACTTCGGCACCAAAAACGGCTACGCCCTCACGCTGACAGACCTGCAGAAGATATTCGGCACAAACAACGGCCTATTACAAACACCCAATGACATCAAGGTGCTGAGCCTGAAAGACGTGACTCTTACTGAAGAGGCTGCCGATCAATACGGACAGCAGATAGGTTATCTTCCAGCATTGGAGGAGCTTACAACACCCAAGTCATGCAAGGGACCTAACATGAACAGTCCTTCACCTGAGCATAAAACCATTAAGAAACTCATCATACCTAAATTGGGTGCTAACGACACGTCTGACAAAGCACAGGCAACAGTAGGTACATGGAAAGACTATACCGCGTTAGAGTCGATTGACCTGAACACCTCCATATCACCAAGTGGTATAACAGCAGGAGCATTCTACGGTTGCTATAACCTCAAGACGGTGAAGATTATGAGCACCAATATCACTACCATCGGTGCCGAGGCGTTCCGTGACTGTGTACGATTGGAGAAAATCACACTACCCTACGGACTGCTGACGATAGAGCATGACGCATTCTACAACTGTTTTCTTAAGAACATCAACCTTCCTCAGACCGTACAGACCATAGAGGCTAACGCCTTCCGTGGAAATCCTTTCGTAAGGACTATCAAGATACCCGCCAGCGTCCAGACAATAGGCGAACTGGCCTTTGGTGAGATGCCGGAGCTGGATAACGTATATGTATTCGGTGAGAACACCAAAGCAGCTGCCAACGCCTTTGACAAGGATGTGATAGGTGAACGTTTCACATACACACGCAGCACCCTGACGGAGCGTCAGCAGGTGCAGAATGCAACCTTGGAAGAGGCAAATCACACAGGATGGACACGTGAGGGATACCAGAAGGTTACCAGTGTTTCAATATCTAATGATGGTAAAGTAACAATAACAAGAGGAGACGCGCCGCGTAACCCGGCACAGCTGCACATCCTGAACACCGAGACGGCAAAGAAGAACTACCTCAACCCCTTCCTGCGCTTCCTGAACGGAGGATACCAGGTAGGCGACTCGCTATGGACCGTGGAAAAACTTATTAACGTGTATAAGTTTGTGGCAGAACATAAGGGAGAGAAGAGCAGCGACGGCAATGCCGGTTGGAGCGCACTGAAACCATATAACCCCTCCAATGCCACTGACAACCTTTCAACATCCGGTTTGTGCGATGATGTCTTGACAACGATCAGAAGCTATGACGAAAATAATGATGGTTCAATTACAAAGGCTGAGGTAGCCAACAAGACATGGACAGACGCAAATCTTACTAATTATGACTTCGATGCCCCAAAGGATGACATCATAACAAAAGAGTCATTCAAGACACAGTATTGGGATGCCACCTTACAGAGTTATGACACAGACAATGATGGAAGCATAACAAAAACCGATGAGGGAAACAAGAAATGGACAACCACACCGCTGAGCAACCTTGCCAAGGACGATAATAACGATATCACTAAGGAGTCTCTCGGTAGAGCACTGCTTGTCACTGGTGGTGACTTAGAGAGCTATGCCACTTATTTAGAAGTTGACAACGAAGAAGGTGACAACGAAATCACTAAAGCAGAGCTTGGTGCATCCACATGGAATGCATTTGGCAGCCTTGTGACAAATAATGTCATAGAACAAGAACTTATAGATGCTGCAGATTGGGATGCTATATCAGGCTATGACACCAATGATGATAAAGTGATAACAGAGCAGGAGGTATTAGACAAGGTTTGGGCTGACGCCACAGCGTTAACACCATACGATACCGATAATAACGGCACCGTGACCCGTACCGAGATAAACGATAAGGCATGGGCTGACGCCACAAACGCAACAAACGGTTCTCTAAAAGACTATTCCGCCTATACCGATGACGGTAAACTGACGAAATCTGAAGTTGAGGACAAAACGTGGAATGACTTC
>JAGDAU010000011.1 GCA_017959365.1 Prevotella sp.
CATTGATAAATAGTAAAAACGGCAGCATCCGCTATTTAGAGCGCAGGGGTAAGAAGAATGACGTTGAGTACGGCAAGATAGACAACCTGCACGCATACTATGACGGCAATAAGCTGCAGAGGGTTGAGGATAATGCCATCAAGCTGCTGTACAATGGCTCGATGGACTTCAAGGACAGCGGAAGCAGTGAGGTGCAATTCACATAGAAAGTATAAAAAACAACCTAAACAATAATATAATATAAAATATGAGACAGACTAATTATCATTTGTTTGACTTTATGGATTTTGACCCTGCGTTAGAGCGCGAGGAGTGGCTATGGAAATGTCATGAGGTGATATCCGTGAGTGAGAAGAATGGAGACATTATACTGGATATACCATTTCAACGGCAACTGCACCAGGAGGATATGGCACCAGACATCGGATCATTGCCAGAGGCTTACACCCTTGTCATACGTGCGTATTCGGATAAGATACTGCGCCTGTTTATCAGTATGACCGATGACAGCATGACCGATGAGTCGCTGATGCTGCAGATGGATGAGAGCCTGACAGGCATGCCCCTGAAGGTATGTAATGACAATGGTCTTTATATCATTACAGACAGCGAAGGCAAGACACGCGCCACCATCGACACACGACCGTACAAACTCGACAGATGGAGCAGCCTGCAGCCAGACCCGCAGCCGACAACAAGATTGACATTATATCCAGACGGAGACATGGACAAGCCGGTGGCGCTCAGCGATGACCATTTCTCACCACCACGTTACGATGCTCTGCCGTTGGGTTATGTCATGACAGAGAACGGACATGTGGAGCGTGCGACGATATCATTCCAGTGTGAGGCTGACGAGGTGTTCTGCGGCACAGGAGAGAGGTTCCGTAAGATAGACCTCAGTGGACAGTCTTTCTTCCTAAAGAACCAGGACGGTCAGGGTGTAAACAACCGCAGGTGTTATAAGAATATACCGTTCTATCTGTCAAGCCGTATGTACGGCGCGTTCTATCACACCTCCGACTATTGTAAACTGTCGCTTGCAGACCACAGCACAAGGTCGGTGCAGTTCCTTAATGACCGTGCAACGATTGATGTGTTCCTTATTGGTGGCGACACACCGGAGCAGGTTCTGCGAGGCTATCGTCAGTTGACGGGTTTTCCATCCGTACCGCCATTATGGAGCTATGGGGTATGGATGAGCAGGATGACCTATTTCTCTGCTGATGAGGTGGAGGAAATCTGTCACAGACTGAGGAAGGAGCATTATCCCTGTGACGTGATACATCTTGACACAGGATGGTTCCGCACCGACTGGCTCTGTGAGTGGAAGTTCAACCCCGAGCGTTTCCCGGACCCCAAAGCGTTTATCAAGCGTCTGGCAGACGATGGCTTCAAGGTGTCACTATGGCAACTGCCTTACGTTGCAGCCGGTGCAGAGCAGATAGATGAGGCACGTAATAACGGGTATATCGGCAGGCTGCTGAAGGAACAGGCATCGGAAGGGTCTAATTTCTCTACCCTTGACTATGCCGGCACCATCGACTTCACCAATCCTGAGGCAACGGAGTGGTATAAAGGCTTACTCCGTGAACTCCTTGAGATGGGTGTGAAATGTATCAAGACCGATTTCGGTGAGAATATACACATGGATGCCGAATACAAGAACATGACTCCCGAGCAACTTAACAATATCTATGCCCTGTTGTATCAGAAGGCGGCATACGAGGTGACCAAGGAGGTAACGGGCGATGGTATCGTATGGGCGAGGGCGGCATGGGCAGGCTGTCAGCGTTATCCGCTCCACTGGGGTGGCGACAGCGAGCACTCGTGGGCTGGACTGGCAGGCTCGCTGAAGGGCGGGCTACATTTCAGACTCTCCGGTTTCGCTTTCTGGAGCCATGATGTGCCAGGCTTCCACTCTACACCTAACTTCATGAACAGTCCCCTTGATGAGGAGCTGTATGTGCGCTGGACACAGTTCGGGGTGTTTACGTCACACATCAGGTATCATGGCACATGTAAGCGTGAGCCGTGGCATTATCCCAATATTTCCCCAATCATCAAGAAATGGTGGATGCTGAGGTACAGGCTCATACCATATATTGAGGAGCAGGGCCGCAAATGCGCCAAAACGGGCTATCCTATGATTCGTCCATTGTTTATGCATAATCAGCAAGACCGTACATGCTGGCATATAGATGACGAGTATTACTTCGGCGACACATTCCTTGTGGCGCCTGTGATGCAGCCCGGTGGCAAGCGTGACATCTACCTGCCTGAGGGTATGTGGGTGAATTTCTTTACCGGAGAACGTCTTGACGGCGGCAGATGGTATTATGATGTGGATACAATCCTTGACCATGCACCCGTATTCGTGCGGCCCGGTGATATGATACGCGTATATATGGACGATGTGGAGTCAACAGATGACATGGATCTCTCAAAGAGCGTACTGCTCGACATCACCCGTAACTATAAGGGATTGCAATTTTAGAAAATTGAAAACTTAGTAAATTGAAAATTGAAAGTTGAAAATTGAAAGAGCGTTATCACGATATCCAGAAAACTATTTAACATAAAACTCAAAACATAAAACACAAAACACAAAACATAAATCACAATCATGGAATCACATTACATGCAAGGTCTTGACTGGATAATCCTTGCGACATATTTTGTTATACTTCTTGTTATAGGTATTTGGGCAAGCAGTAAGAGTAAGAAAGAGGGAAACTTGTTTCTGGCGGAGCGTTCGCTGCGCTGGCATCACATAGGCTTCTCTATGTGGGGTACTAATGTCGGTCCGTCGATGCTCATCGCATCTGCTTCGGCTGGTTTCACATCTGGTATAGTGTCGGGCAACTACGCATGGTACGCCTTTGTGTTTATTGCCCTGTTGGCATTTGTCTTCGGACCGCGCTATTTAGGGTCTGGGATCCAGACCTTGCCGGAGTTTATGGGTCTGCGCTTCGGACAGTCAACACGTAACATCCTTGCATGGTATACCATAGTGACCATTGTCATATCCTGGTTGGCACTGACGCTCTTTGCCGGTGGAATACTCATACGTCAGGTGTTTGACATACCAATGTGGATGTCGGCGTTGGTGTTGCTCGCCATATCCGCATTCTTCACCATGTTAGGCGGTCTGAAAGCAATAGCTTATACCAATGTGTATCAGATGATACTGCTCATTGTTGTGTCTGCCGTGTTGGTTATAGTTGGTCTGCATAAGGTTGGAGGCGTTGCGGCTTTGATAGACAAAGTGCCTTCCGACTATTGGGTGATGTTCAAACCCAACAGTGATGAGGCGTTTCCCTGGCTTCCGATTATCTTGGGCTATCCTGTTATGGGTGTGTGGTTCTGGTGCACTGACCAGTCGATGGTACAGCCCGTTCTTGCAGCCCGTTCGATGAAGGAGGGTCAGCTTGGCACCAATTTCACTGGGTGGCTGAAGATACTTGATGTGGCGTTGTATATTATCCCCGGTGTACTCTGTTTCGCTCTTTTCCCAACATTGGATAATCCCGACGAAGCATATCTCACTATGGTTGAGAATCTCTTCCCTGTTGGTATGGTAGGTCTGGTGTTTGCCGTGCTGACAGCGTGTCTTGTGTCAACCATCGGCTCTGCGCTAAATGCTTTGAGTACCGTGTTTACGATGGATATTTACGTTAAGAAATTCAATCCCAATGCATCGCAGCGGCGCATCAATTATGTTGGTCGCATAGTTACCGTGGTGGGCGCTTCCATCGCAATTGTCCTTACCGTTGCCATCGACAGCATCAAGGGTCTTAACCTGTTTAATGTGTTCCAGTCGGTGTTGGGCTTCATAGCACCTCCAATGGCAGCGGTATTCCTCTTCGGTGTGTTCTGGAAACGCACCACAACGATGGCAGCCAATGTGATACTTACTGCCGGTACCGTCTTCTGCCTTGCTGTAGGTGTGCTTTATCTGTGGCCGCCGGAGTGGTTGCTGGGTATTAAGCTGCCTCACTTCATGTTGATGTCTTTTTATCTGTTTGTTATACTCAGTTTGGTGATGGTGGTTGTAAGCCTGATGAGCAGAGAGAAGAAAGTTTATGCTATACCAGAGCCTGTGAGAGAACCGATCTCCAAACAGGTTGTCATTCTCTGGACTCTCTTGGCTGCGGTGATGATAGGACTGTATATCTTCTTTAATTGACGAGTTGACA
>JAGDAU010000133.1 GCA_017959365.1 Prevotella sp.
GGGTGAACTGCCAGGTGAGACGATACGGCTCACGGGTGGCATGCTGTTCAGAAACGCACCACCAAGACGCATCTATTTCAACGGCACATTCCCGCCACCGGCGGAGAATAGTGAGACGGACATCGTTTACCGGTGGCAGTATGAGGACTCTATCTACATCAAGTTGGGCGATGAAACCTTCAAGACAAAACTCGAGTCTATGTCTGAAGACAGCACTTACGCAGCTTTCGAGACATTCCAGGTGGAAACGGAGAAGATGAGTCAGCCGGTAGAGGTGTTCTATCCGGGTTGGAATGCTCCAGCTTATAATAAAGTAAGGATCGCGCGCGTGCAGGAGCAGGATATTGTTGACGACAGCAAGCATATCGCTTACTCCGGCGACTGTGCCACCGATGTGGCAAGAAGCAAGGGGAAAGAGAATGAAGGTACCGATGACGAGGTTAATATCTATGAGTTTGACCTGCATCATCATCCGGCATTCCTCGCATTCCTTGCCCACAACGACCGCTTACCAAGTGTCAAACTGAGAAGTGTGACAATGATTACCGAGGGAGGTAAGAACGATAATGAGTCAAGACCTATCTCCGGCACGTTCACCTTCAGCAATGAAGGTATCGACCTCGCTTCTGTTGAGAACCCCAATGATACCATCACCCTTAAGACAAGATATTTCTGGGATGACGGATGGAAACATACACCACGTATGGAAGAGCACATGCAAGACTCAACGGCAGCGTATATGGTGGTAGCTCCGCAAAAGGATGTATATTTCAAACTTATATTCAATGTCGTTGATACGCTGAGCCTCATTGACACTACATTCGTCAAACGGTTCTATCTGCCAGAGCTTAGGGCAAACACATTCTACACTATCAATGCTGAGGTGCCAGATACTCTCTTCTCTATAGTTGACCTTGGATTGGGAGACATCAAATACGCATTCCGTAATGTGGAGGCATTCTTTGAGCGGGGACCATTAGGCAACTATGGCGGTGCTTTCGCCTACGGTGAATCCAACCAGAAGAACAACTATGACCCAGGTTGGCATAATGATAACTACCGTGGTGGAACGATAGACAAGGAGTTTACCCCCAACTACGACCAGGCATATCAGCGCTGGGGAGGCTGCTGGCGTATGCCTGCAATCTTTGAGACAGACTCATTGCTCAAATATTGCAAGACGGAATGGATAGAATATAACGGAGTAGAGGGTGCGCTCGTCACCGGACCATCTGGCAAACGAATCTTCCTACCTATTAATGATAATGTGAGAGGTTACTGGTCTGTTGACCGGACGAAGAGTATTTCCGACTTCTATCATTACATCCCCGGAGGTTACGGTGCTATAGAATATCATGACATACCATACATCGGTATAGATAAGAATCGGACAGACTCTGTCGTTCACCATGCTGTGCGTAAGTTCTATGAGCCTGGATTCGCTCGTGGTGTGATAGAATACAGCAACTATATCAAGAGTGGTGTGGAGTATGACGGCTCTCTCGTCTTACAACGTTATTATAAAGAGGAGGAGGTTAACGACAGCACTTTTGCCATAACAGGTATTCTGCGCGATGCGCGTCCATGGCCTAACGCATCCACATCATTCACCTTGCCGGAGACAGGATTTATCTTCGGTACCGATTCTGCGACATTGTATTTTGACACTACATTAGATAAGGTGTGGACAGACTCGTTGTTTATCAAGGAGGCTGAGGCTAACGAAGGTGGTGGTTGGCGGCCGGTGGGTACTGGACCCGGATGCCACCTGAAGCTTGTTGACGGCTCTAAGTATGTAGGACCATACGAGAGTGGACAGGGTATTGTGCGTGTCAACCTGAGCACAAAGAATTTCTTAGGTTACCTTGATAAGGACAAGAAATACTATGCCCGTCAGTATTTCCGTATTGGCGATACGTATTACTATGCCAGCGGAGCACATCATGTGGAGGGTTTCTTCCCACACACCGATGAGATATACTGGCGTGTTGGCGACAATACCGCTACTGTAAACGGACACATTGTGGGTGTCAGTGCTGAGGTGGTTGGTTACGCCGGATTTATCATCAGCGACTCCATCAAGAGCGAGACAGAATATGAGATGCCTGTGTTGGGAGTTGGTGAGCTTGTGGAGGCAGATGGTAATGCCATCAATGGTGGTGTGGCTACAGACATGACCTTCAAGTACACCATCGGTGCTCCCGGTAACATGAAACTTGACAACAAGAGATATTACTTCGTGCGTGCCGTCTTTATCACTTACGCAAAAGATGACTACGGCAATGTTGTAGATACTACATTGATGTATGCTCCTGAAGTAAGCATACTTCATCCGCTTGACACGATTGACTTAGGATTAGGTTATAAGTGGGCTAACATAGATGTCAGGGCCATTTATCCTGAGATGCACGACAGCATGTATGTATGGAACAATGGCGGACCCATTAACCCGCTTATTACCGATATCGCCGGTACTGAGCACGATGTGGTGTTCAATAAGTGGTTCGGACGTGAGGGATGGCTGTGGACTCTGCCTACCGTTGAGCAGATGAGCAACCTCCTTGACAGCTGTGCCTTTGAACCGATGACCCGTTTCGGTGAGAAAGTGCTGAAGGTGACTGGCGCCGACGGTGTCAATAGCACTTATATGCCTTATTATGAGTCTGGGTGGTATAACTATTCGCCATATTGGACCTCACAGAGACCGTGGAAGAGTATGTCTCAGGCTTACTATGGAGGATATTATCACGGTCCTCAGAATGCATACGATATTACAAACACCCGTTGGGTGCGCCCGGTGCTTCAGACTAATTGTGAGATAGACGACCATCTGATGTTTATAAGCACAGATACCGTCGGTATGAATGCTGACCATACCAATGTTGCATTCTATGGCCGTGTACTTGGTGTAACGCCGGAAATGAAGTCTCATTATGGTGATGGGCACATCACCCGCGGTTTCGTGCTTCATGATTACAAGGGTGGCACATTAGATGACAGTATGGCTGACACAGAGGAGAATGAAGGACATCGCCTTATGGGCGATATGCCAGACACGCTTATTGACACCTTAGCTTTAGGCCAGCGTATATATAATGGTTTGTATAGTGTGGTTCCGCCACAGGAGGTACTCGACCGTCTGCGTTCTGACAAGACATACTGGTATCGCGCGTATATTAAGATATGTGATGGCGCCAACTGTGAGGTGCGCTATGGTGAGCCAAAGAAACTCATGCCACTGACCATTGACATTGATAATATCTATTGGGAGGTACATGAGAATAAGGCAACGCTTAGCGCTGAGGTGGCTGGTACGATATTTATCAAGAATAAGTTCTTCAACAAGAACGAGAACCCGGTAACAGTGGGCTTCATTGTCGGTGACAGCGCTAACATTGATATGGAGAACTATGAGTCCAAGTGGCTTTATCAAAAGCCAGAGGGTGAGGACGCATACATCACCGACGGCAAATATCGCGCTGTCATGGACGTTCCTGTTGACACTGTCTATTGGGTACGTGCCTTTATCTACTCTGATGGTCATTACAAGCTGAGTGATCCGAGACAGTTCGGCCTTGACTATGTTGACCTTGGTCTGCCATCTAAGTCACTATGGGCTAACCTTAATGTGGGTGGCGCTTATCCGGAGGATGACATTGACTACTTCGCCGTTGGTGAGGGTATGAAGAAAGACCATTATCAAGAGAAGACATATATAGAGAATTACTACCAGCAAGTGCAGGTTGACTCATATTGGGATGAGGCGACTCAGACGTATATTCCTATATATGAGGCTACCACCCATGAACATAAGAAGAAAGAGCTGACAATACGCAATAATAAGGGCAACTCAGATTATACCCTCTGGTTCAACGGAGCCGAAAAGGAGAAGTACAACTGTGAGGGTGAGCGATACTGGAAGGCTTACAGTGGCACCAAGAATGATGCGTCATACGTCAACTGGGGTAATACCAATGTGAAATTCAATGATGCCAACACATATATCAAACCAACCAAGTATGGCGACCTCTTTGTAGAGCCAGACCAAAAGGAGTGGGAAGAGCTGCGTGATAACTGTACGTGGACCTTAGGAACAGAGAATGGTGTTGACGGTTGGTATGTGAAAGGTAAAAATGGCAATCAGATTTTCCTGCCATTCAAGGGACACAGACATTCTGATTACCGGGTTGAGGATCACCATGTGACATGGCCTGCAGAGTATGAGTACACTTATCATTATGGTTCTGCCGGCTTCTATCACGTCTCCGATGGCGCTTACGTGAAACAAGACTCTATAAAGATGGTGTCGCTCAATGCGTCATCACGAGAGTTCTTCGACACCCCATCAACAAACGACTCCTGGACTCTGACATGGGGTGAGTTCTATGATGGTTTCGCTGTGCGTCCTATAGCACGTTATAACCTGCCACTGACAAAGAACACCGGTAAGCTGCGTGACGAGACACTCGTATGGCTCAACACCGACACATGCTATTACCTCAATTATCGCACCGCAGTGGCTCTGCAGGGCTCATACCGTATCAACTGGCCGGAGAAGCTGAAGGATGCCAATGACCAGAATATCTATGAGGTGGGATTCGTTGTGGGTGAGCGTGATGATGTCACCACCGATACCAAAGTGATTCCTGAGATTAAGCCGACTCTTATTGATAACTCTCAGTATTTTGCTGTCCTTGACAATAATGACAATCTTGAGAGCGATAAGACATATTACTACCGTTTCTTCCTGCATATCACGTCAGGAGACATGGCGGGATATTACTATGCCACAAGGGTTGACACATTCCATTTCGCTAAGCATACTACCGGTGAGCCGACATATCAGATTTACGCCACCACAGCAACGGTACGCGGAAAGATAGAGGGTGTCATGGCTCATGAGGCTTCCTCTGGTTACCAGGCTGGTATCTTAGTGGGTGAGACACGTGATCTTACGATAAACAACAAACTCACGTTTATTGACAAGACATCTGAGATGTCCGCCAACTCTCCCAGGTATGTCGGTCCGATGGAGGCAGTGTTTACATTGCCACACGAAGGTAATTATTTCTTCCGTACATACGTGAGGTATAACAACCGTGACCACTATGGACCAATCAATATGGTTGGATATAAGCTCGTTGACCTCGGACTGCCGTCAGGTACTCTCTGGGCAAGCATGAACTTAGGCAGTAATAATGTATTAGACGGTACTAAGGGCTCTAACCCGTTGAACGACTCATACGGTGTCAGCAGTGACTCACCGTATGCTCACAATCACAGTGTGGCTGGTTATTACGACCGCGCGCTTAAGCAATGGCATAATGTTTACCGTCAGCCGTACACAACAGAGGCTGAGGAGCTGAAATCCAAGTGTACATGGATTACCGACACCATCAACGGCATTGCTGTGGCAAAGGTTATCGGTCCTAATGGTGACAGTATCTTCATACGTCACTCACAACGTTATTATGAGTTTGAGGATGATGTTGACTACAACCTCGGTTATGGATACCTAAATATTGACCCGGACAACGACAAGCAGAAACTCAGTGTTTCAGTATCCGGCGTTTCTTATCACAGCCCTGGTTGTGCGGGATATTACCTCACACGTCCAGTATTCACTTATACTCACGTGTTACCGGAATACAACGGCATACCACATAATGACAATAAGATTGTTGTCCGTACTGACGACGCCATAGTACACTCTGAGGTTAACAATGTATCATTCTTCGGATCTTTCTATGGCAAGACTCAGCAACGATGGGGCGAGCAGCCTTACTCTATCTCCAATATGCAATATACGGGTTTCGTGGTAGGCACCGACACCACAGTGACCCATAATAATGAGTATTTCACATACGATTATCCTCATACGGATGTCAGGAAAGACTCCATTTACTTCTATCACACAGCTAATATCAACTACTTCAAGATAGACAGCACATATTGGGTGCGTGCTTACGTGAAGATTGGGGATGATTATTACTATGGCCGGTCTATTAAGTTCGTGAGACAGCCGAATATCATTACCGGTGATGTGGAATGGAAAGTCGGTCAGACAACCGCGACGTTACATGGTAATGTTAAGGGCTTTAACAATAATATCAACCTCAACCCGAGTGAGTCTGATGACCAAGGACTTGTTGACATGGACCAGTTAGCGAAGAGTGCCAGGGTTGGTATCATCGTGGGTTACAAGCATGACCTCACTGCCGATGACCCGAAGGGCGAGGTGGTGGATAGCATCTATGATCTTGGTCAAGCATACAACGGGGCTTTCTCCATCGTTGTGGACTATAAGAAGGACACCACATATTATTACCGTGCTTTCGTACAGTATGACGGACAGTATGTCTATGGCAAGACCGGACGCTATGGTCTGGAGTTCATAGACTTAGGTCTGCCAATGATGTGGGCAAGCATCAGTGTCGGCAACCGCTTTGCTGAGGATGCCAATTACAGCCAGTTCGCCTGGGGTGAGACAGATGCCAACAAAGGCTCTTATCTCTTCAGCAACTATAAGTACTATTACTCTTCAGGTGATGATGAGTATAACAATCTCGGTAATGAGTTGAAGGGTACAATATACGACGCCGCCCACGTCCTGTGGGATTATGACTTCGACAAGAACGAGCTATACGGTGGACGTGGAGCAACATGGTCTATGCCCTCGGAGGAGGATCTGCAGATGCTTGTGGACAGTTGTGTATGGACAGACTCTGTCTCTTACCGTTATGAGCCGCAAAGTAACAGTTATAACATGAATGTCAAGGGTTATAAGGTAACTGGTAAGAACGGCAACAGCATATTCATACAGTCGTATGACAGAGTACCGCAGTGGACAATCAGTGGTTCTCACAGCTATAGGGACGGCCCATGGGAATATGCTCCGCTGTGGACCTCCTCACGTGCACCACGTGACCGTAACGCCTTTGGTATTCAGGCTGGCTCCAAGCATCGTCTGATGAAATACCACTACCGTTATCACGGTCATCTCATCCGGCCTATGGCTTACATCAATGTTACCCTTAAGGGCTCACTTAATAAGGGTATGAAGATGAGTATCTCTACAGAGCGTACGTCATGGGTGGCAGGAGAGTCATCAGCAACTCTCTATGGAACCGTATTGGGTCTTAAGAACCTTAACGCCTCTACCAATGCCCATTATGGCTTCTATCTGAGCCTTGACAAGGACAATTGGTCGGCAGCGCAGAAGTATGAGTGTAAGACCCCGGATAATGATGATGGTCTGTTCAGATATAC
Source organism: Prevotella sp. (assembly GCA_017959365.1). Taxonomy (GTDB): domain Bacteria; phylum Bacteroidota; class Bacteroidia; order Bacteroidales; family Bacteroidaceae; genus Prevotella. The sequence goes on from JAGDAU010000133.1 coordinate 7,270, forward strand.
TGTCCAGAACCTCTCTAATGATCAGATGTACTACTACCGTGCTTACCTTGAGGTGGACGGAGAGCCCACAACTTACTATGGTGATGTCAAGGAGTTTGGTATCATTATGGTTGACCTCGGATTACCCTCCGGCACCAAGTGGGCTAATGTCAACATGGGTTCTTGGAAGGAGAAAGACCACGGCGATTATTACGGATGGGGCGAGACAACAACCAAGGATGCCTTCTCAGAGCCTGGTTATAAGTATTTCAACGCCGTCAACCAGAGTTACCGTGAACTGAGCTCTAATATCAGTGGTAACGACTCTACCGACGTGGCCAACAAGTTCCTCGGTGGGCTGTGGCGTATGCCGGGTGATGAGGAGTGGCGTGAGCTGATACAGCAGTGCGACTGGGAGCCAGACACCATCTCCCATGTGCCGGGCGTTAGGATAAAGAGTAAATCTAACGGCAACAGTATCTTCCTGCCTAACAACTATTATAATCCTAAGGAGCGTGACACCAACTATGACTACGCAACCAGTGAGGATGGATACCAGCAAGCCGTCAATCATGATGATGACGTGGTGAGCCGTGGTTATTACTGGAGCAGTAACCGTGCCACAAGTTATAAAGAGGCACGCGAGGTTTGTTTCATCGATTCTGCAAGTGTGTTCCAGAAGGGTATTATCGCCGACAATTACCGTTGGCGGGGTAACGCCATACGTCCTGTAGCTCAGGCTAAGTACCAGAACTTCTATGTGCGTACAGAGAGTACCGACTGGCGTTATAAGCAAGACACCATACGTTTCTATTCTGTCGTACTCAATATGCCCAAGGCTAATAACTATACAACAGGATTTGCTATCGGTACTACCGATGCCATCACGCAGACTAATGCCATTAGGCTCTTGCCAGGCAAGCAGACCAAGGATGGCAGCGGTGGCTATGTCGGTGTGCTTGGCAAGGCTGCCAATGAGCTTGATGAGTTCAATGACGGCGTATGGTACTACCGTGCATACGTTACCGATGGTACTCAGTACTGGTGGGGTGACGCAAGGCAGTTCGGATTTGTTTCCGTTGATCTTGGCACACCAGACCTCACATGGTCAAACATTAATGTTGACGCAGCATCACCAGAACAGATCGGTCTCAATGGTGTACCCACTGGTGAGTACGCCACCGCTGACCCGGCAAATGTTGAGTTTGGTAGCCTGTGGCGTACACCTACGGATGCAGAGAAGGAGTTGCTGCTCGATGAGAATAACTTCATCTGGTCTCAGGTACCGCTTTATGGCACATCAGTATATAAGGTGACAAGCAAGGCCGACAACACCAAATATATATACCTCACATCCAATAACCCGGATGAGTGGGGATACAGACCGGTGGCTCAGTTTAACACTACATTAGATGATGACAACAAGATATTCTTGCGTACGGACAGCACCAACTGGCGTGCCGGTTACACAGAGAATAATGTATATGCCTCTATCGTAGGTTCAAAGACTGTGGTGGACAACATTCAGGAACGTGGATTCATCATTACTACCACTGATGATGCTGTGGCTGACGGTGCATCCCTGCCGGCCGAGGCTATGCAGGCTACGGATGTAGAGACTGGTAATACCATGTTCTCCGCTACGCTACCACAGCTGCCGATAGGAACATACTATTACCGTGCGTTTATCAAGTATGGAGATAAGTATTACTTTGCTCCTAACGCTAAGCCTGTGGGTATCGACTTCGTTGATCTCGGACTGCCATCAGGTGTGCAGTGGGCAACAGTGAGCGTTGGTGGACAGGTGCCTTCTGATGCCGCTGACCATTATCAATGGGGTGATACAGAGGTGCGTAGTGAGTACACACAAGACAGTTATCCATACCATACAACAAAGGGTTATACTGATATCGGCGCCGACATCAGTGCCAGCGATAAGTATGATGTAGCAGCGATAAAGATTCCCGGTTCGCGTATGCCTAACAGCACAGAGCTCTCAGAGTTGCTCGCAAATTGCTCATGGACTACAGAGACACTCAATGGTGTGCCCGGATATCGTGTCACCAGTGCTAAGGCGGGTAATACCAACAGCATCTTCCTGCCCCTGGGTAACTATTGGACTGCTACTAAAGTAGCGGCAGACAACAGTCAGGCATATTACCTGAAAGAGAACAGTGAGAATACAAACAACCACACTCAGGTCACTGGTTTACGCTACCTCGGCATGATGGTACGTCCGGTTATCTCAATGGTTGCGACTATTGACACTACAAATGTGCTGACTTCTCAGGCAACACTCATTGGTATGGTTAACGTTTCTTCTTACGATGGCAAGACTATTGGCTTCCAGTATTCACGAAAGGCTGATATGACCGCAGATGTCACAGATGTTACCGTTCAGAGCAGTGAGGTTGGTCAGAACAAGCAATATCGTACCACCGTCACAGGTCTTAATGAGGGTATGATGTATTACTATCGTGCGTATGTCAAGCAGGGTAACACATACTATTACGGTTCAATAAAGACCTTCACTACGAAGTCCACTGAGGGTGAGACGCCGGTGGCTGTTGACCTCGGACTCTCTGTGAAGTGGGCAGACCGTAACGTGGGTGCCACACAACCGGAACAGGATGGTGACTTCTATGCATGGGGTGACACGCTTGTCAAGCGCAGTTACACCAAAGTGACATACCTGCATAATGTCAATGACCAGTATTTGGACATCAGTACAAATATCAGTGCTTCTCAGTGGGATATCTCCACAAGGAAGTTTGGTGGATGCTGGCGTATGCCAACAGACGAGGAAATGCGTGAGTTGATATCCAACTGTAAGTGGACATGGGGCACCAAGGATGGTGTTCAGGGTTACTGGGTGGAGAATACCGCCACCTACCAGAAGATATTCCTTCCTGCCGCTGGATACCGCGAGATTACCTACAACAAGGAGAACGATACTCAGGGTTATTACTGGACGGCAACGCCTAACGGCTCTGCTACATCGTCCAATGCTTACCGCTTAGGATTCTCGGAGTCGGGTTATAAGTACAGTAACAATTATGAGACCCTCTTTACTTCTTTGCGTGAGTTAGGTCTGACGATACGTCCTGTTTACCAGAGCAACGCACAGCTTGGCACACGTGACATCTTCATCCGTACAGACAGCATCTCATATGCAGCCAACCGTACGCAAAACACTCTTTGGGGTACTATGCTCGGTCTGCAGAATGAGGGTGACAACCTCACACAGGGCTTCGTTGTCGGTACATCAACGGATGTGGAGAAAGGTGCTGAAGGATCACTATATGTAGAGCAGCAGGCAGTAGCTAACGGTCCATATAGTTGTTCTCTCACTGACGAACAGCTTAAAACACTTGTCGTAGGTGATGTCTATTATGTACGTGCATACGTCACCGATGGTACCAATATCAGTTACGGCAAACCGTTAGAGATGACTGACTACACGTTCTTCACCGACAGTGTCAAGTGGGGACTTGGAAACGAGGGACACCTTTATGCACACGTCAAGGGTGTGAAACCGGCAGAGGGCTTAGAGGTAGGATTCTACTATGCTACCAGCAGCGACATGTCTGACAAGAAAGCGGTGAGGCTCGCTACCTTAGAGTGGAAGGATGATCCGTCACTCGCAGCAGGCAATGCTGTTGTCTTCACCGGATACATCGATACTGTGAAGGTTGGTACTTACTATTATCAGGCATACACCAAATATCAGGGTGTTATCCACACCGGTAAGATATTGTCATTCGGAGCAGAGCTTATAGACCTTGGTCTGTCAAGCGGCAACAAGTGGGTCAATATCAACCTCGGTACAGATAATAATGAGACAGCTGGCGATGGATACTACTGGGGTGAGACAGCCCCGCGTGTCAGTGAGACAGCGTTAAATAAGCAGAATGGTGACTATACTGTGAGTGCCGACCGTGAATTTATTGGAGGTACAGTTTATGATGCCGTTCACCAGCGTCTCGGCACTATGTATCGCTTACCGTCGATAGATAATATCAACGAGCTTATCAATGAGTGTACATGGACATGGGACGTAAATGGTTACATCATCACCGGTAAGAACGGAAACAAGATTTTCCTGCCTCTTGGTAATTACTGGACATCACAACAGGGCAGCGGTGATAACACACAGGCCACAACACTGAAGATAGATACCACCAACCGTACACCAGACAAGTTGGAGGCACGTCAGACAGCACTCCTCATGCGACCAATACTCAATCCGCATAAGGATGTGCATGGTCAGGGCGGCAACGCCGGCTCCGGTCAGATAGGCGGTGGTATAGAGGGTAATGAGTAAATCGGAATATTCAGAGTACTCCGATTACTCTGAATACTCTGATTTCTCAGATTATAATAACAGAAAAGAATAAACAAAAAACATAAAAGGTATGAAAAGAATTATTTTATCCGTCGTTAGCTGCTTGTTGCTTGGAGTGGCTACGGCAATGGCGTCAAATGAATTGGTTATTCACCTGACCTCTGGCATTACACAGCGTTTTGTGTTGCTTAATGAGGAGCCGGTGATAACATTCTCTGGTAGTGATGTTATCATAAAGACATCCAACACAGAGGTGACCTATTCGATGAAAGAGATTGAGTATTTTAATTATGAGGACAGGATAGACACGGCTATCAGCGGTGTTGAGACAGACGGTGTCAATAACGGCATGAGCCTCAATGGTGATATGATTGTTTTCAGCGGGCTGCCTGCTGGAAGTAAGATATACATCTATGGTGCTGGTGGACAATTGATGACCACAGAGACGGTGGGTGATGACGGTTGTGCTAATGTCAGCCTCAGTGACTTCCAGCGTGGTATATACCTCGTTAAAGCCGCTAATATATCAACAAAGATAACAAAGAAGTAAAGTCAGAACTATAGCATCTATTGCACTATTAGCACTATTGCATCTATAGTACCTAATTATTTCTATTTATTACTTAAAAATTTAATCATAATGAAAAGACTGATGATGGCTCTTCTGCTGTGTATGGCTTTGGTTCCCGCCATGGCACAGGATGAACAGGGCACTATTCTGGTATTTAAGACAGACGGCGTAACAGATACGCTGCTGCTTAACAATGTGCGTGACATTTATCACTCACGCCTCGATGCCAACGGAGTGGAACAACCTGATATATCGACTCTCCGTCTGCGGCTCGTGGGCGGCGAGCGTGTCTACCCTATACAAGAGGTAGACCACGTTGTCATGCCTAAATGTGGCAGACTCATCAGTTTTATGGGAACCGCACAATCAAATACCAACGCTGCGGCTGGCAGACTGCCGTGGAAGACTTCTGTACACGGTAACTTCCCCGGCTCTCCCGGTGACGCTGTAGTGTATAAATGGACACGTAGGGGCTATGGAGGCAGTGGCGACCGCATCTTCCTTCCATCTGGCGACCGTTCTGATGTCGTACAAGGAGACTATAATTTGGCAAATGGGTACTTCCATTTCCAAAGCGATACTCTTATGGCAGATCAGTATGTGATTTACTATCCTGGTGAGAAGGAGTATAATGATTATAATTTTAACACTGTAACCATTCCCACCACTCAGACACAGACAGGAGCCACAAGCAGCGATCACCTGGGACTCAGTGGCGACTGCGGTACGGCAATAGCATACCGAAGGGCTAACAGCGTATATGAGTTTGCCCTTGACCACAAGACGGGTGTTGTCTGTTTCCTGCCAAGGGTTGATAAACTAAACACCATACAGCTCAAGTCGGTGGCTGTGAAAGCCGGTAACGATAAAAAGATTGCCGGTACATACACTTTGTCTCCGGAGGGTGTGGCACTTGTAGCCGGCACTGGAAGCGACAGCATAACGCTTGTCACAAGCAACTTCCAGTTACCTCATCAGGCAGAGACAGCACAAGACACCCTCGTAGCATATATGGTTATGGCTCCACAGGTTGACGCCACTCCGCTGACCGTCTATTATCGCCTCCATGACACCAAGAGCGAAATAGACACTACGGTGATAAAGAATATTAGCCTTACTAATGGTATTCAGGGTGGATATGTTTATCCTGTGACATCTAATATTGATGTACACTCATTCTTTGCTGCATTCACAGACAGCGCCAAGTGGGCGTTTGGAGAGAAGGCCCGTCTCTACGGCTCTGTCAACCTGCCTAACAATAATGTGGGTATTATATGGGGTTTCAACAAAAACCTGAATTTCACCAATGCTGAACAAGATATCGCTCTCACACCTGATGGGGAACTATCATTCAATGGGCTTACTAATGCGGATGTGAAGCAGAAGGCATACTACTACCGCGCTTATGCCAAGGAGAATGTCGGTGAGGAGAATGAGGAGACCTATTTCGGCAAGGTGAAGAAATTCGGCATGGAGCGTGAGGCCATCAATATGGGCACATCTGTCAAGTGGTCGAATATCAATATGGGTGCCATCACAGAGGAAGACCTCGGTAACTATTATGCTTGGGGTGAGCTATCAACCAAAGACAGCTACACGCAAGCCAACTATGCCTATTATGACACTGATACGAGAGCAAATACGAGTATCGGATCAGACATCAGCGGAGACCCGCGTTATGATGTAGTGGCTGCTACATGGCGTGGCTGCTGGCGTATGCCTACATCTGTGGAACTCAATGAGCTGCGCTCTAAGTGCACATGGACCTCAGAGACTATAACCAATGAGGATGAGCAGACTACGCGCACAGGATACCGTGTTGTAAACAAGACAAATGCCGACAGTACAATTTTCATACCTTTTGCCGGATATTATGAAGGTACGACACTCAAAAATTCTGGCTCTGGCTACAACTGGTCGGCAACGGAAAACAACAACACATACTCTTATTATCAGCATACCTCATACTCAAGCGTTCAATATGCCTCTAAATTCTTGGGAATGACTATACGTCCAGTATTTGAGAGTAACTATGAGACACCGCAGGGACAGTTCCTTTTCGTACGCACAGATCCGGTGGTGTCAAGCGATACAGATAACTCAAAGGAGTTGTATGGCACAATGCGTGGTTTGGATGAGGATGTAACAGTAATTACTCAGGGTTTTGTCATTGGTACGACAGCTGATGTGACTCTTGACTCATCGAGTGGTCTCCTTAAATCCTATTCGCGAACAGCTCCCGACAATGGCGGATATAAGTTTGATGTCAGCAATGAGGATATGGACGAAATCGTATCGGCTGGTGGCAGTGCCGAGCAGTTCTATGTACGAGCCTTCATAATTCTTGGTGAAAACAGTTATTATGGTGATCCTGTGACCATGGCGTCTATGACGGTTACAACCGACAGCACCAACTGGCAGGTGGGTATGACCAAGGCACGCCTATGCGCTACTACGGCAAATATCACAGAGTCTGTAAAGAGTTCGCTGCAGATAGGTTTCATTATCGGTCATACACCAGATATTGATATCGACAATAATTCACAGATTATCCTCTGCGACAGTATCGTCAGTGGTAAGTTTGTATGTGAGATTGACAATATTGAGGAGAAACAGTATTACTACCGTGCGTTCATACGTCAGAACAACGGTCATGTGATCTACGCTTCCGTTGATGCCGCAAATAATATTTACGGCACCAAGATGTTTGGTTTGGAATTTGTTGACCTCGGTCTGCCTTCCGGTCTCCGCTGGGCTAACATCAATGTTGGCTCACAGGCCCCGTATGACAATGGTAGCTTCTATGCTTGGGGTGAGACACAACCAAGGACAAACCAGACAGACGGTAACTATATTCTTAGAAATATGAATCTTGGTGATGATATCGGTGGAACGCTATACGATGCCGCTCAAGTTAATTGGCAGGGTCCTTGGCGTATGGCATCAAAGACAGAATATGAGGAACTGATTGCCAACTGTACATTGTCGGAGGCAACTCTCTACGGCAAGAGTTGCTATCTCTTCACCAGTAAGAATAATGGTAAGCAGATTTATCTGCCACGTACAGGATATTATAATAATAACAATCATATAGAGCCGACATGGAGGCTTATAACATGGACATCTACTGCTATCCCGGGCAAAGAGACGACAGAAGCATGGGTTTATGACAACTATAAGAGTAATGGTCAACCGGCACTAAGCGATGTCATACTAACTAATTGTTCAAGATGGTATGGTTTCACTGTCCGTCCTGTTGCCATGGTCAATGACACATTGCAGGATCAGTCGAAGGTCTATATGACTACCGACAGCGTACAGTGGGAGGTTGGTCAGACAACGGCAAGACTCTATGGATACGTATTAGGACTGCGTTATGACTCGCTCGCTACAGAGACAGGATTTGTGTATTATACTGACAGCAGGACTCGTCTGACCAATGGGGAGACAGTGCTGCCACAAGGTGTACAGTATCTCAATACCAGTGAGGGCGAAGTGGCACTTGTGGCAAGTGGGGTGTTCCATTGTGACGTGCCTGATATACAGGACAACATCATCTATTACTACCGTGCTTACTGTAAGGTGGATGGTAAGTTCTACTATGCTAACGAACGTGAGTTCGGACGTAGGATTGTTGACCTTGGTCTCCCGTCTGGTCTCCTATGGTCTAACCTTGATCTTGGTCAGAGCAGTCCGGACAACCGTGGCGACTACTACGCATGGGGTGAGACAGCACCACGTAATAACTTCACCACGTCTAACTACACCAAGCTGGATCTTGGCAAGGATATCAGTGGCAGCAGCCATGACGCAGCCCATGTCAACTGGGGTGGTATCTGGCGTATGCCTACAGACAATGATATACGTGAGCTCTTGGAGCAGTGCACATGGACAGAGGTTGTCAAATACGACCAACCGATGTATAAGGTTGTAGGACCAAGCGGAGATAGTATCTTTATCGCTAAGATGGGTCACATGAACGGCACATCACTCTCTGGTAATGGCACAAGGGTGTCTATGTGGACCTCCAACCTTGACGTTACGCAGGGATACGGCAACGACAATGCTTACGGTGCAGACTTCAATGGTAACTCACGCACCATAACAGCCGTGTCTCGTTACATGGGATATGTCATCCGTCCGGTGGCTAAGTATAATTATACGCTATATGATGACACTCGTGTCTATGCTACTACCGATAGCACCAACTGGCAGGTTGGCGTTGCTGAGCCTCGTCTCTATGGTGCTGTGGCGATAGAGAACCGTGAGGGCGGTATGACACGCAATGACCTCACTACAGGATTCATTGTTGGTTTCAATCCTAATAACCTCACCGTGGATGCTGCCATCAATGATGAAAACATCAAGAATGTCGCAGCCGCTTTCGTTGGTGATGAGATAATCTTCAGCGGAGTAACAGAGTATGCTAAGGACACCACATATTACTATCGTGCATACGTCAAGGTAGGGTCTGACACCTATTATGGTGAAGTGAAACGATTCGGTCTTGAGCTTATAGACCTTGGATACGGTGTCAAGTGGGCAAGCATTAATATGGGGGCCCAGACATCATCAGACTATGGTAACCGCTACGCTTGGGGTGAGACGAATGCCAACAAATCAAGTTACACTATCGACACCTATAAACATTACATTAACGCTTACGAGGATATAGGCAATGATATCTCCAACACCAGCAATGATGTGGCTAAGATAAAGTGGGGTGGCACATGGCGTATGCCGAGCATACAGGATATGAAGGTGCTTGTGGACAGCTGTCAGTGGCAATGGACAAATCAGGATGGCCAGCCAGGTTATCTTGTGACCAGTAGAAAGACAGGCTTCACGGATAAGAGCATATTCCTCCCGGCAGCGGGTTATCAGGATGGTACGTATTACCAGATGATAAACAGTGATACATATTATTGGACATCATCACTCTACAATGCTTCTGACGCCTACATCCTTCATGGTACATCGGCAGAGGCTGCCACAGATGCTATGACACGTTTCTATGGCCTCTTCGTACGTCCGGTAACGACAGCCGGCATACAGGAAGGCGGAGGTGGCGACATAACTGGTGGTCACAACCAAGGAGAGAGTCAGCAAACCAGTGGTGAGACGTCTGGCAATGGTAATGCCGGTACAGGTAATACTGGAGGTGTTGTGCATTAGAATATAATATACAAGTTTCGCATTAGCTCAACTTGTTAGGTTATGAGGTTATAAGGTTGTGAGGTTATCTCACCTGAAACCTGAGAGCGAAGCGACCTAATAACCTCAAAACCTGACGAAACTGAAGCTTGCGAAAGTTGAGATATAATATTTATTAAGAGAAATATAATGAGAAGAATACTGATTATATTTTTTTCTATATTCCTTGTCGTGGCTGCTGCCAATGCGCAGAGCAACAAGCGCATAAGGGTTTATCTGCATAATGGAGCTGTTGATACTCTATTGATGCAGAATGGGGCGTCAATATCCCATTCTCATCTCGACCTGCAAGGCCAGGAGCACGACGATATCGTTTCCATCATCATTTCCAACGTCAATACTGTTCCCGTTAACGTTAACGTTAGCGTTGAACCCCGTCAGTACCTCATTGCCGATATAGACAGCATTGTGACACCCAATGGCAGGCGCGTAGTA
>JAGDAU010000134.1 GCA_017959365.1 Prevotella sp.
GCCTCCTCGCCCCCACCCGCTCCAAAATTTTCGATTCTCGTGTTAAAACAAAATCGCCGTTCTGGAATTCAAATTGATAATGCTACAACAGTGGTACATGAGTAAGTATGCACGGCTAACCAAAAAGGGACAAAAGAACCATATGTTCTTTCATCCCCGACATTAAATGCTTACCTTTGCAGACGAACTCCCACATAAGTTGCAAATATGGCAAAGCATCTAACTATGCAGCAAAGGTACGAAATATTTTTCAGGCTGCAAAATAAAGAACGTCTAATTGATATAGCCAGGGCTCTTGGTGTACACCGCAGCACCATCAGCAGGGAGATAATGCGTAACAAAGCCCCACATGGCCAGTATAATGCGGAAAAAGCTCAACAGATGTCAGATAAGAGGATGAGCGCAAGAAAGCACTATACTGTCCTGACTGACGAGATGAAGGTTTACGTTGACCGGAAGATCACGCAGGAGCAGTGGTCTCCCGAACAGATATCCGGAAGACGGCGTGCGCTGGGATTGCCGCCCATCTCGCATGAGACCATCTACAGGTATGTGTGGGAGGAGAAACACAAATGGGGAAAGCCTCTGTATAAGTATCTGCGCCATAGGGGCAGACGCTATAACAAGCGCGGCTCATCCTATAAGAGCAGGGGAATACCTGGACGTGTCGGGATAGAACAAAGGCCTGCGGTCGTCGATGAGAAAGTCAGGTTCGGGGATTTGGAGATTGACACCATTGTGGGGAAAAACCGACGGAACGTCATCAAGACAATCAATGACAGGGAGTCAGGCTTCCTGATCATGCGAAAACTTCCCTCAAAGGAGGCAGAGCCATTGGCCGCCGCAGCCATCGCCGCACTAAAGCCGATAAGAAAGGGACTGCATACGATGACCGCGGATAATGGTACGGAGTTCTCTAAGCACCAACGCATTGCAAAGGCTCTGAAAATGAAAATCTTCTTTGCAAGGCCATACCACTCATGGGAAAGAGGTGCCAACGAAAATACAAACGGATTGGTCAGACAATACTTCCTTAAAGGGACGGATTTCGCAAACATAACAGATAAAGACATCTATATGGTACAGAAAAGAATCAACAACAGACCCAGAAAAAGACTGCATTACAAAACACCAGTCGAGTTTATAAAACATAAATATGGAAATAATAAAATAAGGCAATTATATAGGGTTTGACCCCGAATATAATAAATGAAAAGATATGCCGTTTGGCATATCTTTTTTATAATAGTTGTTTGCATTCAAGCGCAAACTGCCGATAATGCAAACTTCTATTTCTTTTGCAAATATAATAATAAATATTCGAATAACCAAATATTTTGCCAAGTTTTTAACTATTTATTATAAAAATAGTTGAAATGGCATATGATTAAACCTAAATATGGTGTAAAATGTTTGCATTTAGGCTTTGATAGGTATAAAAGAAAAATGAGCGAATCAGAGAGATTCGTCCAAATGTGGGGTAAAAAGTGTAGATTTGGACAAAAAGGATGGTGAACAGACGGCAGAAGACCTTTTAGCCAACTTATGAGATTATAAGGTTTTAATTAAAAAAAGTCATTATCTTGCTTGTTTTACAAAAAAGTTGTAACTTTGCAGTCCAAACAGAAGATACTCATATTTTTATGCAGAATTTTAAGATAAGTAGCATTGAGGATGCCGTAAAAGACTTCAAAGAAGGGAAATTCGTTATCGTGGTGGATGATGAGGACCGCGAGAATGAGGGCGACCTGATAATTGCCGCGGAGATGATAACCGCGGAGAAAGTAAACTTCATGCTGAAAAACGCGCGGGGACTGCTCTGCGCACCCATTACCATAAGCCGCTGTAAGGAACTGGATTTGCCTAAGCAGGTGGAAGAGAACACATCCATGCTCGGAACACCATTCACCGTCACCATCGACAAATTAGAGGGATGCGCCACCGGCGTGTCAGCGCACGACAGGGCTGAGACGATACGGGCATTGGCAGACCCCGCCTCTGTACCAACTACCTTCGGACGACCCGGACACGTCAACCCCCTATACGCGCAAGATAATGGCGTGCTGCGCAGAAGCGGACACACAGAGGCAGCCATCGACCTGTGCCGCCTTGCAGGTCTCTACCCTGCCGGAGCGCTGATGGAGATTATGAATGAAGACGGTACGATGGCACGCATGCCACAACTGCAGGAGATGGCACAAGAATGGGATATGAAGATCATAACCATCAAAGACCTTATCGCCTACCGCCTGCAGAAAGAATCACTTATAGAGGTTGGCGACAATGTGAGCCTGCCGACAATATACGGAAACTTCAAGTTAGTGCCCTTCAGACAGAAGAGCAACGGACTGGAGCATATGGCGCTTATCAAAGGCGAATGGGAGGAAGATGAGCCGGTATTGGTGAGGGTACACTCCTCATGCGCCACCGGTGACATCCTTGGCAGTAAACGCTGCGATTGCGGTGAGCAACTGCATAAAGCCCTCAAGATGATTGAGGACGAAGGCAAGGGTGTGGTGATATACATGCAGCAGGAAGGCAGGGGCATTGGACTGATGAACAAGATAGCCGCCTACAAACTGCAGCAGGAGGAGGGCCTTGACACCGTTGACGCCAACGTACACTTAGGATTCAAGCCCGACGAGCGCGATTACGGCTGTGGGGCACAGATGTTACGCCACCTCGGAATACACAAGATGCGGCTGATGACCAACAACCCCATAAAACGGGTGGGCCTTGAGGCATACGGTCTTGAGGTAGTGGAAAACGTACCCCTTGAGATTAGTCCCAACGAATATGACTACAAATACCTGAAGACAAAGAAAGAGCGCATGGGGCATAACCTGCACTTATAGTTTTGTGTTTTATGTTTTATGTTTTGTGTTAAATAGTTTTGGCTCTCAAGAGCAAATCATATCAATAGAAAATCGAAAATCGGACTCCGAGCTTTGCTCGCCTGAGTACCTATAAAAAGTAAATAATCACGAAGAAATAGTCAAATAATAAATATAACATGGCACGATTATCAAACAGACTGAACCGCCTGTCACCGTCAGCAACACTGGCGATGTCGCAGAAGAGCAGCGAGATGAAGGCACAGGGGATAGACGTTATCAACCTCAGCGTGGGTGAGCCTGATTTCAACACCCCCGATCATATCAAAGAGGAGGCCAAGAAAGCCGTCGATAACAATTTCTCCAAATACTCACCTGTACCGGGATATATAGACCTGCGTCAGGCTATCGCAGACAAACTGCAGAGAGAGAACAACCTCAGCTACACTACGAATGAGATACTCGTCTCCAACGGAGCGAAACAGAGTGTATGCAATACCATCATGGCACTCGTGGATGATGGTGAGGAGGTGATAATACCCGCCCCCTACTGGGTCAGCTATCCACAGATGGTGAAACTGGCTGGCGGTGAGCCGGTGATTGTTCCCACTGGTTTTGCCCAGGACTTCAAGATGACTGCTGAGCAGCTTGAGAGAGCCATCACACCAAAGACAAGGATGCTCATACTGTGTTCACCCAGCAATCCCACCGGCAGCGTCTATTCAAAGGAAGAGCTACGCTCCATAGCAGAGGTTATCCTCAAGCATGACGAACTGTATGTGCTTGCAGATGAGATATACGAACACATTAATTATATAGGGCGTCATGAGAGCATAGCACAGTTTGAGGGAATGAAAGAGCGCGCCATCATTGTCAACGGTGTTTCAAAGGCATACGCCATGACAGGATGGAGAATAGGATATATCGCTGCTCCGGAATGGATTGTAAAGGGCTGCAACAAACTGCAGGGTCAGTACACCAGCGGTCCGTGTTCTGTCAGTCAGAAGGCAGCAGAGGCGGCATATAACCTGTCTCAAGACTGCGTTGAGCAGATGCGTCAGGCATTCCAGCGCCGTCGTGACCTCATCGTCAGCTTAGCTAAAGACATTCCTGGATTAGAAGTCAACCAGCCGGAGGGAGCCTTCTATCTCTTCCCCAAGTGCGACTATTTCTTCGGCAAGAGCGATGGTTCACGCATCATCCGTGACAGCAGTGATTTTGCCATGTACCTGCTTGAGGACGCACACGTGGCAACGGTAGGTGGTGATGCGTTCGGTGACCCTGAGTGTTTCCGCATGAGTTACGCCACAAGCGATGATAATATCCGCGAGGCAATGTCGAGAATAAAAAAATCACTGTCAAAATTAAAATAATCCCGCAAAAATAGCGTTATATCAAACACAAGGAGAAAAAAACACCGTTTTAAATGTTAAACTGTGTTAAATACCGTTATAGTTATCAATTAATTGCTATCTTTGCGGGGATAAAAACACAGGAGAAGAACTATTACCCTAACAAATAGGCATTTGACGTTAAATCTGGTGAAATATTTTATACTTTAAATTTATTTATAACTAAACATTTAATTAAAACATTATGGCAACTACACAACAAAAAGCAGTAGCCCCGAAGAAGCAATCTCAGGGCTTTAACGGTGTTAGAAATGCGTTCTGGATCATCATCGTATGTTTCATCATCGCAGTATGTTTCTACAAGTTCTTCCTCGGTGCTCCGGGTCACTTCGTTGACGGCGACAATACTAAGGAAGTTCTCGATTCTAACATCTGGGGTACCATCTATAAAGGTGGTGTTGTGGTACCTGTTATCCACACCCTGCTTCTCACTGTGATCGCTCTGAGCATCGAGCGTCTGCTCGCTCTGCGTACCGCTTTCGGTAAGGGCTCTCTCACCAAGTTCGTGCAGAACATCAAGGCTGCCCTGAACGCTCAGGACTTCGCTAAGGCACAGCAGCTCTGCAACCAGCAGAAGGGTTCTGTAGCTAATGTTGTACAGGCTTCTCTGAACGCTTACAAGGACATGGAGACTGCAGCTGGTCTTAAGAAAGGTCAGAAAGTGGCAAAGATCCAGCAGGCTCACGAGGAGGCAACACAGCTTGAGATGCCTACTCTGACAATGAACCTCCCGATTATTGCAACTATCGTTACCCTCGGTACTCTTACCGGTCTTCTCGGTACTGTAACAGGTATGATACGTTCATTCTCAGCTCTGGCTTCTGGTGGTGGTGCTGACTCTGCAGCTCTTTCTACTGGTATTTCTGAGGCTCTTATCAACACAGCCTTCGGTATCGCAACATCTTGGGTGGCAGTTATCTCTTACAACTACTTTACCAACAAGATTGACAAGCTGACATTTGCACTTGACGAGGTAGGTTATTCAATTGCTCAGACATACGAAGCTAACCACACAGACGAGGCTTAATTTTTGCTAACCCTTTAAAATTTTATCGCTATGGGTAAAGTAAAAATTAAGAAGAACGACGTCTGGATCGACATGACACCTATGTCGGACGTGATGGTGCTCCTTCTGACCTTCTTCATGCTCACATCCACATTCGTGAAGAATGAGCCGGTAAAGGTAAAGGCGCCGGAGTCCGTGTCACAGATCCAGATTCCCGAGAAAGATGTGTTGAACATCTTTGTCGACAAGAATGCTAAGGTGTTTATGAGTATTGACAACACCAAGCAGCTTGGAGAGACTTTGGAACAAATGGTATCGACAGGAGGTTACAGTTCACTCAGCCCTCTTGAGGTAGCTAAATTCAAAGAGTGCGCCATGTTTGGTGTACCAATGAGCCAGATGAAGAAATTCCTGGCAATGTCTACCGAGGAGCAGGCCAAACTGATGCAGGCTACGGGTATTCCTACGGACTCCATCGATGGTGGCATGAGTGAGTTCCAGCAGTGGGTAGATGCAGCACGTACCGTCAATACAGACGTGAAGATCGCACTCAAAGCTGACGCCGACTCGCCCTACAAGACTATCAAGCGCGTGATGAACGAGCTTCAGGATATGGACGAGAGTCACTACTATCTTATCACCAGTTATACAACTGATGAGGGTAAGCACAAAGACAAATAAAGACTACGGAGGAAAGAAAAATGGCTAAGAAAAAAGAAAGCAAGCAGAAAAAGATGAATGTCCGCGTTGACTTCACGCCGATGGTGGACATGATGATGCTTCTTATCACGTTCTTCATGCTCTGTACGTCTTTGAGCAAACCTCAGACAATGCAGTTGACCATGCCGAGTAACGATAAGAACCTCAATGAAGAAAACCAGAATGAGGCCAAAGCCTCACAGACTGTCACACTCTACGTCACCGACAAGGACGATATCGTCTATTACGGCGAGGGACTGCCAGAGTACAACAATCCAGAGTGGCTCAAAGAGACATCATGGGGTGTTGACGGCATACGTAAAGCACTTCGTTTCCATAAGGTTGAGGACGGCACAATGCCTCTGAATGAAATCATGAAGGAACGTGACGAACTTGAGAAAGAGAAGAAGAGCCTTACAGAGGAACAGTTTGAAAAGAAACTTTCGGATATCCGCAGCGGTGAGCTGAAATCGGGCAAGGTGCCGACACTTACTATAGTGATCAAACCTACCGACAATGCTAAGTACACCCGCGTGATAGACGCTCTCGATGAAATGTTGCTATGTACCATTGGAACTTATGTCATTGACAAGATCAACCCCGAGGAGCAGGCTATGCTTGAGAAGAAGGGTGTGAAGTTCGACGCAGCAGCAAACGCTGACAACGCTGAAAATGCTGAAAAATAAAAGAAAGGAACTGAACAATGGCAAAAATTGATCTATACTCACCCGAATGGGTGGAAGAAGTATTCCAAGGCAGAAATAAGGAATATGGTGCATATAAATTGCGCATGGGTACAACCAAGCGTAATATCTGGGCTATCATCATAATGCTCGTTACAGCAGCCATTCTGGCAACAGCAATCGGCGTGAACACCATCCTTGAGAACAAGAGGAAGAGGGAGTTAGAGCTGAAGGCTGCACTTGAGCTGTCGAAGATCGAGCAGGAGATGAAGAAAGAAGAGCGCAAGGTTGAGAAGAAAGAGCAGCCAAAGATTGAGCCGCAGAAAGTGATACCTGAGACACGTGCTACACAGCAGTTCACACCTCCTGTCATCAAGAAGGACGAACTCGTGAAGGAAGAGAAGCAGCTCAAGCAGCAGGATAAACTTGACGAGAAGATCGCTGTGGGTGCCGAGAATAAAGAAGGTACCACCGACCGTACCGTTGAGGCTGCCAAGACTGACGTAGTAGCTATTAAGGATGTTGCTCCGCCACCACCTCCCCCACCAGCAGAAAAACCAAAAGAAGAGGTTAAGCAGGTTGTGGAGAACAAGGTGTTCGACGTGGTTGAGCAGATGCCTTCATTCCCTGGCGGCCAGGCTGCCATGATGGGATGGCTGAGCAAGAACATCCGTTATCCGGCCGCTGCTCAGGAGAACAATATTCAGGGTAGGGTTACCGTGCAGTTCGTCGTTGACGAGAACGGTAGGGTTACTAACCCAGTTGTTGTACGTGGCGTTGATCCGTCACTTGACGCTGAGGCAATCCGCGTTGTATCGTCAATGCCTAAGTGGACTCCTGGTAAGCAGAACGGTCAGGCAGTGAAAGTTAAGTACACTCTACCTGTGCAATTTAAGCTACAGAACTAAGCAAATTATGAACAGAACATCATTCTACGTTTTAGTAGGATTAACACTGTCGGTATTCCTATTGACTTCTTGCGATCAGAACAGGAAGTCAAAGGACGGCAGAACGGATACTTATTCGTCAGGGGCGGCAAAGTTCGCCTCTGACGATAGTTTTAGTCCTATCATCAATGAAGAGAAGGATATATTCGAAGGAACATATCCTAAGGCGCATCTGACACCCATCTATACTAATGAGTTAGATGCTATTAACATGCTGAGAGAGGGTAAGGTTTGTCTCACCATTGCCACAAGGGCGTTCAACAAGGAAGAGACAGACTACTTCAAGGGCAAGGGTTATAATGCCAAAGCTATTGCCATAGCCTACGACGGACTGGCATTCATTGTCAACAAGAACAACACAGACTCCTGTATCACCGTCAACGACATTAAGCGTATTCTTACCGGTGAGGCTAAGAACTGGAGCGATATATACCCCGGTTCTAAGAGAGGCGAGATAAAGGTGGTCTTTGACAATCCAAAGTCAAGCACAGTACACTTCTGTGTTGACTCACTGCTAAACGGTAAACCCATCAACAGCCCTAACATAGTGGCAGGAAAGACAAGTAAAGAAGTGATTGACTTTATTCATGAGACTCCTAACGCTATCGGTATCATTGGGTCCAATTGGCTTAATGACAAGAGAGACACCACGAATACCACATTTATGAAGAATATAACGGTAATGTCGGTTAGCAGAATGGACAAGGCTACACCAGAGAACAGCTGGAAGCCTTACCAGGGTTACCTTTATAATGACCGCTATCCGATAAAGAGAACAATATACGCATTGCTTAACGACCCGCGTCGCGGACTGCCATGGGGCTTCGCCAATTTCCTGCAGTCATATAAAGGACAGTTGGTATTTTTCAAGTCCGCTATACTGCCCGCTATTGGCGATCTGAGAGTAAGACCTGTCAACATCAGCTCCCAGTAGTCAGTGAGCCATGCCATATTAAACTTTAGAGTTTAAACAACGTCAAGAAGATTAAGATAAAGATAAAATTACCATTAATTTAAATTAGAGAATTATGAAAACGATTAAATATTTAGTAGCAGGAGCCCTGATATTTGGTCTGAGCGCACCTGCAATGGCACAAGAGTCTGGTTTCGGATCACTCCTCGAGGCTGTATCAACAGCAGTAAAGGCTGATCCCAGTAACCCCGCAGCGGGTAAAAACGAGCTGAAAGCGTTCCTTAAGGAAAACAAGAAAAATCCTGAGGCATTAGTAGCGCTTGGCAACATGTATCTCACACAGAAGAGATATGACGATGCCAACATGTATGCCGACATGGCGCTTAAGGTGAGTAAAAACAAGTTTGGCGATGCCTTCGTACTAAAGGGTGACATCGAGGCTGTGAAAGATGATGGTGGTCAGGCTGCCATGTGGTATCAGCAGGCTATGGACATCGACCCCAAGAACCCAGCCGGTTATATGCGTTATGCCAACGTATATCGCAAGCGTTCTCCGGAGGAGGCAGCAAGAGCTCTCGACAAACTGCGTCAAGAGCGTCCCGACTATCCCGTTGATGCAGATGCCGCTCACAGCTTCTATACTGCAGAGAACTACGAGAAGGCAGCAGAATTCTTTTCAAAGTGCAAACTTGAGACTCTCGATGAGTACAGACTCGGTGAGTATGCAATCTCTCAGTTCGCACTCGGCAGAAACCAGCAGTCATTCGACGTGGCTAAGTTTGGTGCTGCCAAGTTCCCGAAGAACAACCAGCTTTCCCGTCTCGCCATGTGGAATGCTAATGCCCTGAAGGACTGGAACTCTGTATTGCAATATGCCAACCATATCTTCAGCGTTGTTGAGGACAAGAAACTTGCCAACGACTATATTTATTATGGTAACGCTCTTAAGGAACTCGGTAAAAACGAGGATGCCATTAAGGCTTATCAGGAGGGTTTGAATATTGAGCCTAACAAGTTTGAGCTCTACCAGCGCATGGCAGAGGTTTACACCGCAATGGGCGATGCTGACAAAGCTCTTGAGTTGAGCGAGAAATACATGAGCAAGGCTAACGATGTTAAACCCTCAGAGATTGCCAACCTTGCACAGATTTATGTCAAGAAGGCTGAGTTACAGACTGGTGATCAGAAGACAGCTTCCCTTAAGAAAGCTCTTGAGATATATGGTACTTTAAGTAACAAATTCCCACACCTGAAGGGTTATGCTCTTGATATGCAGGCATACGTTGCCGACATGATTAATCCTGCCGACGCAGTACCTTACTATGAGCAACTCATTGAGTATGAGCTTGCAAAGGGCACCCTCGATGAAGATGCCAAGGGTAATCTCGTAAGTGCGTACGGTGGTTTAGGCTACTACTATGCCAAGTATGGTAACGATGACGCAAAGGCAAAGGAATACTACCAAAAGGTACTGGAGGTGGATCCAAACGATGCCAATGCCAAGCGCGCTTTAGGAGTCGAGTAAATTGAATATTGAAAATTGAATATTGAAGGTTGAAAATAAGGAAATAGCATTCCGTTTTCAACCTTCAATTTTTTAATATACAAAAGTTAAGGGCAGCCATCTGGCTGCCCTTTGTATTATCTTATGTCTGATGCTTATGGAAGGCTGATAGCCTCGTTAGGACAAACATCAGCGCATGTGCCGCACTCTGTGCAAGCGTCTGGATCGATAGAATAGATATCACCCTCAGAGATTGCGCCTGCCGGGCACTCATCAATACATGTACCGCATGCGATACAATCCTCACTAATTACGTATGCCATAATAATAAAATTTATAATGTTAATAATGTATATGTCAAATACCTAATATTTGTGGTTGCAAAGATACATTTATTTTTCCAAATACCAACAAATGATGATGACTTTTTTTACAATTTAGACAAAATCAAAATAAAACGCCATACAATAACAAGTGACAAAATACGTTTATTATGTATGATGAAAAGAATAGTATCGACAATAGTCATATCATTGGTTTTAGCAATGCCAACAATGGCACAGACGCGTAAAGTGCAGAACAAGCCTTACATTGACTTGAGACCATTCCACTTCGGAGTAATTGTGGGCGCACACCTACAGGACTTGGAGTTTCAGAATGTAGGTCCACAGATGATTACAATGGAGGATGGCACATCGGCGGAGAAGCTTGTGGTTCTTGACCAGGACAGATGGGATCCGGGATTCACCGTTGGCGTGTTGGGTGAGTTCAGGTTAAGCACTCATTTCCAGTTGCGTATTGCCCCTACTATGTATTTCGGCAATCGTCACCTCACATTCCATAACCTTACCGACACAAAGGAAAACGGTGAACCTATTCATCAGAACCAAGACCTGAAGACGGCATATTTCTCAACAGCATGTGACCTTATCTTTGCAGCGCCACGTTACAACAACCACCGTCCATATATCATGGCAGGTGTAAACCCCATGCTCAACCTGTCGGGTAAGGATGATGACTATATTCGCCTGAAACGTTTTGAGCCGTTTGTCGAAGTGGGTGCCGGTTGTGATTTCTACTTGCCTTATTTCAAGCTTCGCCCAGAGATAAAATTCCTCTACGGTCTTACTAACAACCTTGACACCGACCACGCCAAACGGCTCCGTGACCAAAACATGCTGATGTACACCAACTCCGTTAAGGAGTCACACAGCAAAATGTTTGTCGTTTCATTCTATTTTGAGTAAACAAGTTAATTAGTTGACGAGTAAATCAGTTGACGAGTAAATCAGTTGTTAGACAGTAAAACAAACAACCTGTCAACTAATCAACTTGTCAACTATTTCAACGTTATTTCTTTTTCAGATCCATGGTAATGCGTCCAACCCAGAGACCGTGTTTGCCGTTCTGGTCGTTGGGGATACGCTTGCCATCAAGGTTGGTCTCATATTCCAACTGCTGTAAGTATGTATGAGAGTGTCCACCCAGCACGATGTCAATATTACGTGTCTTTTTCATCAACACATTGTCATCTACATTGTTAACAGTATTCCAACCAAGATGAGAGATACAAATCACCACATCACACTTCAGTTTATTCTTCAGAAGGTCTGCCACTTTCTGTGACTCTGCTATGGGGTCGAGATATTTCACACCCTTAAATTTATCTACGCTTACCAGACCTTCCATCTCCGGACATACTCCGAAGACACCGATCTTCACACCATTACGTTTCAACACGATGTATGGCTTAACAGTACCCTCAACAGGAGTACCGGTAAAGTCGTAGTTACAGCAGACTATTGGAAACTTTGCCATACGGAATATACGAGCCATGTTCTCAAGACCAAAGTCAAACTCATGGTTACCAATTGTTGCGGCATCATAGCCCATGAGGTTCATGAGTCCTATCTCTACGTCTCCTTTATATAAGGAATAATAAGGAGAGCCTTGTGAGAAGTCACCGCTATCGAAGAGCAAAAGGTCCGGATGTGTCTTACGCTCGTTGTTTACGAGGGTTACCCTCCTTATATACCCTCCACGTCCAGCCAATGCCGTATCGGCGAGGTTCTCGCTCAACGGATATATTACACTGTGTGTGTCATTAGTATGCAGAATATACAACTGCTTGTCCTGTGCTGCCGCTGTCATTGTGATACAGCAGACGGCTATGATCATCATTATCTTTCTCATGGTTATTCCTCTATTGTTATTCTACCCTCTACCTTACTGTCTACTATCTTACCCTGGGCCTCCATAGCCTGGAAATAGTCCATAATAGTGAAACGTGAGAAATCACGCTCGTTCATACCTATCACCTTATCCGTTCCGGCATGGAAAGCAGCCATCTTGTCATTACCCTCAGCAACATAGTCAATTGTCACAATACGGTAATTCTTCTTTGGGTCAACGGGCTGACCGTTAATGGTGGCTGATTTCAATTTCTTGTCTTTGTCATACACCAACCTCACACCACCGCTTATGGCCTCACCACCTTTAATCATAATCTGCTGGAAAAGTTCCAGCACCTTATCACCCATAAGCGAGACAAAGCAGATACGGTTCTCAAAGGGTGCCACATCCTGGATGTCTCCGTATGTCACCTTGCCCTTAGGCAATGCGGCACGCATACCACCGATATTATAAATACCGAAGTCTGGATTCTCACCATAATGTGGAGCCGCCCACATCAGGATATCTGCAAGAAGATTTGTCAGGTTACTCTCCGGTCTCTGAGCCCACATATACTCAGCCGTATGTCCCATCAATGGACTCATCATACTATCTACAGTATGCTTATACGGCATAATAAAAGTCACGGCTTTGGCATCCGGGTTGGCGTCATAGCTCTTATCTATCAATACACGGTTTCGACTAACTCCGCTGACATCATAATGAGCAGTACCGCATCCAGCTGCCAGAAAGCCTCCAAAAGCGAGTAAAATCAATAATTTTTTGTTCATAGAATATAGATTTTTTATTTGTTGGTTACAAAATTACTAATTTTTATAAAAACAACAATTTTTTAGGGTTGAAAATTTCGTGGAATGGCTATTTTTTAGTATTTTTGCATACATTTTTGAACAACTTTTTACAATGGCAGAAAACAACAACAAAGAGACGAATTATTCAGCCAGTAATATACAAGTATTAGAGGGGCTGGAGGCGGTGCGCAAACGTCCGGCAATGTATATTGGCGATGTGAGCGAAAAAGGTCTTCACCATCTTGTCAACGAGACGGTTGACAACTCTATTGACGAGGCTATGGCTGGCTATTGTACTGATATTGAGGTAACTATAAATGAAGACAACTCAATAACAGTCCTTGACAACGGTCGTGGTATTCCTGTTGATGAACATGAGAAACTGCATAAGTCAGCGCTTGAAGTCGTTATGACCGTGCTACACGCTGGAGGTAAGTTTGACAAAGGGTCATACAAAGTGAGCGGCGGACTCCATGGAGTGGGTGTCAGTTGTGTTAACGCATTATCTACCCACATGCTCTCGCAGGTATTCCGTGATGGAAAGATATACCAACAGGAGTACGTGAAAGGAAAACCACTGTATCCGGTAAAGGTAGTGGGTGAAACAGACAAGCGAGGAACACGCCAGCAGTTCTGGCCAGACCCTACTTTTTTCACCACTACAACATACAAGTGGGACATCGTGGCACGACGCATGCGTGAGTTGGCTTATCTCAACGCCGGCATACGCATCACACTTACAGATATGAGACCCGATGAGAATGGTAAGACACGCACTGAGGTGTTCCACGCAAAAGACGGACTGAAGGAGTTTGTCAGATATATTGACCGTCACCGTACACACCTCTTCGATGATGTCATATATCTGAAGACCGAGAAGCAGGGAATACCCATTGAGGCGGCTATAATGTATAACACCGACTATACTGATAATATCCACTCATACGTCAACAACATCAACACAATTGAAGGTGGTACCCACCTCACCGGTTTCCGTATGGCTCTGACGCGTACGCTGAAAGCATACTCTGATAAAGAACCCACCATAGCCAAGCAGATTGAGAAGGCAAAGATTGAGATTACCGGTGACGACTTCCGTGAGGGTCTGACAGCCGTTATCTCCATCAAGGTGGCAGAACCACAGTTTGAGGGTCAGACGAAGACAAAGCTGGGAAACAGCGAGGTGACAGGCGCGATGCAACAAGCTGTCAGCGAGGCTCTTTCCAACTATCTTGAGGAGCATCCCAAAGAAGCCAAACAGGTATGTGACAAGGTCATCCTTGCTGCCACAGCGCGTATTGCGGCACGTAAGGCACGCGAAAGCGTACAGAGGAAGAATGTGATGTCTGGTGGCGGACTGCCAGGCAAACTTGCCGACTGCTCCAACAAAGACCCCAAGCAATGTGAGATATTCCTCGTTGAGGGTGACTCTGCCGGTGGCTCTGCCAAGCAGGGACGTGACCGTTACACACAGGCCATATTGCCATTAAGGGGTAAGATCTTGAATGTGGAGAAAGTAATGTGGCATAAGGTCTTTGAGGCAGAATCTGTTATGAACATCATCCAGAGCATCGGAGTACGCTTCGGTGTAGAGGGAGAAGGCGACAAAGAGGCCAATATTGATAAATTACGCTACGACAAGATCATCATCATGACCGATGCCGATGTCGATGGCTCTCATATCGACACACTGATCATGACACTCTTCTATCGCTTCATGCCCAAAGTAATACAAGAGGGACATTTGTATATTGCCACTCCCCCACTCTATCTGTGTACATATAAGAACAAAGTGAAAGAGTATTGTTACACAGAACAGCAGCGTCAGGCATTCTTCGACAAATATGCCGACGGCGACGCTGACAGCAAGAGCATACATACTCAGCGCTACAAAGGTCTGGGTGAGATGAACCCCGACCAGCTGTGGGAAACGACAATGGATCCAAAGACCCGTCTGCTCAAGCAAGTGACCATTGAGAACGCCGCCGAGGCTGACGAGATATTCTCAATGCTCATGGGCGATGATGTGGCGCCACGCCGTGAGTTCATCGAGCAGAACGCCACCTATGCAAATATCGACGCATAATAAGACAACTGATACACACAGGGGATAAGCCTTACGACATATCCCCTGTGTTTTTTTATTACCAAGCCATGACAAAAATTATAGCATCACTCATATTGACATTTATCTCCATATCCGCATTCGCTCAACAGCCACCCATGCGGATGTGGTACGACAGACCAGCGCAATATTTCGAGGAGAGTTTACCCATTGGCAACGGCAAGTTGGGTGGACTGGTTTATGGAGACCCTTTCAACGACAGCATTATCATCAATGATATAACTCTATGGACAGGCAAACCCGTTGACCATCAGGAGGGAGAAGGAGCAAGCGTGTGGCTGCCAGAGATACGCAAGGCGCTTTTCAGAGAAGACTATAGACTGGCCGACAGCCTTCAACATCACCTGCAGGGGCATAACTCACAATTCTATCAGCCCCTTGCCATTCTGCATATTGATAATAACGATATAGATCGCCCAACGGTTTGCCCGTCAGGATATTACCGCCGCTCCTTAGACCTTGACAGCAGCATTGTGAAGATTGACTATAGCATCAATGATGCCACATACCACCGTGAGTATTTCGCCTCCAATCCAGACAAGTTAATTGCGATAAGATTAACAACACAAGACGGCGAAATCAACAATCTCTTATCAATGACATCATTAGTACCGCACAAGGTGAAATACACAAACAATCAGATTGTTATGACTGGTCATGCCACTGGAGAAGAGAACGAGTCAACACATTTCTGCACAATAGTGAAAGTAATACCCGATGACGGCATAACATCCGCCTCAGCAGAAGGTATCAGTCTGAGAGGATGTCACGGTGTTACAATATACATCGTCAATGAGACAAGTTTCAACGGAGCATTGAAACATCCCGTACGTCAGGGAGCTGACTATATCAACAACGCCAACGATGACCTATGGCATCTGGCTAATTACTCATACAAAAACTTCCGTGACAGGCACATAGCCGACTATCGGCAATTCTTCAGCCGCATGACATTGCACCTTGACGGAGCTAACACAGATGACCGACGTACCACTGATCAGCAACTAAAGGACTATACGGATAAAGGTGAGAAAAACAAATACCTTGAGACGCTTTATTTCCAATACGGGCGTTACCTGCTCATCTCATGCTCACGCACAGAAGGTGTACCGGCTAACCTGCAGGGATTATGGACACCACACCTGTGGTCACCGTGGCGGGGAAACTACACTGTGAATATCAACCTTGAGGAAAACTACTGGCCGGCAGAGGTTGCCAACCTACCAGAGATGACAAAACCATTGGACGGGTTCATCAGCGCCTTAGCAGAGAACGGCAGATTTACCGCAAAGAATTATTACGGCATCAACAGGGGATGGTGCTCAAGCCACAACAGCGACATCTGGGCTATGACCAACCCCGTGGGCGAAGGAAATGAGATGCCGGAATGGGCAAACTGGAATATGGGGGGCGCATGGCTCGTCAATACCCTTTGGGATCACTATCTCTTTTCTAAAGATATCAACTATCTGAGAACCACCGCACTGCCCCTTATGCGAGGAGCAGCCCTCTTCTGTCTTGACTGGCTTATCCCCAATTCTCAAAACACAAGAGAACTGATTACCGCACCAAGCACATCACCGGAAAATGAATATAAGACACCACAAGGGTATCACGGCATGACCTGCTATGGAGGCACCGCCGACTTGGCAATCATCAGAGAACTATTTGCCAATACCCTAAAGGCGATGGCTGTATGTGGAGAGACAAAAACCAAAGAAGCTAAGAGCATAGGAAAAGCATTCCGGCGCCTGCATCCATATACCATTGGCGCAAAGGGTGACCTGAACGAATGGTATTACGACTGGGAAGACTGGGATCCGCACCACCGCCACCAGTCACACCTTATTGGCCTTTACCCAGGCAGCCATATCAATTACGACAAATCGCCACAACTGGCAGAGGCTGCACGTCAGACACTGATACAAAAAGGCGACCAGACCACAGGATGGAGTACCGGGTGGAGAATAAACCTATGGGCGCGGCTTAATGACGGCAAACAAGCATACCACATATTCCGCAAACTGCTCACCTTCGTTACGCCAGACAATTACAAAGGTGATGACCAACGACGCTCAGGAGGCACCTACCCCAACCTCATGGATGCCCATCCCCCATTCCAGATAGACGGTAACTTCGGTGGTACAGCTGGCGTTTGTGAAATGCTGATGCAGAGCGACTGCAAAAACATCAGACTGCTTCCGGCACTGCCACAGGAATGGTCGGCAGGCGACATACGTGGTATCAGGGCGCGAGGTGGATTTACACTTGACTTTAAGTGGAATAACGGCAGAGTGACACAAGCCACTATTCACAGTAAGCAAGGCGGCACCACCACTATACACGCCAACGGCATCATCAAAACGGTTAGCGTCAGTCCCAACAGTTATAAAGATTTGATTTTTTAAGATTATGGGAAAAGTAAATAAGACGAACAATATGATAGAGACAGATATCGCAAGAATAAAAGAATATTATAAAGGCGATTCCATAGACAACGATCTTATTATATTCCGCGAATTTGCCGATCTGCCGCTACCAACAGGACCAAGACGTATAAGAGGTATCATGGTAGGGCTGTGCCTGAAAGGTAAGGCACAATATTCCCTCGACACCGAGGAACACATGATAAGTCCCAACGACATCATTGTCATCAGCAATGGGCAGGTGGTGGAAAACTATATGTTCAGCCGTGATTTCAGTGGTATCGGACTGATGATGTCAGTTGACTTCCTACATGAGATTATAAAGGATGTGCATGACCTGTCGTCAATATTCATTTTCTCACGCAATCATCCGGTCTTTAGACTTGATGCCAAGGAGGTGGCAACCCTAAACAGCTATTTCAACATCGTTTGCGAGAAGATGGCGGACAAAAGCCATCATTTCCGGCGCGATGTTATGCGCTCACTGCTAATGACCATGACCTTCGATCTCAGCAATGTGATGTACCACACACAGATAACAGAAGACAAGAGGCAGACGCGTGCAGAGGCTATCTTCACAGAATTCATACGTTCCGTAGAGAAGAATTTCAAGGAGGAGCGACGTGTGGGATGGTATGCCGAACAGCTGTGTATAACGCCCAAATATCTTAGTGAGTCGGTGAAACAAGTAAGTAAACGCACACCTAATGAGTGGATAGACAATTTTGTGACACTTGAGACTCGCGTGCTGCTGAAAAACTCTATGCTGAGCATAAAGGAAATAGCACAACAACTACATTTTCCAAGCCAGTCGTTCCTCGGCAAATATTTCAAGGAACGGGTGGGCATGTCACCGTCAGAATACAGGAAGAACTGAGACTTTTAGTTATTTACCATTTAACTATTTACTATTTACTATTGATTACCTCTGTAGAATCGTTATAACAGGTGACGTAGTAACGAGATAACGATAAAATAATATAATAACAAAATAATAATTATTAGCAATGAGAACATTTATTAATGCAGAAGACCTGGGCGACCTGAGGAAGGCTCTCGCTGAGGCACAAGAGATAAAGAATGACCGTTATAAATATCAGACTCTGGGCAAGAATAAGACACTACTGATGATATTCTTTAACAACAGTCTGCGTACGCGACTGTCAACACAGAAAGCCGCGATGAACCTCGGCATGAATGTCATCGTGTTAGACGTTAATGCTGGTGCATGGAAATTAGAGACTGAACGCGGTGTCATCATGGATGGTGACAAGAGCGA
>JAGDAU010000135.1 GCA_017959365.1 Prevotella sp.
CTATAACGGCAATTCTTTGTCTCATAATTATTATTTGTGTTTTATGTTTTGTGTTAAATAGTTCCCGTTCCCGTTAACGTTCCCGTTGAGAAATCAATAGTAAATAGTCCAATAGTAAATCTATTAGTGTTTTATGTCTCTTCGTAATGATATTATAACGAATAATAATTCAACTTATTATCTTTTGCCTGTCACTTCATTTCAATCTGGGTTTTCAGAAAGCATGGTTATTTCTATCCTCTGATGAGATTCCAGCAATTTCTGTGCCATCTTTTACACATCACAAAAAAACGTTTTGGTTTCTTTGCCGTGTGTGCTTTTTATGTTACCTTTGCAGCCGATTTTATTTGAGTAATCTGTGGCTTTAATGTTCAAGATTAAACACTTAATGTCCAAAACCGTGATATTGGCAGTGTTGTTAGTGCTGCTGATGTTGCTTAACATCCTGTGCGGTTCGGTGGCGATTCCGGCTGCGCAGGTGATGGATATTCTTATGGGCGGTGATGGCATGAGACCATCGTGGCGCTATATAATCATAGAGAGCCGTTTGCCTCAGATGATAACGGCATTGCTCTGTGGGGCGGCGTTGTCTGTTAGCGGACTGTTGTTGCAGACGGCATTCCGCAACCCTTTGGCTGGTCCCTCTGTGTTTGGCGTGAGTAGTGGCGCCGGTCTTGGCGTTGCCATTGTGATGCTTACTATTGGTGGTGGGGCATCAATGTCCGCACTGTCATTTGGTGGATATATGGCCGTGCTCGTGGCAGCCCTGGTCGGAGCCCTTGCTGTGACATTGCTGCTGTTGCTCTTCTCCACCATGGTGCGTAATAATGTGATGCTGTTGATAATAGGTGTTATGACAGGCTATCTTGCATCATCAGTTGTAACGTTGTTGAATTATTTTGCGACAGAGGAGGGCGTGAAATCCTATATGTTGTGGGGGATGGGCAGTTTCAGCGGTGTGTCGTTGTCGATGCTACCCCTGTTTACAATCATGGTGGTAATAGGTCTGCTGATGTCGCTGCTGTTAGTCAAGCCATTGAATGCCTTGTTGTTAGGTGATGACTATGCTGAAAATATGGGTGTTAATCCTCTCTTGGCAATGAGGTGGATACTGCTCGTTACCGGTGTACTTACCGCTGTATCTACCGCTTACTGCGGTCCGGTGTCATTTATCGGTCTTGCCGTGCCGCACATAGCCCGCTTGCTGACGCATACAGAGAACCACCGTGTGCTGCTTCCGGTAACAATGCTTTGCGGTGGTGTTGTGACATTATTGTGTAATCTGTTGTGTGTGTTGCCCGCCAATGGCTCCTTGCTTCCACTTAACGCTGTTACTCCCCTCATTTGCGCCCCTGTGATCATTTATGTAATATTGAAAGGTTGATGGTGAAGATATATCCGTTGTTGATGTTGTTTTTGAGTATATGCTTGTCTGTGTGCGCGGAACAGGCAGATGAGGACTCCTTGACAACGGTTGTTGAGTCACATGACAGTATTGTCGTTGATATGATGTGTGACGACAGTCTGCGGTCTGTTGTCCGTCGCCCGTGGCTCGCTGCGGCGGAGTGTGTTGGACTACATGCCGCTCTCCTTTCCGTGGATCGCTTTATCATTGACGGTGACTATGCCCACGTCACGATGTCCACAGTGAGTAGAAATATTAAGATGAGGCACTGGTGGTATGATGTGGATGAGTTTTACACCAATTGCATCCATCACCCTTATCATGGTTCCCTTTATTATAATGCGGCTCGTAGCAACGGCATGGGCATCGGGGCCTCGGCACTATATGCCACTGGCGGCTCTTTGCTTTGGGAGCTGATGGGTGAGAATGAGTTACCGTCGGTAAATGATATGTTAGCCACACCGGCAGGTGGTGTCGCCATCGGTGAGGTTCTCCATCAGTTCAGCCGTCGTCTGCTTAGCAGGCCGTCATACGGTGTTGAGCGTGTGGGGCGAGAGATTGCCGCCGCGCTGGTAAACCCCGCTCAGGCTGTAACGCGTATGCTCACGGGCGAGATGTTCCGCCGCAAGTCTTATTGTGATTATGAGAAGATAGCTGATGGTGACACACTAACCGTCCTTGTCTCTGGCGGTTGGCGCAGGCTGACATCCAATGTTACTGTTGACGGACTGGGTCGGCATACAGCATTGACATTACCATATCTCTCATTGCATGCGGAGAGAGGAATGATATGTGACTCCAGGCGTACCCGTCCGTATGATTGGTTTACGACTGACTTTACCCTAACGGGAGGTAAAGGTCAGCAGGTAATCAACGAGGCGCGTGTGGTAGCGCAGTTATATGGTATTCCTATAGCGCATGGTAAGCGTCAAGCCCTTACCGTTGGCATTTATCAGCATTTCGGTTATTATGCCTCAAGCCGTGAGGGAAATAATCTGCCGGGGGATTTCGTTCCGGCTCCATACGAGCTTTGTGAGGCTGCCAGTGCTGGACTTGGAATGGCGTATTGCTGGCAGCACACGTCACGCCTGCGCACTGAGCAGGCTGTATGGGTTAATGGTGTCGCCTTAGGCGGTATCACCAGTGATTATCCTAACGATATTGACAACCGTGACTACCATTTTGGTAGTGGATTTAATGTTAAGTTGCATGGTGGCGTATTTTATAGCAACCGTTTTATGATGATTGTGGATGCTGAGAACCACCATCTCTACACCCGTCTCGATTGTGGCGATGTTCCTTCTCTGCGCTCTTACGCCCAGGGGCATCGTGGCAGCGCCAATGTCTGGCATGTCAGGTCAGGGTTGTATTTACGCCTCTGGCAAGGCTTGGGCATCAGTGCCACTGCCATCTATCACCACCGTAGCACGCATTATACCTACAAACCGTATCGTAGCGCACACGCATGGGATATCAGGGCTGGTATAGCCTGTTGGTTATAAGGTCAACTCAACTATAGCAAGCTCCAGTTTCGTCAGGTTTTGAGGTTGTCAGGTCGCTTCGCTCTTAGGTTTCAGGTGAGAAATGCTTAACAAATCCCTGTCGGTGGAGAGCCTTTAGCATACCTTCAGACATCGCCTCGTTGTCGCGGCGTGTGTAGCGGCAGTCTGTGAAGACCTGCGCCAGCGTCTCCTTGTTGTTGATGCGTATAAACTCCTTGTTCTCCTCTAATGACTCCTTGTATTCATACAGTGTGTCAATGGCTTCTGGAGTGTAGTCGCAGTATGTCTCATCATGTATGATTGCCTGGAGTGGCAGACGGTCTGTCGGTGCTGGATCCTCATCAGGCCATCCGAGGGTGATGGTGGCAACGGGAAACACCAGCTGTGGCAATTCAAGGGCATCGATAATCATCTCCGGCATATACACCGTAGTACCCAGGAAACAGGTGCCGAGGCCTTTTTCTTCGGCGAGATTGCAGAATGTCTGGCAATAGAGTAGGGCATCGGTGGCAGCGTTGATGAATGAGAGGAAATTGTCGTATCCCGGGTCAGCCTTTCTGTTTTTTGCCCATAGTGTGGTACGTCTGAAGTCAGCGCAGAAAGTGAGAACCACTGGTGCTCCCTCTACCATAGGCTGGTTGAAATGAGCCGGTGCGATGGCTTTCTTTCTCTCCGTGTCACGTGTCACAACCACTGAATACAATTGTAAATTGCCCATGGTGGGTGTGCGCATTGATACATCTAACAACTCATTGAGTAATTCTCTTGAAACGTCCTTGTCGGAGTATTTTCTTATTGTCTTACGGTCTTTTATCTTCATTGTTATTTGTTTTTTTGTTTGCAAAGGTATAAATAATTATTGATATTGATTTCCCTTTTTAAAATAATTCAATATTTATTTTGTTCTGCTCTCGATTTTTGCATAAAAACCTTAGGCTCGAATAAAAAAGTTAACTTTTTATTTCTCGCTTAATCGGTTTTTTCGTAACTCTACATAAGTTCCTCACACTCGGAAATAAAAATAAAAGCGTTTTTATTTTGTATTTCCCTCGTTTAATCGTAACTTTGCAGCCAAAATTGTGAAAATAAACGAAAAAGGGATTAGAAATGGAAAAAAGATTTGCTGAATACAAGGGTATGAACCTCACAGAGGTGAACGACCGTATGCGTAATGAATGGAAAGACAAGGATGTCTTCCATAAGTCAATAGAGCAGAGAGATGGCTGCCCTCAGTTTGTGTTTTTTGAGGGACCACCATCAGCTAACGGTCATCCCGGCATCCACCATGTGTTGGCACGTGCCATCAAGGATACCTTCAACCGCTATCGTACGATGAAGGGTTATCAGGTTTACCGTAAAGCCGGCTGGGACACACACGGACTGCCCGTGGAGTTGGGTGTTGAGAAAGAGCTGGGTATTACCAAAAAAGACATAGACAACAAGGAGTCTGACAAGTATATCTCTACAGCCGACTATAACAGAAAATGTCGTGAGAATGTGATGATGTACACTGCTGAGTGGCGTGAGATGACTGAGAAGATGGGTTATTTCGTTGACCTTGATAATCCTTATATCACCTACGACAACAAATATATCGAGACCCTGTGGTGGCTGCTCAGCCAGTTGTATGAGAAGGGTCTGCTCTATAAAGGCTATACCATACAGCCGTATTCACCGGGTGCCGGCACCGGACTCAGTTCACATGAGTTGAACCAGCCTGGATGCTATCGTGACGTTAAAGACACGACGGCAACGGCTATGTTTGAGGTGACTGATCCGAAAGCAGAGTGGACGGAGTGGGGTACACCGTATTTCCTCGCTTGGACCACTACACCCTGGACGCTGCCCTCAAACACCGCTCTCTGTGTAGGTCCAAAGATAAAATATGTGGCTGTACAGACATATAATCCCTACACCGGACAGCCCGTGACCATTATCCTTGCCGAGGCGCGCCTGTCGGCATATCTTAGGGAAGAGGGTAAGGATCAGCCAATGGACGATTATGTACAAGGAGATAAGATTATTCCCTGGCGAGTAGTGGGCGAGTACATGGGTACTGACCTTGTGGGTCTGCACTATAAGCAGCTGATGCCATGGATACTGCCTGTACAGAAGGTTGATGACATGGCTCCAAAGTTTGTTAAGGATTATGCTGCTGATCACCCTGAGAAAGTGTTTGAGTCAGAAAACGGCATGGACAGGTTTGTGGAGATGGCAGACCAGGCTTTCCGTGTCATACCAGGTGACTATGTCACCACTGAGGATGGCGCCGGCATAGTTCACATAGCACCTACCTTTGGTGCTGATGACGCCTTCGTTGCCAAGGCCGCAAGCGTACCGGCTCTCTATCTAATCAATAAAAAGGGAGAGACGCGTCCGATGGTTGACCTCCAGGGTGCATACTACAATATTGCAGAACTTGACAGTAATTTCGTTGATCGTTGTGTCAATGTTGAGGCTTACAGCCACCATGCTGGTGACTTCGTAAAGAATGCCTATAAACCAGAGTTCAATATTGATGGTAAGTATGATGAGTTAGGCGCTGCTAAGGCAGAAGACCTTAACATCGTCATTGCCCTTGAGATGAAACAGGAGGGTACAGCGTTTAAGATAGAAAAGCATGTGCATAACTATCCTCATTGCTGGAGAACGAATAAGCCAGTTCTCTACTATCCCCTTGACAGTTGGTTTATAAGGAGTACGGCAGGTAAGGATCGTATGGTGGAGCTCAACAAGACCATTAACTGGAAACCGGAGTCAACAGGAACAGGGCGTTTTGGAAACTGGCTTGAGAACCTCAACGACTGGAACCTCAGCCGTTCCCGTTTCTGGGGTACTCCGCTGCCAATATGGCGCAATGACGAGCGTGAGGAGATATGTATCGGAAGCATAGAGCAATTATATAATGAAATAGAGAAGTCTGTCAGTGCCGGGCTGATGAAAAGCAATCCGCTGAAGGATAAAGGTTTCGTTCCTGGCGACTACTCGCAAGAGAACTACGACCGTATAGACCTGCACCGTCCGTATGTGGATGATATTATCCTTGTTAGTGAGACGGGTAAGGCACTGTATCGTGAGTCAGACCTCATAGACGTCTGGTTTGATTCTGGTTCCATGCCATACGCACAGGTACACTATCCCTTTGAGAACAAAGATGCCATAGATAAACGTCTTGCCTTCCCGGCAGACTTCATCAATGAGGGCGTTGACCAGACACGTGGATGGTTCTTCACACTACACGCCATTGCCACAATGGTTTTTGACAGTGTTGCTTTCAAGAATGTTATCTCCACAGGTCTTGTGCTTGACGCTAAAGGCAATAAGATGAGTAAGCATGTGGGCAATGTGAAGGATCCTTTTGACATGATCAACAAGTATGGTGCCGATGCTGTGAGGTTGTATATGATGACCAACTCTGAACCGTGGGATAACCTTAAGTTTGACGAAGAGGGGGTAGCGGAGATACGTCGTAAGTTCTTCGGTACATTATACAATACATATTCATTCTTCGCTCTTTACGCCAATGTTGACGGCTTTGACCCGTCGTCAGACCAGGTGCCTGTGGCAGAGCGTCCGGAGATAGACCGCTGGATATTGTCAGAGTTGAACACCCTTATCGCTAATGTTGACCGTGAGTTGATGGACTATGACCCGACACGCGCCGGTCGTCTTATAGATGACTTCGTTGACAGCAACCTCAGTAACTGGTATGTACGCCTCAACCGTAAGCGCTTCTGGGGTAAGGAAATTGATAAGGATAAGCTTAGCGCCTATCAGACACTTTATACCTGTCTTGAGACGGTGGCTCGTCTGCTTGCTCCGTTTGCTCCTTTCTATGCAGACCAGCTCTACCTCGACCTGATGCATGCCGCTGGACGCACTGACGTGGAGTCTGTACATCTTGAAGACTATCCTGTGGCTGATAAGAGCCTCATCGACCGTGAGTTGGAGGAGAAGATGGAATTGGCACAGAAGATGACAAGTATGGTGCTCGCACTGAGAAGGAAGGTGAATATCAAGGTTCGTCAGCCACTGCGTCAGATTATGGTGCCTGCCCTTGACGATAAGCAGAAAGAGTATGTGGATGCTATCCGCCCGCTCGTTCTCAGCGAGGTTAACGTTAAAGAGCTTAACTTCATAGAGGGCAGTGGTCTGCTTGTCAAGAAGGTGAAGTGTAATTTCCGTACCATGGGTAAGAAATATGGTAAGCTCATGAAGGGCGTTGCTGCACAGATGGCACAGCTTACCCAGGATCAGATAGAGGAATTGGAGAAGCAGGGCAGCCTGAATATCAATGTTGATGGCACAGACCTTGTTGTAGAGGCAGCCGACGTAGATATCATCAGCGAGGATATTCCTGGCTGGCTGGTTGCCAATGACGGCAATCTCACCGTGGCATTAGAGGTGGAGCTTGATGATGACTTGCGTAATGAGGGTATGGCACGTGAGATTATCAATCGTGTTCAGAATATCCGTAAGGACTCCGGGCTGGAGATAACAGACAGGATAAATATCACTATTGAGCCAAATGACCAGACCAACAAGGCAATAGAGGCATACGGTGACTATATCCGCACTCAGGTACTTGCTGATGAGATTATTATCTCCGACAATGATGCTCCAAAGGTGGCATTTGATGATTTTGAATTGTCTATAAAAATAACCAAAACAAACTAAATAATGGCATTAAAAACACGTTATTCTGATGAGGAACTGGAAGAGTTCCGTCAGATTATTAATGAGAAACTGGCAGTAGTCCGTAAGGATTATACCCGTATGATGAAAACGCTGATGAACGCCGACGGCAATGGTGTGGAAGACACATCTCCCACATACAAGGTGCTGGAGGAGGGTAGCGCTACTCAGTCGAAAGAAGAGATGATGAATATGGCAGCCCGTCAGCAGAAGTTTATCCAGGGTTTAGAGGCCGCACTTGTTAGAATAGAAAACAAGACATACGGTATAGACCGTATAACAGGGGAGTTGATACCCAAGGAGCGTCTGCGTGTCGTACCTCACGCTACACTAAGTGTGGAGTCTAAGAACGCCCGAA
Source organism: Prevotella sp. (assembly GCA_017959365.1). Classification (GTDB taxonomy): domain Bacteria; phylum Bacteroidota; class Bacteroidia; order Bacteroidales; family Bacteroidaceae; genus Prevotella. The sequence continues at coordinate 7,961 of JAGDAU010000135.1, forward strand.
AGAAGTAGGACTTTTTTCTTTCAGAAACATTACTGTTGATGAAGCATAACAAGGGATGGCTCGCATTGGCCATAATGGTGCTTATAGTGGTTGTTGACCAGGTGATAAAAATCGTGGTCAAGACCACTATGCCTCTATGCGACAAAAAGGAGGTGTTTAGCTGGTTCTATATATACTTTATTGAGAATAATGGCATGGCATACGGTATGACATTTATCAATAAGCTGGTACTGAGCCTCTTCAGACTTGTTGCGGTGGGTGCGATAAGCTACTATATTGCGTGCATATCCAGTAAACCGGGAACGAAGACCGGCTTTGTCGTGACGCTCGCCATGATTACCGCGGGTGCCTTGGGCAATGTCATTGATTGTATGTTTTATGGCTTATGCTTTACGGAGTCAACTCCGTTCAGTATAGCGGAATGGACCACATTTGGCAATGGATATGAGAGTTTCTTGCATGGCAAGGTCGTTGACATGTTCTACTTTCCAATCATCCAGACTACCTGGCCTGATTGGGTGCCATGGGTGGGCGGTGATGAATTTATCTTTTTCTCACCGATTTTCAATTTTGCTGATGCTGCAATCAGTGTAGGTGTCGTCTGGGTACTACTATTTTACCGGAAAGAGTTGTCGGAGATACCTATCTTTTCTAACGGGAAAGATAAAGATAAAGATAACGGGAACGCTAACGGGAACGCTAACGGGAACGCTAACGGGAACGGGAACTAATCAATAGTAAATTAGTCAAATAGTAAATCGTCAATGCGTAGCAGGTTGCTTATCGCCTTTTGCATACTCTCAGCGCTGATGTCGTGTAAGCCGTCAGTGCCAGATGAGTTCCTCCGACCAGGAGAGTTGGAGGATGTGCTTTACGACCTGCACCTTGCACAAGGTGTGGCTCACGAGGTGGCGCCGGGCGACCAGGGGCATGTGGATATTCATGCCTACCGACTGGCGGTGTTTCGCAAGCATGGTATCACAGAGGGGCAGTTTGAGGCGTCGATGAACTATTACTATCGTCATACCGACCGTATGCACGATATATATGAGAACCTTGCAAAACGTTTCACCAATGAGGCTAAGGCGCAGGGTGTGTCGGGTAATGAGTTGCTGCAGTATACCAATGCCATGCGTGGAGATACTACCGATATCTGGACAGCCCAACATGATATAATACTCATACCGGAAGCACCCTACAACCGCGTGTCATACGACATCAAGGCAGACTCGTCATTTCATAAAGGTGATAGGATAATGCTCAGTCTCGATGCGCAGTTTATCATGCAGGAAGGCATTAGAGACGGAGTTGCTATGCTTTGTGTGGAATTCGCTAACGACAGTGTCGCTACCACAACGAGGAATATGACCGCCAATTCTAATTATTCTATGTTCATTGATGACAGGGATAATCTTGGGATAAGTTCTGTTAAGGGATTTATATTCCTTGGCAACGGTAATGGTGAGTCACGTACCACAGTGAAACTATTGAGCGCATCCAACATACACCTGCTGAAGATACATAAAAAAGAGGAAGCGGATGACTCTAAACAAGGAGAGCCAAACGACTCCGCCTCGGTGAGAAGAGATACCGGTGCCGACTCCACATCTGTTGATACCGAAGATGGTAAACACCAGGATGGGTCAACACCACACCCGGAGCCGCCACACCGAATGTCGGCCATGCCGCCCAGCTCACCTCCACAACCGAAACGGTGATATAATGTCAAGGTATGCGGCACATAGGGTGATAGGCGGTAGTAACACCATTGCTAACGGCGTGGTTGAGATAACCGGGGGCAGGGTAACAAACATTTATCCGCTTCATGGCGAGCAACATTCCACTGTATGGCTGCCGGGTGAGATAATTGTCAGGACCGACAGTGAGGGAGTAAAGAGAGCGTACTATAACAACGAAATATTAACCTAAAAACCAATAAAAATATGCTTAGTGTAAATGAATTGGAAGACAGACTCATAGAACTGGCTTTCGCTGAAGATATCGGTGATGGTGATCATACTACCTTGTGTTGCATTCCTGAAGATGCCATGGGTAAGTCACGACTCCTGATTAAGGAAGAGGGCATACTCGCCGGCATAGAGTTGGCAAAGAAAGTGTTTGAGAAGTTTGACCCTGAGATGCAGGTGGAGGTACTTATCGGCGATGGAGAGCATGTGAAGCCCGGTGACGTGGCAATGATTGTGACGGGTAAGATTCGCTCGCTGCTCCAGACAGAACGTCTGATGCTTAATATCATGCAGCGTATGAGCGGCATAGCCACACAGACCAACAAATATGTCAAACTCCTTGAGGGAACAGGCACTAAGGTTCTTGACACACGTAAGACAACGCCAGGACTGCGTATGCTTGAGAAACAAGCAGTGAAGATCGGTGGTGGTGTTAATCACCGTATCGGACTCTTCGACATGATTTTATTGAAAGATAACCACGTTGACTTTGCCGGCGGCATAGCCAATGCTATCAACCGTTGTCATGCTTACCTGAAGGAAAAAGGCTTGGATCTGAAGATAGAGATTGAGGTGAGGAACTTCGATGAGTTGGCACAAGTGCTGGAGTGTGGTGGCGTAGATCGTATAATGCTTGACAATTTCACCGTTGAGGATACAAAGAAAGCCGTTGACATCATTGACCACAGATATGAGACTGAGTCAAGTGGCGGCATAACAATAGACACTATTCGTGATTATGCTCTTCAGGGAGTTGACTATATCAGTGTGGGAGCCTTGACACATAGCGTTAAGGGTCTGGATATGAGTTTTAAGGCTTGTTAATGATACGACGGACGCTACTCCTTATAGTTATATTAGCCATACATTGTATGGCATATTCCGGTGTGCCCGACAGTGGGGAGAATAATATACCGGACAAGGCGTCGCGTTATAGTATGGATGATGCCGGAACGTTCGTCAAGCCAATGCTGATAGAACTGTCGCTTGCCGGCAATTTCGGTGAGCCTCGTCCACATCATTTCCATGCCGGTCTGGATATGCGAACCCAGCAAGAGGAGGGCAAGGTAGTTGTTGCTGCGGCTGAAGGTTATGTAGAACGTGTCCTTGTCAGTCCTACCGGATATGGTAACGCACTCTTTGTGCGCCATCCAAATGGATATACCACCGTTTATGCCCATCTGTCAAGATTCGCACCTCAGATTAGAGCGGCTGTTAAGAAATGGCAATATGCTAATCACAGTGCTGATGTGGACATGCGCCTTCCGGCACACCAGATGCCTGTCTCGCAAGGACAGTTTATAGCCTTCAGCGGTAATACCGGAGGTAGTTACGGTCCTCACCTGCACTTTGAGGTGAGGCGTACGGATACGATGGAGATGGTTGACCCATTAGAGTTTCTCGGCGACTCCATCAAAGACACCCAGGCGCCCGTAGCCCACTCCTTTATGGCGTTTCCACAAGAGGGAGAGGGGCTGTTCTGTGGTAAGCCGCAGACACAAACCTTTGCACTGAGTCCCAAGGCACTGACGGCATGGGGTAAGGTGGGCTTCGGCGTGTATGCTGATGACAAGATGGATGAACAGCAGAACACCTACGGTGTGAGACACACCAAACTTTTTTTAGACGGCAAACTGCTGTTTGAGTCAGATGTAAACAATATCCCCGCTGATATGCACCGTATGATAAACTCATGGGGCAACTATGACTATTTTGCGGAACATCGCAGGTGGTATCTTAAGTCATTCATAGAGCCGGGTAACAAACTGCCGATACTCAAGGCTGGCAGCGGACAGGGTGTTGTGGATTTCAATGAGGAGCGAGACTATCATTTCCGCTATGAGCTGTCTGATTATTACGGTAATAAGTCGGAGTATGAGTTTGTGGTGAGAGGTACAAAGGCATCCATACCCGGACCGCCATCCGTTAATACAGCCAATTTGTTGCATTATGACAAAGCCAACCATCTCAGTCTTAGTGGCGTGGATATAGATGTCAAGGACGGATCACTGCCATACGATGTGCAGTTATGTCCTGTGATTGAAGGCAGTGGGGTTGGTATGACGTGCCGCTTGTATAACCGTCGTATGCCTCTCTTTACTTCTGCCACGCTGTCATTCCCGATACAAGGAGAGGGGCAGCCGGATAAGTTATATGTTAAGGCAGACAGTAATGTTATCAGCTCACGTATTGATGGTGACCATCTGAAAGCCGACATCACCGAACTTGAACGGCTGTACACAGTATGCTTAGACACTGTGGCTCCCGTTATTAAACCTGCCGGAAATATTGGCGCACATTCTTTACTCTTCAACCTTGAGGATAAAGAGAGTGGGATAAAGAGTGTTGAGGGTACATTAGACGGACAGTTTATCCTCTTCATGCCGTTGCGGCTATATACGCTGATAGGTTGTGACTTATCCGACACTCCCGTTAAGCCGACAGGAAAGAACCGCAAACTGACCCTTACCGTCACAGACCTCTGTGGCAATAAGAGCAAATATGAAACACAAGTGATGTATTAACAACTCAACTGAAGTTTGCATCACAATTTCCTTGAAAAATTTTGGTGTTTAGAAAAAATGCCGTAAATTTGCAGGTTGACATGCTTAAAGCATCGTTAGCAGTCAATATCATGAATTATTATTAACCAAAAAACAATTTGTAAAATGAAAGACGCATTGGCCGGAACATTAGAGTCTGGCGACATCATGATCCAAATCTCACCTTCTGAACAAGAGGGGGTGCAGATAGAACTCAACAGCACTGTGGAGTATCAGTTTGGAGAACAAATCAAGAAAGTGATTAGCGACACCCTGAATGAGATGGGTGTGACGGGTGTGAGTGTAAAGGCCACAGACAAGGGTGCCCTGGACTGCACTATCCGCGCACGCGTGACAGCGGCTGCGGTGAGGGCTACCGGTAAGGATGTGTGGGCATAAACAGATAACTTAAATCTAACAATATGCAACGACTAAGAAGAACAATGATGTTTGTGCCGGGTAATAATCCGGCTATGATGCAGGACGCGTTTATATACGCTCCTGACTCAATCATGCTCGATCTGGAGGATTCAGTAACGATGCATGAGAAAGATGCGGCACGGCTGTTGGTGTATAACGCATTGAAGACCATTGATTATGGAGATATAGAGATGGTGGTGCGTATTAACCCGCTAAGCACTCCCTACGGCAAGAAAGACGTAGAGGCTGTTGTTAAGGCTGGTGTTGATGTGATACGTATGCCTAAAACTGAGACTGCTGAAGAGGTGGTAGAGGTGGAGCAGGAGATAGAGCGTGTGGAACGCGAGATCGGCTGCCTTGGCAGGACAAAGATTATGGCTGCCATAGAGAGTACCCTCGGTGTTGTCAACGCATACGCCATAGCCACAGCGTCAAAACGCATGATGGGTATCGCCCTTGGTGCTGAGGACTACTGCGCAAATCTTAAGACACAACGCTCTCCGGAGGGCACGGAGTTGCTTATGGCCCGCCAGACGATTGTCGTGGCAGCGCGTGCTGCCGGTATTGACGCTCTCGATACCGTTTACTCTAACCTTAACGATATGGATACTTTCCGTAAAGAGGTGGAGCTGATAAAGCAGTTAGGCTTCGATGGCAAGTCGATAATCAATCCCCGACAGATAGAGATTGTCAATGAAGTGTTTGCACCAAAGGAGAAAGACATTGAGAAAGCCCGTACTATCATTGCTGCCATTAAGGAGGCGGAGAAACGTGGCTCAGGTGTTATTGCCGTAAACGGTAAGATGGTTGACCGCCCCGTTGTGATACGGGCAGAGAGAACAATCAACCTTGCCATAGCATCAGGAATATTAAAGAAGGAGGACGTACTATGAATACACTGAAAGAAAGAGCTGGCCTTATACAGCAGGCCGCACAGAAGATGAACAAAGAGGTTTACAAAGAAGACCCTCGTTCAAAGAATGTTGCTCCGCGTACTAACGGACTCACCAATTCACATAAGGTGGTGTCATTAGAAGAGGCAATACGCCGTAGCGGACTGCAGAATGGTATGACAATATCCTTCCACCATCATTTCCGCGCCGGCGACAAGGTTGTCAATATGGTAGTGGCGAAATTAGCGGAGATGGGATTTAAAGACCTTCACCTTGCGGCATCAAGTCTTATTGATGTGCATGAGCCGCTGATAGAGCATATCCGCAATGGCGTGATAACACGTATCTCCACTTCCGGACTGCGCGGTAAACTGGCTCAGGAGGTGTCTCATGGAATACTGAAAGAGCCGGTAGTGTTCCGTTCACACGGTAGTAGGGGTAGTGCCATAGCCAGTGGCGAGTTGCACATTGACGTGGCTTTCCTCGGTGCATCGTCAAGTGACCCGATGGGTAATGCCGCCGGATACTCACGCTCAGAGAACGCCAAGTCTATCTGTGGCAGTATCGGTTATGCATTGCCAGACGCACAGTATGCTGACAAGGTGGTAGTGCTCACTGATGACCTTGTGCCATATCCCAACCGCCCCTCTGGTATCTCTGAGCTGGATGTCGATAGCGTGGTGGTGGTTGACAGCGTGGGAGACTCCTCGAAGATTTCTTCCGGAGCTATCCGTGATACCAAGAACCCACGTGATATTCTGCTTGCCCAGCAGGCAGCAAAGGTAATTATCAACAGCGGATATTTCAAGAACGGTTTCTCTATCCAGACGGGTTCCGGCGGTGCCTCGTTGGCAGCGGTTAAATTTATCCGTCAGAGCATGATTGATAATAACATCAAGGCCAGTTTCGCCCTTGGTGGTATCACAGCCCACATGGTTAAGATGCATGAGGAGGGCTTGATAGAACGTTTGATGGATGTTCAGTCGTTTGATAAGGTGGCTGCCGAGTCATTGAAGAATGACCGCATGCACAAAGAGGTGTCATCGATAGAATATGCCAGTGCACAGGAGCCTGGTTCCGCAACCCATTTCCTTGACATCGTGATATTGTCGGCTCTTGAGGTTGACGTAAACTTCAATGTTAATGTGCTTGTCGGAAGCGACGGTGTTATACGCGGTGCTATAGGTGGTCATCCGGACACAGCAGCAGACTCAGCACTGTCTATCATTGTCTGTCCGTTGCTGCGCGGCAGGATTCCGTGCGTTGTTGACGAGGTGACGACTCTCATCACTCCTGGCTCTACCGTTGATGTTGTGGTTACGGAATATGGTATTGCCGTTAATCCGCGTCGTCCTGAGATAGCAGAGCGTCTGCGTGCTGCTGGCCTGAAGATTGTGGATATCCACGCCCTGAAGGAGCGCGCAGAGGGTATCATCGGTCATGCCAATCCCTTGCCATTCGGCGACAAGGTGGTGGGCGTGGTTCTCAACCGTGACGGATCGGTGCAGGATGTTATAATGAATATTAAATAGTGCTATAGTACTGATAGTGCTATAGTGCTGATAGATGACCATTGTGAGCAAAGTGACATTAGAGCAACTGCTGGCGAGCCGCGATAACAGGCGGCTGCGCCAGCAGGAACTGTTGAGTGAGTGGTGTGGTAAGACGCTTGTGTGTCTTACTGTCATCATGCCTGGCAGCGAGAAGCGTAATGCCACATCGCTCATTATTGCCCATGAGGCTTGTGTGGCATTATTGCGATTGTTCAAGTCCTCGGTGCTATTTTCAGAAGAGAGAGATCTGGTAACGGGATATGAGCTATATCTTGTGGTTGACAGACCAATAATGAAGGTAAAGGAAGCTGTATGTGATATTGAGGACCGTCACCCATTAGGCAGGCTGTTTGACATTGATGTTATAACACCAGCTGGAGAGCCTTTGAGCCGTCAGTCGGTGGGGCGTGAGCCACGTCGCTGTCTGATCTGCGGGAAGGAGGCGCGCTACTGTATGCGTAACCGCAGTCATACAACAGAAGAACTTATTGCGCGCATTAATGATATAGTAGAAACATAACATGTACACCAATTACGAACTACGTCAGATGCCGCTGTCTGTTGACAGTAGCAGAAGGGTGGTGGAGGAGTTCCTTCACGCCAACGGTCTGTCATTGGATGATCTGGACTACTATGTTGGCGTATTCTTGAAAGGTAGTGACGAGATGCTGGCTGGAGCCGGCAAGAAGGGTGATGTGATAAAATGTGTGGCTGTGGAAGAGTCGCAGCGTGACGAGGGATTTACCAACCGCATCGTTTCTCATCTTGTTAATCTCATTACTTCCGAGGGTTATACATGTGTAAAGGTGTTTACTAAACCATGCTATCGTGAGGTGTTTGAGAGCCTTGCTTTCTCACTGTTGGCTGACACTCCTCATGCTGTCTTGTTAGAGAATGGTCACGGCTTGGCTGACTACCGCAAATATCTGACAAGCAGGAGGCGTGAGGGACGGAATGGTGTGATAGTGATAAATGGCAATCCGTTTACCCGTGGACATAGATATCTTGTGGAGCAGGCCGCCCGTCAGGTGGATTACTTGTATGTCATACCCGTCAAGGAGGACGCATCAATGTTTTCTTACGAAGAGCGTAAGGACATGATGAAGGACGCCCTAAGTGATATTACCAATATAGACATATTAGAGGGTAGTGACTATGCCATCAGTGCGGCTACCTTTCCTTCTTATTTTATAAAGAAGATGTCAAACGTGACGGAGAGTCAGACGATGATGGACCTGAAACTGTTCTCCCAGCATATTGCCCCGTCACTCGGCGTGTCGGTGCGGTTTGTGGGCAGTGAGCCGACAGACAAGCTCACATCCTATTATAATGAGAGAATGAGAGAGCTGTTGCCATCAATGGGTATTGATGTGGTTGAGATAGAACGCCTCAGAGAAAACGGCAATATAATAAGCGCAAGCAGACTGAGACGTTTCCTTGCGGATGGAAATCTCTCTGAGGCAGCCCATTTAGCATATTCCACCACAATACCTTATCTTATTGCCCACCTTGCCACCATGGCATTACAGACAGAACTGGACACCACACCCAAACCAGGATTAGTTGACCGTCATGATAGCGGTGCACATCATGATATGGATTATTCTCTGATGCAACGTAGCATCAATACTCTACATCCCTATTTCGTAAGGTTGGCGTTAGCTGGATGGCAAAAGGAGATACCCGCTCATGAGGTGATACAAGGTATAGGTGTGGAGTGTGAGGAAGCAATGCTAAGAGCTACAGGAGGTGTTAACACTCATAAGGGTGCTCTCTTCTCAATGGGCATCACAGTGGTGGCGGCATCCCACCTGTGGTACGAGAACCTCATAACCTCACAACCCCACAACCTCAACATTACCATCAGTGAGTTACGGCAAACCGTCTCTGCCATAGCCCGCCGGTTTCCCAAGTCATCAGGAACCCATGGCAGCATAGTGACACAAAAGTATAATCTGAAGGGAGCCCGTGACCATGCTATCGACGGTTATCCGTTGCTCTTTGGCGAGTGGTTGCCGTATTATGCAGCCAATAAGAATCATGATGAGGTGAATATCCGCACCTTGCTGTTGATAATGTCGGAATTGGAAGATACAAATATCTATTACCGAAAGGACGCCAAGACGGCTGAGGATGTAAAACGTCAGTCCCGCTACGCATTTGACAATTATGCCCTTTGGCGTATGGAGACTATGAATGATGACTTTATCCACAGGAATATCTCGCCTGGCGGTGCGGCGGACATGTTGTCGCTGACAATATTTGTCAACAGCATAATAAAGGAAACATAGCATTCACTATAAATACTATTATCACTATTGCACTATTATCACTAAAGCCGCTATAAAAAAGAAAGATTATTTTTTTTACTTAAAATATAAATGACTATGAGAAAAATTCAAATGACCACTCCATTGGTAGAGATGGATGGTGACGAGATGACCAGAGTGTTATGGAAGATGATAAAGGATGAGCTGATACTGCCATTCATCGACCTGAAGACAGAGTATTACGACCTCGGACTGCCTGAGCGTGACAAGACTAACGACCAGATAACACGTGACGCTGCTGAGGCAACAATCAAATACGGTGTAGCTGTAAAGTGTGCCACCATCACACCCAACCACCAGCGCATGTCAGAGTACAACCTCCATCAGATGTGGAAGAGTCCTAACGGCACCATACGTTCTATTCTCGATGGAACAGTGTTCCGCGCACCTATCACCATTCCGAGCATCAAACCGGCTGTCAAGAACTGGGAGAAACCGATTACCATTGCACGTCATGCTTACGGTGATGTCTATAAGAGTGTAGAGATTCGTGTTGAAGAGGCCGGAACGGCTAAACTGGTCTTTGATGGCGAGAGCGGAAAACATGAGGAGGTTGTGATTCAGGAGTTCAAGGGCGCAGGTGTGTTGCAGGGTATGCACAACACCGACAAGAGCATCCGCTCTTTCGCTCACTCTTGCTTCAAATTTGCCATTGACACCAAGCAGGACCTGTGGTTCTCTACCAAGGACACCATCAGCAAGAAATATGACGCACAGTTTAAGGCCATTTTCGAGGAGGTGTTCCAGGAGTATAAGGAGCAGTTTGAGCAGCTTGGCTTAGAGTATTTCTATACTCTCATTGATGATGCCGTAGCACGTGTCATACGCAGCAAGGGTGGTTATATCTGGGCTTGTAAGAACTATGACGGTGACGTGATGAGTGATATGGTGTCAACAGCGTTCGGTTCACTTGCCATGATGACCAGCGTACTCGTAAGTCCGGACGGCAAGTATGAGTATGAGGCTGCTCACGGCACCGTGACACGCCACTATTACAAATATCTGAATGGCGAGGAGACATCCACCAATCCAATGGCAACAATCTTCGCATGGACGGGAGCCCTGCGCAAGCGTGGTGAGATGGACGGCATAGACGAGCTCATCAACTTCGGTAATCAGCTTGAGGCTGCATGCCTTGAGACACTTAACGACGGTATTGCCACCAAGGACCTTGTAAACCTCATGGAGGGCATCACACCCACACAGGTCAACTCCGCTGGCTTCATAGCCGCTATACGTGAGCGTTTGGAGAAGAGGCTTGCATAACTCTTTTTTATTGCACTATTATCACTATTGCACTATAGCACTATTAACACTATTAGTACTATAGCATATTGAAAAATCATTAAAGCCTGGGGAAACCCAGGCTTTAACTTTTAGAAGAAAAACCAAACTCCTATTCTACCGTTATCTTAGTAACGGTATATCCATCACCAACCATGTAGAATCCTTGTTGCTCCTTAAGCAATTTTAATGATATCTCGTTGAGCTCAAACTCTAATACCATGGAGCCGTTAATCTTTATGTCTCCGCGTCCATTGTCTTCTTCTGAATAGCCGGTGACAAGGTTTCTCCACCATGCAGACGCTGCCGTACCCTTACCGTTGCCATTAACGTATGCACGCAGGATTGTGCCAACCTTGACATGATTGATGAGCTCGTACTGTAACTCGTTGAATGGAGTGCCCCATGTAACATCGAAGGAACCCTCCCACAGTGTCACCTCCGGTATCACAGGATAGACGGGGTCTGTATTCAGTTCAATCTGTCCGCCACCATAACGCTCACCCTTGCTGTCAACGATAACCACGTTGTAAGTGCCGTCGGCAAAGTTGGGTACGGTGTACTCAAGGCATTTCTCCTGGGCATTGTAGGTAACGTCAATCTCCTGACCACCAATAATAATCTTCTTGACATCCTCTAAGTTCTTACCGTGCAGTTTAGCCGCTGTGCCTTGTTTTACGAGGCGGTCATGGATATCATTGCCTAAAGTGGGGTCTGTATCCAACGGACGCACCGTCAGTAAACAAGTACGTGAGGTCTGCTTACCCTTTGTTGTAGTGGCTATAATCTTTAGTGTGTGGTTGCCGGCGAGTAATGGCATATCTATTGATTTGCCCTCGTGTATCAACTCACCGTCTAATTCCCATGTCACAATGGTATAGTCTGCTGGTGTTACAATTATATCAAATACGAAATTCTCAGTGCGGCTGATGTTCTTAAGCACTTCAGGTTCGCCGTTCTTACCCTCAGGAATATCGGAGTTGAGGATACGTGGAGCGTCGTTCTCGTTGGCGGAGAAGAATGCATCGTTGTCAGACGAGCATGCGGTGAGTGCAAAAACGACATTCAATAATGTGAGGAGAGCGAAAGCGTAATGCTTCATCTTTCCGAATATAATATGTCTCATATCTGTTGTTTTTTATATAGTCAGTATTGTTATTTTACATTGATATCTTTAGTGTCCCACCATACACGATGATGCCAGTCGTCTTTACCGCCCATGCGGTCGAGAGCGGCTTTATAGCTCTTGGTGTTGTACTGGTTCTCGAGGATTGGATAGCGCAGGCGTGTGGGAGTCTTCAGATTAGTGTCATCATATGTGAAGTCAGACTCAAACTTTGGCAGTGCCTCGCGATCCATCAGGACAGGATAGTCAGAACGGCGCAGGTTTGCCCATGCCTCAGACGGATTCATCATGTGAAGAATCCAAGCCTGGGTGTTGATAGCCTCCTTGGCATTGTCAAGTGCTTTGTTTTTGATAAGACCATTAATATAGTCGCTGATTTCCTCATCGCTAATCTTGTCCTGCGACTGCAGGTAGTGTTTGTTGAGTATTTCCATAGAGGCTGCCACGCCGGAGGCAAAGTGACCGCCTACATCACCTGGTACATCCCAATTCATCAGTTTTGCCTCTGCCAGAAGGAATTCCACTTCAGCAAAGCTGATAAGGAAGCCAGGACGGTCGGGCATCTCAAAATCAATAGACAGGAAGGGTCGCATCATACGGGCAGGATAGTTACTTCCCTCAAATCCTGCGTCAGGATATGTATCGACAAGGTAGGCGAGGGTTGGAATGGCAGAGGTTGCCGGGGCGCTGATCCAGTTGTTCCACCATGCTGCTCCTGGGTCGCACGGGTGTTCGGTCTCTCCTGCTGACTGTAGGTAGCTCACCACTTCATCAGTAACGTCAACATTCCACTGTCTGTCTGGCTGTATCTCGCTGCGCTTGGTATTGATATAGTGGCGGCAGATGCGATACAGACGCGGGTCGTTGTTGTCGTTCATGATATTGAAGAATGTTGAACAGATGAATGTGGGTGATGTGGGGTCCTGTCCGTATAGAATCTCACATAATGCGTTTACACGGAAGTCATGCTCACGTGAGCCGTCATACAGTGTGAATGGGCTGTTGGTGTAAATAACGTAGGCGTCATCGTTGGCAGATGTGATGTATCCACCCTCAGCCTTGACAGCTTTCTCAAACTCATCTCTGGCCTTTTCGGGGTTGATGTCGCTTATTCTCATTGCGTAACGCATGCGAAGCGAGTTGGCATATTTGCGCCATGCTCCCGGGTCACCGTTAAGGCTTGTTGCGTCGCCCTCAATGCGCTCGGTGCTTGTGCCAAGCTGTTCAACACTCTTTGTCAGTTCATCAAAGATGAAATTATAAACTTCTTCCTGGGTGTCATACTTGGGATTGGATTTTTTCTCAATGAAGCCCATTCCTGCTTCCGAGCAAGGGATGTCGCCGTAGATGTCGGAGATTACCGCAAGCAGATATGCGCGGTGTATGCGAAGTGCGGCATTGGTATTGGGACTGTTTTCTGAGTTGTTGATGGCATCAACCAGGTTCTTGATAGATATGGAGTAGAACTGGTCCCATACGAGGCGCATCTGGTCATCGTTGGCGTGTACGCTTCCGGCATAGTTAGATACGTTCCATCCTCCGGCAAAGTGCTGTGTAAAACCGGTGATATAACTACGGTATGTATCCATCATGCCAAAGTCACCGTATGTCTGTAGCAGTGCTGTTGTAAGTTGTGCGTATGGCTCCATTGTCTTTGACTTACTCTTGTCCGTGTTGACGTTTTCCATGTAGTCATCGCTGCATGAGGAAAAGCTGAATGCCATAGCGCAGCCAAGGAACCCTGCGGCAAGTATATATTTTAAATTTCTTGTATTCATAATTATATGTGTATAAAAAACTTTAAACTCAAATCTTAAAACTTAACATTAAGGTTCAGTCCATAGCTGCGGCGTGATGGCAGAGAGCCATATTCAAGTCCGAGACCGGAGGTGTTGTAGCCAGAGTCAGGATCGATGTTAGGTATGTTCTTCCAAATAGTGAACGGGTTACGAGCCACGAATGAGATGCTCAGGCTCTTGGCAACCTTGCCAAGCCATTTCTGAGGGAAGGTATAGCCGAAGGTGATCTCACGGCACTTAACGTATGAGTTGTCGTAGATAAACATGCTGGGCGCATTGTCGGCGGCACTCTTCCAGTAAGCCTCTGGGTTAACAGGTATGTCGTTGGTTCTGTATGTACCGTCGCCATTGTCTATGACACCGTCAACAATAAGTCCCTCACATTTACCGGCTGCACGCCACTCCTCGATAGTCATGTTTGCTGCCTTGCGGTTTTCCTCTGAGCGATACCACTCCTCACGACCCTCAAGAGTGCCTGATGCCCTACCGGTGGCGTATGCTGAGCGCATAGACATTGAGAAGAGGTCAGCGCCAACTTTCACGTCGAAACCTGCAGACAGACGGAAATTCTTATATGTGAATGTAGAGTAGAAACCACCGGTCCAGTCCCATGAGGCGTTACCTAATGTGTGAGTGTTGTCGTCAACGTATGGCAGACCGCTTGTCGGATTGATGAGTACCTGTCCCTTCTCGTTGCGCTTGAAGTCCTTGCCGATAATAGAACCGTAGTTCTTGCCAACCTCTGCTCCGACAGAAACGCCGCACCATGTGGCTTTCTCAAGTTCGAAATAGTTCATGTCATCGATAAGTGACTTCACCTTGTTGCTGTTCTTTGAGAAGTTAAGACCGGCATCCCATGCGAAATCCTTCATTTGCAGTACGCGTCCGTTGAGTGCCACCTCAATACCTCTGTTCTGTATCTTACCGGCATTGATGAGTCTGTAGTTATAACCTGTTGACGCTGATGAAGCGAGAGCAATAATCTGGTCTTTTGACATCTGGTCATAATAAGTGATGTCTAATCCTAATCTGCTGTTGAAGAACTTCATCTCAAGACCTAACTCAAAGCTGTTGGTGCGTGTTGGTTTGAGATTCTCGTTTGGCTGAACGGTGTTGTTAATCATACCGATGATATAGTTGCCGTAAGCATACTTACCTGTGGTATAGTTTAGGGCAATCTGATATGGGTCGGTGTCACTACCCACCTGTGCCCACGAGGCGCGTAACTTACCGTAGTTGATAAGGCTCTTGTTCTTGATAAACTCTGAGAATATCACACTACCAGAGAAAGAGGGGTAGTAGTAAATATTGTTGTTGGTGGGCAGTGTGGAGGAATGGTCGCCACGCAGCGTGGTCTCCAAATAGTATGTGTGCAGATAACCAACACTTGCAGATCCGAAGAGAGAGTTAATCTGCTTCTTGTATGAATTCTGCTGTATGCTCTGCTCAGAATAGTTCATGATAGCGATGACTTCCGGCATAAGCTGGCTGATGCCTGTGTATATGTCTGTCTTATTGTCCACCTTGAAGACATTGGCACCAAGGGTGGCGTTAACGTCAAAGTCACCAAACTGATTGTTGTAAAGTCCTAACAACTCTGCGTTGATGGTACGGTTATGGAATTTCTGATGCTGCAGCTGACCGGCTGACTTACCAGGTGTAGTGCGGCTGATATAATCCTCAAAGTCCATGTAGTTCATGTCTGTACCTACAGTACCCTGCAGTTTTAAGTGCTCGGTGATATTCCATATTGCCTTACCGGTAAGACGGAACACGTCTTTATCTGTAACGTTCTTGTTCTTGTAGAGATCCCAATATGGGTTTTTGTTATATTGGTCATTACCGTTCCAGTTGGCATAGTCGCCCTCTTCTGTCTGATAGTTCTTCAACCAAGACTGGTTATATGTGCCAGCCAATGTCATGAGGTTCTTACCGACGTTACTTTGAGAGTCGCCTAAGGCTGGACGGTTCTTGACATCCTCTTTGGTATAGTTGGCGGTGAAGTCAAAATCTACCGGTCCGGCGGAGGTGGTGACACGCAGGTTGAAGTTGTCACGGCTCATGTGTGTGTTGGGCAGGATGTCCTTGTTGCGCATATCGGTAACAGAGAAACGCACACCGGTCTTACCGGAATTAACGGATAGGATGGCGGTGTTCTGTGCTGTCAGACCGGTACGGAAGAAGTCTGATGTGTTGTTTTTGTACATCTTAAATGGACGCTCCTCATGGTCGAAATATTCCACAGGGAAGTTGTCGGCCTTCGGGCCCCAGCTGGAGTTAGTGCCTGTTGTGGCGTCACGGCTGTATGCTCCGCCATAACCCATACCATACACCTGCTGTATGTCATCCCATTTTGCAAGCTGTGTGTCAATAGTAAACGAACCGTTATACTCTACAGAAACCTTGTCCTTCTCTGCTTTCTTGGTTGTGATGAGAATCACACCATGGGAGGCGCGGCTACCATAGAGGGCTGATGCGGCAGGACCTTTCAAGACGGTCATGTTTTCAATGTCGTCAGGATTGATGGCTGAGATACCATCACCTAAGTCGTAGCCACCTTCTGTTCCGGCGCTGCCGAAATTGGTATTGTCAAGAGGCACGCCATCGATGACGTACAGCGGCTGGTTGTTGCCGGCTATCTCAGTGTTACCACGCAACAGTACACGTGTGGAACCGGATGCTCCGCCTGCTGTCTGTGTCACTACGAGGCCAGCCACCTTACCAGCGAGAGAGTTGATGACGTTAGTCTCTTTTGCTTTCTGCAGATCCTCACCCTTAACTTCTGATACACCATATCCTAATGCCTTACGCTCACGTTTGATACCGAGTGCGGTAACAACGACTTCGTCTAATTCCGTTCTGTCTTCCTCGATGAAAACCTTCATTCCCGGCTCTGCCTTCACCTGCTTAGTGACATAGCCGATGTAACTGATCTCCAGCATATCGCCGGGGTTACATCTTATTTTGAAGTTACCGTCAATGTCAGTAACGGTTCCGTTGGTAGTGCCTGCCACTTTAACTGTGGCGCCGATAATCGGACCATTGGCGTCCTCCACGGTACCCGTTATCTCTCTCTCATCGTTGACAGAGGCAATATTAGATGTATTGCCTGTCATTGAGGCTCCTGCCAACATTGGCGTACAAGCCATTGTGGCGCAGAGCAAGCAAATAAATGTTTTTTTCCTGTTCATTATTTTAAGTTTTTTAGTTATCCATAATGCCCTTTAATATCCATGGAGCATTTACTTTCATGCCTTTCTCACGGTCGAAGACACCAAAATGCTCTGCTCCGCTGCCATAACTGTTGTTGTCCCAGAGGAAAGTAGCGATACCGCGTTTCTTAGTCTCGCTGACGAGATAATGGCAGTAGTAGGTCATGTTCTCATGTATGAGGTCTGTCTGGCCGGACTTCTGACGGTCGGTGACACCCCATTCTCCCATTATAACACCTAATCCCTGTGATGCCCATGTGTTGACAACACGGTCAAGAAAATCGGTCATTGTCTTTTCGTCGCTTGGTGATGCCTCGCCTTTGTCCTTGTAAGGCTCACCCCAGAAGTCGTACTTGCATTCGCCGGCATAGTCCCAAGGTGTGTAGTAGTGGAACTCCACACTCATATAGTCGTTACCATTGCCTTCGGTGTCGGTGGGAACAATAAAACCGCCGTTGTTGAGTCCGAAGTCGGGATTGCAGACGTATGTCTGTACAATAAGGTGACGCTTGGCGTTGTTACCGCCTGTGGCGCGTACCACATCAATGAATGTCTGGTTGTAGCTGTTCTGAACCTCTAAGTTCTCTGCTTCCGGCTGTCCCCAGTTGTCGCGGATATGCACCTCATTGGTTCCGGCAAAAGCCACCCTGTAGTCGTACTTGGCAAACTCGCTGGCGATGTTCATCCATAGCAGCGCCAACTTTTGGTTGTTCTCCTCTTTGTACTTGTACGTCGGGCGGCCTTCCAACCATTTCTCGTGATGAGTGTTGATGATAACCTTCAGGTCATTGCTCAGACACCAGTCAACGACTTCCTTGATGCGGCTCATCCATGCCTTGTCAATGCTCATTGCCTTAGGATTGGTAATGTGGCACTGCCAACGGACAGGAATGCGTACTGCATTAAAACCGGCATCCTTGATGGCTTTGATGACCTTTTTAGTTACAACCGGATTGCCCCAAGCTGTTTCTGCCTTGATGGAGTTGTCGGGCATGCCGATGTCCATCGTCTCGCCATCCTGTCCTGGGGCGGAGCACTCAAACTGGTTACCAAGGTTCCACCCCACCACACCAGCGTTCCATTCCTTTGCCGTGGGTTGTGCTACAGCAAAGACAGGCAGCATGCAAAAAAAGAACATGCAGCCGTAAAAAATCAATTTCCTTTTTTTCATTTTTGTAATGTTGTTTGGTTTCTCAAGTGCAAAATTAATCCCCCTTTATAAATGGCGGGTTTGAAGGCATACAGAAAAGGTTTGAAAACTGAAAAATGTCAGATTTCAAACCTTTTTGGATAGATTTTATACCATTATGTTATTGGTATTTTGATGGTGATACACCAAAATATTTCTTAAATACTGTGCTGAAATATTTGGCGTTGTCAAACCCGGTAAGGGTTGCCGCATCTGTTACGGAGTGTCCGTTTTGTAGCATTGTGGCTGCGCGCTCAAGGCGAATGATGCGTATGAAATCTTGTGGTGACTTACCCGTATATGATTTCAGTTTTACATAAAACAGTGTACGGCTTAGAGCCATTTCACCGCACAGACGGTCAATGTTAAAATCAGAGTCTCCGATGTTCTTGAGGATGAGTTTCGTCGCTTTGTCCACAAACTCCTTGCCGGCGTCATTATCTTCGTTTTGTTCGCTCTTGTCAGGTGACACAACAGATGTATCCGCTTTGCCGGACATGCTGTGGGTGGTGTTATCGGAGTCGTTGAGCTTCAGATG
The DNA here is from genome assembly GCA_017959365.1 of Prevotella sp. Lineage (GTDB taxonomy): Bacteria > Bacteroidota > Bacteroidia > Bacteroidales > Bacteroidaceae > Prevotella. The sequence continues at coordinate 26,815 of JAGDAU010000135.1, forward strand.
GTCTATGGTCAGTCGCATATATTTCTCATGCAGTTGGTAAACACGCCAGGCACCATAGAACGCGGCAATGACGGCTGCTATGTATATTATCCACATCCACCATGAGTTCCACCAAGGCTGAGATATTATGATTGTCAACGTTTTGGTGTCTATTACCGTGCCATTGGTACGGCTGACGCACTGCAGGGTGAGGCGGTGCTTACCGGGTTCTAAACTGACAAAACGGATATACTGCTGATCGGAGGGCTCACTCCATTCTCCATTGTCTATCTTATAGCGGTAAACAATATCGAAATGATTGCGCATGTTGACACTCTCAAAATGCAGGTTGAAGGTTCGCTGACCATATTCCAACATCAGTTTGTTTTTGTCAAGCATCTTGTGGACAATCTTATTGAAGGCGTAGTCTTTATTGTCGGAAAAGCTGACTCCAAGAAACGATAACTCTGCCTTGTAGTTTATCGACTGTATGTTCTTTGGTTTCACCACAACGGCTCCTGTGGTGGTTCCAAAGAGGATGTCTCCATTTGGCAGGTTCGCCACCGCACCGCGTGAATACTCACGATCCAAGCCATAGCAGTAGTTGACGTTAATCACTTTGTCGGGGGTTTGGGGCGAGACAAATGCCAGGCCCTTCTCTGTGCCAATCCATATCCTTCCGTCTGTGCCTTTTGCCAGACTGCTGACATAGTTGGTGGGCAGTCCGTTGCTTATGGTTAACTGGCGACTCTCTTTCTTCTTTAGGTCATAAACATAAATACCGCCGCCATCAGTGGCAATCCACAGTTCTTGTCCGTACAGCAGCATGTGGGTTACAAAGGGGGTGAAATCCTTAACTCCCTTGGGAGCATAGTTGAGCTCACTCACCTTGTCTGTAGCCGGGTTGATAAGTTTTAAGCCGAAACCAGTGCCTACGGCTATTATCCCGGATGGCAGCTGGGTAATAACCTGTACATCGTGGATAGGGTAGTAGTGCTTCTCTCCTGAAGGGCTCTTACGTAACAGGTCGCCATTGAGGCTGCCAATCCACAGGTTGCCGTCACGGTCGCTGTATGCCGCATACACATGATCGTCTTTCAGCATACCGTCAGAAGTGGTATATACCTGTCTTGCCACTCCCTGACTGTTAATCTCATACACTCCTTTGCCGTATGTGGTAACAAGGTATTTGTCATTAGGCACTTTGCAAACGCTGACGGCAACGATGCCCTGACAACAGTGTTTCCACGAGTTTGTCTTTGTGTCAACGATGCTTATTCCATTATCCGTACCCATCATAAGAGAGTGGTCGGATAGCGGCGCTACCATACTCACATGGTCGTTGAGCAGGCTCTGAGTGTTGTTGGCGATGTGCTGGTAAACGGCTGTCGTGCTTCCTATGGGGCGTGCTATGTCTATGCCTCCGGAATAGGATCCAATGACGATGTTGCGCCAGTTGTCCACAATTAAACAATAGACACCGTTGCCGTGGAGTACACCATGGAAAGAGTCGTTGGCGTCAAACAACAGTGTGGCATTACCACTGCCGTTACGGTTAACCTGATAGACACCTAATCCGTCAATACCTATCAGCATTGTGGTGTTGTCGTATGGACAGATACAGCGTATGGGATACTGTCTGCTGCTGGCATCCATAGAGATTATCTCCTCTTTAATGACGTGCCAGCCGATGTCAATGGTGACAGTGTTAAGACCTTTGTCGTAACATCCTATCCATAGCTTACCGGTCTTGTCGTCATAATATGCACTTTCCACATTATACGGCAGGAGTCGTTTGCCCTGCTCGTTATATATACCCTCGCGGGTGCAGAATACCATCCCGCCAATAGCTTTTACTATCTTATTGACGTAGGGGCCTTTCATTATTGTTTTCAGTTTCCCGTCTTTCAGTAGGAAAACTCCGTCATGCATGGCAAGATAGAGTCCTTTGTCGGAGACAAAGATGTCGTTGAGGGCTACCTCATGACCGATTATCTTGGATAAGCTGGCGATAAGTATAAAGTCAGACCGCACATCGTCGAACAAATAGATACTCCCCCTGTTGTCGAAGGCGTAGATGGATGATGAGTTGGTGGCAAGATTGATGACTCGTCCACCATTATGCCCATAGTGGGTACCGTCTCCTAATTGATAATTAGTAACTACAGAGCCGTTGTATCTGTCAACCCCGGTTTTGGATGACCACCATATCACTCCCGATTTAGTCTGGCAGATGGAGAAAATACGTTGGTTGTCCACACCTTCAGCCTTTCCTAAGTGCGAATAGGTGAAATCCCTCACGTCAAGGGCGTGGGAGATAAGTGGAATACATAATAATAAGGTTAGTAGTATATATAATGTTTGTCTTTTCATAATTGTCACAAATTGTCTCGTTCAGTCAATTGTAATGCAAGGTGTAGAAGCAATAGTCATTCTCCTTTCGTTTCTATGATTTCCCAATGGCCACCTTTGTCTGGGCCAACACGACGAATGATGTTTAACTCTTGAAGTCTTGTCAAAGCAGAAATAACGCCACCAAGAGAAGCATTCTCTATTAGAGAAGCCAATTCACGTCTGCTATATGTAGGATTTTTCTTTTTGGCTTTCCCTTGCCTTTATCTTCATTGCCATTGTCTTTCAAATTGAACCATCGCTTCGTCTGGAAAATAAAATCCCCAATCATGCTATGTTGCAAAATTACTAATTATTGAGCGTTTTCCAAAATATTATCTGAAAATGTTTTGTTTGTTGAGGGATTTTTTCATGACTTTACAAAAGTTACTCACACTCGGAAATAAAAATAAAAGCAATTTTATTTTGTATTTCCCTCGATTAATCGTAACTTTGTCGCCGAAATCGTTAATTTAATTAATTAGTACGATGATTTTAGATATCGAAATGCTAAGGGCTTTTTATGCTACCTATTCCGAGAGGATAGAGGCAGCCCGCAAAGTGATGCAATCACCACTGACCTACGCTGAGAAAGTGCTGTTCACACACCTGTTTGACCAAAAGGAGATGAAGGCCTTTGAGCGTGGTAAGGATTATGTAAACTTCAGACCAGACAGAGTGGCTATGCAGGACGCTACAGCCCAGATGGCTCTCTTGCAGTTTATGAACGCCGGCAAGGATCGTGTAGCGGTGCCGGCATCTGCTCACTGTGACCATCTGATACGCGCTGACGTGGGTGTTGAGAAAGACCTGCCAGCTGCTATGCAGACAAATAAGGAGGTGTATGACTTCCTGAAGTCTGTTTCGGAGAAATATCATATCGGTTTCTGGAAGCCAGGCTCCGGAATCATCCATCAGGTGGTGCTCGAGAACTATGCTTTCCCAGGTGGTATGATGGTGGGCACTGACTCCCACACACCAAACGCCGGAGGATTAGGTATGGTGGCTGTGGGTGTAGGCGGAGCAGACGCTGTGGATGTGCTGACAGCCATGCCTTGGGAACTGAAGATGCCGAAGATTATAGGTGTCAGACTTAGTGGCAGACTAAACGGATGGGCTGCACCGAAGGATGTGATCCTCAAACTGCTTGGAATGTTGACAGTAAAGGGCGGCACCAACTCTATCTTTGAGTATTTTGGTGAGGGAGCCAAGACAATCTCCGCCACAGGACGTGCTACAATCTGTAATATGGGTGCTGAACTGGGTGCTACATGCTCTCTCTTCGCATTTGATGATAACACGGAGGCATACCTGCGCCAGACAGGACGTGATGAGGTGGCTGACATGGCTCTCAAGAATGCCGCTAACCTTAGGGCTGACGATGAGGTGTATGCTGACCCGGAGAAATACTATGACAGGATTATCGACATCAACCTCTCTGAGATAGAGCCGCACCTCAGTGGTCCGTTTACACCCGACGCTGACACTCCAATCAGCGAGATGAAGACAAAGGGTCCGGCTAACGACTATCCGATGGTGGTTGAGGTTGGCCTGGTGGGATCATGCACCAACTCCAGTTATGAGGATCTGTGCCGTGCTGCAAGCGTGGCCCGTCAGGCTGCTGAGAAGAATATCGAGGTTAAGGCACAGCTGATTATCAACCCGGGCTCTGAGCAGATACGCTATACAGCAGAGCGTGACGGCATCCTTGACGATTTCAAGAAGATAGGCGCTATCATCATGACCAACGCCTGCGGACCATGTATCGGACAGTGGAACCGTCACACAGACAACCCTGAGAAAAAGAATGCCATCGTGACATCTTTCAATAGGAATTTCCGTAAGCGTGCAGACGGCAATCCTAACACATTCGCCTTCATCGGGTCACCGGAGATGACAACGGCTCTGGCTATTGCCGGACGCCTTGATTTCAATCCCGCTAAGGACACCCTCCTTACACGTGACGGCAAGGAGGTGATGCTTGACGAGCCGACGGGAGAGGTATTCCCACCGAAGGGCTTCGCTGTTGAGGATGCAGGTTTCATAGCCCCTGATGACGCTAATGCTAACGTTGAGGTTGTCATCAATCCTCAGTCAGAGCGCCTGCAGAGGCTCGAGCCTTTCAAACCGTGGAACGGAGAAGACCTCGTTGATATGCCGCTGCTGATAAAGACTCAGGGTAAGTGTACCACCGACCATATCTCAATGGCTGGTCCGTGGCTTAAGTTCCGTGGTCATTTGGAGAATATCTCCAAGAACCTGCTGATGGGTGCTGTCAACGCATTCAATGGTGAGACCAACAAAGTGAAATGTCAGATATGCGGTGAGTATAATGAGGTGTCAGC
>JAGDAU010000136.1 GCA_017959365.1 Prevotella sp.
ATCTGTCGCCACATACAAGTGGTACCTTAAACCCAACTTCGACATCGACAAAGAGATGGGTTACAAGTATGATGTAGATATTAATGGAAAGAACATCAACTATGCAGAACATGGCACTTTCCTCAACGAGGCGACCACGAACACCAATTACAACAACAACAACCGTCAGGGCTTCGACCCCTACAACCTGCGCATTCAGAATGTCAGCACCGAAACATACTTTACCACAAACGCCAAGGAGTATGGAAACTATGCTTACGCAGCCACCTATCCTCTGGAGGGAATGAAGGTGACTCTTACCGATGCCACGGCAACCGTAGATGCTGCCGGATATGAATCTACTGAGACGCTGAAAATCAGCAACGCCACCTTCTTTGCAGTGCAGGACGCCAACGGCAACATGCGACTGATGCCGCGCTTCGACACAGACCATGTGATAGAGGGTTTCACAGCATTAGCACAACAGGCAGAAGCACAGTCTGCCAGCGACCAAAGTCACGCACAGACCACGCTGCTCTACACGCCTATAACCTATCATATTATAGACAATAGCGGTGCAGATGTATTTGGCGCACTGACACATAACGGTGCCGGCTTCGCCGTGGCTCGCGAGTATAAGAGCCCGATGGTTGCAGAATACTACTTCCATGCTTCATTAGCAGATGCTACCAACAGCCGTACTGCCAGCACGAAGACCTCATTCGCTGCAGGTGATGTGATCTATGTGAGCTACAAGGCCACCGACGACTTCCTCGATGCAACTAAGGCATGGATTATCTATGGCAACAAGAACTATATGCATGCCGTGTATAGAAATGGTGAGAGTAGCGATGGCCAATACGCAAGGCTGTGGTGGATGTCAAGGCAACACCAAGAAAAGGATAACAACGCTGCATCATTTACTCTCACTACCATGCCCTTCCTCAGTAATGCCTTTGCCTGGCAGGTGGGCGAGAATGCCGACCCCTACAACGCAACGTTCCTGAACAAGGGTGCCCACCGCTATATGGATCAATCGACTGATGGAAGTAACTATCAGATGGGGCATCTCAAATACACATCCGAGACGCCTACGTCGTTTGCCATCCTATACCAGTCGGCTTCCGGCGACGACTGCGTACTCTACAACCGCACAAAGAGCAAGTTTGTATATTCAAGTGATAATAACAACGACTGGCGCGCAGGCGACAGCCGATCTAATACGGAATACCGACTTTCCATCACGACGTTGCCGCAGATCAGTATTAATGTGGTGGATGCCGCCGGCGAGGTAGAGTGCTCAATGGAGGGCTACTACAAGAGCGGATGCACTTGGGATAACAGTTTCACGCCGTTCATCCTGGAGCGTATGTACACCAGCGACCACACGTTCTATTACGACAAGAGTCTCAGTGATGCTGTCAGCGGAACAGTTGATGATGCGAAGGTGCTGGCGAAGGACTCGGTATTCGTGAAATACACCCTCGATACCAGCAGCTGGGGCGTCGTTGACAATACAGCCAACACGTTGAAGGTGATGCCGTCGCCCAATGCCAGCAATAAGATTAACTGGTATGCCGTAAAGGTAGTAGGGCCGAGCAATCAGTGGTTCAAAGCTGCCACAACCGATTTGCCTTCAAACCTTGGCAATACAAGCAATACAACAGCCACATCTACTGCAGACGAGAACGCCAACAAGTTGGCGCATTGGGCATTCATCGGTACGCCCTACAACCTGAAGATTGTGGAGCGCTACCACGGCATGTTCGACTATCTTGGTCTTTCGGAGAATGCTGTCGATGACGATTTTGCCTTCATAGATGACGGCACTGCCGACATCACTACATGGGAAGTGGTGACGAACGTAAGCGGTAACACCAACATCCAGATACGTCCGCAGCGTTCGCTTAATGGCGAGACACCTTATCTGTATTTAGGATGGAATGGTGGTCGTAACAATATGAGCATGGGTGCCGGCACCAACGGTAACTATGCTCTCAACCTCACCTGGGTGAAGGAGACCGATGCCAAGGCGGTTACCTTCAAGCTCTACGACAGCGCAGGTAACGCGATGTCGCTCAATGAGACAGCCCTCACCGCAGAGATCGTCGGTGTGACGGACAATGCCAATTGGGCAAATCTCTTCAATACAACTGACCTACCGCGCCAATACTGTACATACACCTTCTATTCCGACAATGCCTTTACAACGTCGATCACTACAGATGACGGAACGGGATATGATGCCTACAACCACAAGGACATCTACGTGAAGTGGGACTACACCGAACACGCACCTGTGTTCAGTCAAGGTACTGACACCACAAAGTACCAGTACTATGTCTTCGCCAACCGTGCTACAAACAATGGGTACACCACCTATACTCCAGACGGCGGAACCATGATAACTGGTGGAGAATATACACCCAATGCCGATACTAAGGTAGGTGTTGGAGAGTATGTTGACAACAAGAACAGCCATTGGGCATTTGTAGGCAATCCCTACAACTTTGCCCTCTACAACAGGGTAGGTAAATATCTCAAGCTGGCAGAAGGGGCAACGATAGCCAACAACCAGAACGTTGACTTCACGGCTACGGCGGGTGATGCTCTGAGCTGGTGCCTGCCGGCGGTGGACTGGACTGACGAAAATCAGACTCTCAGTGATAGAGTGGATAGGACTGCCGATGCCTTCAGACTATTCTATCCAAAGATAAACGGATACAACGTGGGAATTGGTAATACAAGGCTTAATGCCGGTTCAGACAATATCCAATGGGGATTCAAACGCATAGAGTATATTGTTGTACCGCTGACCGTTTATGACAGCAATATGACAGTGAAGGATACCCAGGAATATTCGGTACCATATCCCGAGACCGACGGACACGTCATCAATGGTGACAAGATGATTCGCGGCACATATCACACGCCTAACCTGAAACATGGCTTCTGCGACTACACCTATTACGACACCTACACAGCAGGCTCTCCCGCCACGCTGAGCGGTGAGATGCCGAGTGGCGGTTTCAATGTCTGCGGTGGCACGGAGCAGAAGAAAAAAGAAGTATATGCAACATATACCGTTGACGAGGAAATGTTCTTGCAGCCGTGGCTCACGTATAATATTACCGACGGAACAAAACAACACTATTCGAGGATTTCTGACTATCAAGTACAGCAATCGGTACAGACCACGGCTACTGCCGCACGCCAAGATGCCACAAAGAGGTATCAGTGGGTGTTCAAGGGCGACCCCTATAACTTCCAGATTGCCAATGTCAGCATGGATGAGACGGAGCCGACGGCACAGTATCCATTAGGTGCAAAAGCGACAGGATGGGCTGATAACCAAAACCTCTATCTCCATGTGACCAACGACGTTTCAACATATCACTACAACACGTTTGAAATCGTTGAGGCCTAACAGGCAGGCGACGACGGCAGCGGCAAGTATAATATCATGCTAATCCATTCGGGCATAGACCGCTACACGGGTGGTATCGTCTATCCGAAAGATGGTGTCATGACCATGCGCGTTGATGCATACGCCAACACATGGATCACCCCCGTTGTCCCGCAGTATAACGTCATTTGGCAGGTGATTGATGGCAGTGGCTCGGATGTGGTGTCGAAGACGGTGAAGAACCTGTATGAAGGCAAGGTGGTCAGACCGGGCGACATGCCGGAAGAGCTGAAACGCCACTTCTGCGACTACACGTTCTATTATGCTGTGGACAATGCAGAATACACTGAAGGCACGACACCGGCACTTACCGATGCCGGCGTGGCAATCGACGCCCCATACACCATCTACGCTAAGTACACTCTTGACAGTGGAGCACCGGACTTCCTCGATGCAACACCGACTAACGAGACGGCACAGAGGTACTGGTATGAGATCAACTACCCAGGTGTAGCAAAGTGTCTATATTATGACAACGCAAACTCAACACTGACGAATAAGAGCTATAATAATAATGTCAGTGAAGTACGCGATCAGGCCAATTACGAATACTGTCGTTGGGCATTGGTAGGAAATCCGTATAGCGTACAATTCTATAATAAGGCAACTGGCAGTTGGCTGACATCTGACGGCAGTCAGACGTCGTTGTCTGCTACGGGCACAACATTCACACTGCTTGATGACTATTCTGGCGACCTCTGTGCCATTTATGATGCGGCCACCAACACATACCTGAACGCTTCGGCACAACTGCAGAACTACAACACTGCGGATGGAACGGCTGCTGAGTTCAGCAACACCTATGGCGTGGTGAAGATTGCTTTCGTGCTGCACTACTCCAACAAGACGTTGCGCAAGTATGACAGCGACAACAACACTACGCTGGATGCCAATGCCTCAGACGGACATACGGAGACCATCCAGATTCAGACGTTCCAGAAGTTAAATAAGGAACTCGATGCTGTATTGCCTACGTCTTGGAAACGAGCATTCTGCGACTATACCTTTAAGTGGGATGCTGATGCTACTGAAGTACTATCAGGAGCAACAGAGGTGGCTGTGGTGAACCAGACGATGGTGGATTATTACAATGCTCATAAGGACGAGTTCCTCTACGTTCACGTCACCTACGACTACGAGACTAATGCACCGTTTAAGTGGAGTTCTGGAACCACCGACCGCACAGGCAAATACTGGTATTACCTCGTGAACAATCACAAGCCTAACGGCGAACTTGGTAAGATGGTATATCGCGACTCATCGCCGAAGTTGCGTGTCAGCACGGCACTCGTTGAGGATCAGCTCTATCTGAGCAACTTCGAGTGGTGCGTCATCGGCGACCCGTACGGATTTAAGATGCTCAACCACTACGACCCCGACCAGCGCTACGATGAGTATATCTCCGTTACCAATACATTGGACAACAACAACGAGGGCTATCAGATAGAACAGCAGGCTGGCAACGACAACTGCATCTACGAGATGATGCCAGGACAGTACAGCGAGAACTTCTGGATGCATCCTATCTATACGAGCAGCCTGAAAGACGAGACGAGTGATGAGATGAGTTACGTAGGTCACAACTACAACGGCTCGGCTGCCATCATTCCGACGACAGCGCATACGCAGAAAGTCCTGACTACCAATAGCGCCGCCAACTTCCGATTAGAGATTCAATCGACAGCAACGTTGGCAGAATATGTGAAGTATGCTGGCTTTGTGGGTAGTCTTAAGTACGACAAGACCACTTCTGAGCTGCGCTCGGCCGCTGCCGCAGGCACGCTCACCGATGCTCAGAAGAGCGCTATCCGCACGCTCATCGATGATCCTGATGAGAATATGGTACTCATGACTCAGGGCTACTACCGCATGGTACCACGCAACAAGGAGACTGCCTCTGCACACACCTACGTACGCGGCTACCTTGACGCACAGGAGAAGACCGCCCACAACGGCTTCACGAGCAACCTTAAGATGGACGCGCAGACAGACGCCGAGTACGACCCCGCCAGCATCTTCTGGTTCGAGAGTACGACGGAGCATGATAACGAAGCCAATAAAGACTTCCCGCGTTACTATGTTCGCACTCAGGGACTCAACCTTGACGGCAACGCACTGACTGACGGCGTGGGCTACAAGACATGTTACGAGAATCTGGGCGCCGGTATCATGCAGCTGAAGATAAGCAACAATGACAGTAGGGCTTACATCAATTGCTCTGCCACATCAACGGAGATCTCCAGCGACCAGTGCTTCGGACACCCGTGGAATGCTTTCAATACTTCCTTCTACCTGCAGAAGGTGGGCAGTGCCAATGAAAACGAACTGCCATATCGTAAGAGCTGCTCATTCGCCAATGGTACGGCATTTGAGGATAATGATTACTATTACACCTCCTTCTATGTGCCTTATGACATCCTTCTGCCGGAGGGTGCGAAGGCTTATATCGGACGTGAGGAGAATAGAAAGGAGGAGGATGACTATCGTCTGAGGTGTTACTCTGTTGACTGGTATTACGATGGCGAAGGCTACAGCGACTATCAGGAACTTGACAACCGCTTCGTGCCGGGAGGAGTACCTGTGGTTGTGAAATATGAGAAGTCGAAGATTGGAAACGATGACGGTTTCAACGACATCGATAACAGCTTCCCCGTTACTCTGCCAAACAACGCTCCTACCGCTATACCTGACGCGATGAAGGGAAAGCATGAGGATGCCACCAATGGCCAGAACAACCTACACGGATCTTACCTCACTGATTATGTGACAGGCTTGAATGCCGAACAGAACCAGATGGTGTATGTGTTCACGAAGTCTAATAAGGGGAACATCGGATTCTTCTTCAATAACAACACCCTGCCGGATGGCGTGACACCATCGGCAACATATAACTCCAATACGTATATACTGCACAACAGGATATACTATATCTATACACCGGGTGGCGCACTGACATCAAAGCCGGTTATCATACAATTCATGGATGAGGAACCTGGTATCGATACCGATATTGAGACGATTGATGTTAACGGAGCTAACGGCGGTCAGAGGTTTAACATCGATGACGACGGGTGGTACACGCTACATGGAGTGAGACTGAAGGAGAAACCCTCTCAACGCGGTGTGTATATATATAAAGGTAGAAAAGTGGTTGTTAAATGATGGAAAGGAGGATGATTATGAAAACTAAGAAATTATATATTGCACCAGAGAGTTTGATGATTACAGTACCTTCCCACGGACTGATGGGTAAGGATATATGGTCCGCACCAGAGGAGGTAAATACGAGCCATCCTTATAATGATACCAGTGACTACACATTGGGTGGTGATGACGAATATGGTCAGCAAGGCGCCCGTGGCACCAAGATATGGAGTGACTGGGAAGAAGAGTGGTAATGGCAATCGCCTGAGGTCAACCGAACCTCAGGCGATTACTGTTTTTTGTGTTTTTTGAAAAAAGTTGGCGAAAAATTTGGTGGATTGAAAAATAGTGTGTACCTTTGCACCGCTTTTGGAAACAAAAGGGCGTTTAGCTCAGCTGGTTTAGAGCATCTGCCTTACAAGCAGAGGGTCGGCGGTTCGAATCCGTCAACGCCCACAGGGGTGTAGCCCTGTGACCTTTCGGGGTTGCAGGGCGTTTTTTTGTCTCTTTTTGTATTGTATTCCTATTTATTTTGTATTAATATGTATCGAAGAACATTATTTTAGCCACTTTTTGTTAAAAATATAGGGTGATAATTGATATAATTATAAAAAATGTATTAATTTTGCAGCCGTATTAGTGAACCTGTCGTGAGGACAAGGGATAAGACTACGTAGAAAGATTATTGCAATAACAACAATGGAACTAAACAAATTAACCGCCATCTCTCCTGTGGATGGCCGCTACAGAGGTAAGGCGCAGAGCCTTGCCGGTTATTTCTCTGAGTATGCCCTCATACGCTACCGCGTAAGGGTGGAAATAGAGTATTTCATTGCACTTTGCGAGATGCCACTGCCTCAGTTGGCTACATTCCCTCATAACCTCTTTGAAACATTGAGGGATATGTACCGTGACTTCACCGTGGAAGATGCAGAGAGGGTGAAGACCATCGAGCAGACAACAAACCACGATGTGAAGGCGGTGGAGTATTTCATCAAGGAAAAGATGGATGCTATAGGCGGATTGGACGCTTATAAGGAGTTTGTGCATTTCGGACTAACATCGCAGGACATCAACAATACCAGTGTGCCACTGTCTGTGAAGGATGCCATCAATGAGGTGATGATACCCAACATCGAGGAGCTGACAACACTCTTGGGTGAGTATGCGGAGCAGTGGAAAGACATACCGATGCTCGCAAAGACCCATGGACAGCCGGCATCGCCAACACGACTCGGCAAAGAGGTGATGGTGTTCAAATACAGGTTAGACGAGCAGTTGCAGGAACTGAAACGTATTACTCTGACGGCTAAGTTCGGAGGGGCAACAGGTAACTATAACGCTCATCATGTGGCGTATCCGGATATAGACTGGAAAGACTTCGGTAACAGGTTTGTGAGTGAGAAACTGGGACTCAGGCGCGAGCAGTACACCACACAGATCTCCAACTACGACTGCCTTGCTGCCGTCTTTGATGCACTGAGACGCATCGATACAATCATCATCGACCTGGACCGTGACTTCTGGATGTATATATCCATGGAGTATTTTAAGCAGAAAATAAAAGCCGGAGAGGTGGGCTCAAGTGCCATGCCGCATAAGGTGAACCCCATAGACTTTGAGAATAGCGAGGGAAATCTCGGTCTGGCTAATGCGTTACTGCAATTCTTGGCACAGAAATTGCCCATCAGCCGTCTTCAGCGTGACCTCACCGACTCTACGGTGCTGAGGAATATCGGCGTGCCCTTCGGACACACGGTGATAGCTATACAGTCAACGCTGAAAGGACTCCGCAAACTCATTCTCAACGAGGAGAAACTTGCCCGTGACCTTGAGGACAACTGGGCTGTGGTGGCAGAGGCCATACAGACAATATTGCGCCGCGAGGCTTATCCTAATCCATACGAGGCGCTGAAGGCACTGACCCGCACCAATAAGAAGATGGACGCGCAGACGATGCGCGACTTCATTGAGCAACTGCAGGTGAGCGAAGCCGTGAAGGCGGAACTGAGAGCCATCAGTCCTGCAACCTACACGGGATTATAATTACTCAACTGAAGCTATCTTCATTTGAGTAATTATAACGGGAACGGGAACAATATCAATAACAAATAACTTGTCAACTTGTCAACTAATCCAACTTGTCAACTAATTAATAATTATAATAATGTCAGAAGAATTAGAAAAAAACATGGAAGGACTGTCAGCGGAGAACGCTAATGGTAACCGTGAAGGCTATCAGCAGTCAGAGCAGAAAGTGAATAACAGCAATGGTGAGGGAAGACCAAGAATTCAACGACCAAGAATTCATACATCCAAACCATACGGTTCGCAGAAAGTTTATAACAGCTCCACAGGACGTGAGTCTGAGGGGGGCTTCCGCCCGGAGGGCTTTGGGGCATCACTACAGAGTGGGCCACACCGCACAAGTTATCAGGAGAGCGGTTACCAGCCCCGTCAGGGTGGTTATCAGCCACGGGCAAGCTATCAGCGTCGCAGCAACTATCAGCCACGATATAATCAGGATGGTGAGAACGGTTATCAGTCCCGTCAGGCTGGCTACCAGTCTCATCAGGGTGGTTATCAACCCCGCCAGGGCTATCAGCCCCGTTATAATCAGGATGGTGAGGGTGGTTATCAGCCTCGTCTGCCCCGTCAGGGTGGTTACCAGCCTCGTCAGGGTTATCAGCCCCGTTATAATCAGGATGGTGAGAATGGTTATCAGTCTCGTCAGGGAGGCTATCAGTCCCGTCAGGGCGGTTACCAGCCCCGTCAGGGTTACCAGTCCCGTTACAATCAGGATGGTGAGGGTGGTTATCAGTCCCGTCAGACTCGTCAGGGTGGCTATCAGGCCCGTCAGGGTGGTTACCAGAAGCGTCAGGGTTATGATCCCAATGCGAAATACAGCCTTAAGAAGCGCATAGAATACAGTGAGGAGCATATAGACCCCACACAGCCGATAAGGCTCAACAAATACCTTGCCAACGCAGGTGTTTGCAGCCGAAGGGAGGCAGATGACTTTATACAGTCCGGGCTCGTGACAGTGAACGGTGAGGTGGTGACAGAACTCGGCACCAAAGTGATGCGTACCGATGAGGTGGTGTTCCACGACCGTCCAGTATCATTAGAGAAGAAGGTGTATGTGTTGCTTAACAAACCCAAGGACACCGTGACGACCAGTGATGATCCGCAGAACCGCAAGACAGTGATGGATCTCGTGAAAGGCGCGTGTCCGGAACGTATCTATCCTGTAGGCAGACTTGACCGTAACACCACAGGCGTGTTGCTGCTCACCAACGACGGTGAGTTAGCAAGTAAGCTCACACACCCGAAATTCATGAAAAAGAAAGTGTATCACGTTATTCTTGACAAAGAGGTGACTGCTCACGACATGCAGCAGATACGTGACGGCATAACACTCTCTGATGGTGAGATACACGCTGATGCTATAGAATATGCCAACGAACAGGACAAGACACAGGTGGGCATAGAGATCCACAGTGGTAAGAATCGTATCGTCAGACGTATCTTTGAGAGTCTGGGATATAGGGTCATGCGTCTTGACCGTGTGCAGTTCGCAGGGCTGACAAAGAAAAACGTACGTCGTGGCGACTGGCGTTTCCTGACGGAAAAAGAGGTCAGCATGCTGCGTATGGGAGCGTTTGAGTAATTTTAACGGGAACGTTAACGGGAACGGGAACTCCACGCCGCATGGCACTCCCCTCCAAACTCAGGGGAGGGGCAGGGGTGGGGAGTAAATCAAATTCACTCTAAACTTTAAACATTAAACTAACATTTTAATGATATATGGATAAGATTAAGAGAACAAGAATAGTTGAGCTGTTGGAGTCGAGGGACTTCGGAAGTGTTGTTAACGTTAAGGGATGGGTGAGGACACACCGCAGCAGTAAGGTGGTTGACTTCATTGCCCTTAATGATGGTTCAACGATAAAGAATATCCAGATTGTTGTTGATCCGCAGAAATTTGCGGAGGAACAGCTGAAGCAGATTACCACGGGTGCATGTATCAGCGTGGTGGGCGAGCTGGTGGAGAGCCAGGGTGCCGGTCAGGCTTCTGAGATACAGTGCCATGAGATTGAGATTTACGGTCTCTGTGGCAATGACTACCCCATGCAGAAGAAAGGGCAGAGCTTTGAGGTGATGCGTAAGAATGCCCACCTGCGCCTGCGTACCAACACCTTCGGTGCTGTGATGCGCATACGTCATAACATGGCTATAGCGATACATAAGTATTTCCATGACCATGGCTTCTTCTATTTCCATTCACCTATCATCACAGCCAGCGACTGCGAGGGAGCAGGAAATATGTTTCAGGTGACAACAAAGAACCTTTACAACCTCAAGAAAGACGAGCATGGAAAGATAGAGTATGATGATGACTTCTTTGGTCAGCAGACATCACTAACCGTGTCAGGACAGCTCGAGGGTGAGTTGGGAGCAACGGCGTTAGGCGCTATCTACACCTTCGGACCTACCTTCCGTGCTGAGAACTCCAATACTCCGCGCCATCTCGCGGAGTTCTGGATGATTGAGCCGGAAGTGGCATTCATCGACCAGGAGGAGCTGATGGACCTTGAGGAGGACTTTATCAGATATTGTGTGCGATGGGCTCTCGATAACTGTAAGGATGACTTAGATTTCCTTAACAAGATGGTTGACAAGACGCTTATCGCACGATTAGAGGGTGTGCTTAAGGATGACTTCGTGCGACTGCCCTACACCAAGGGTATTGAGATACTGCAAGAGGCTATAAAAAATGGTAAGAAGTTTGAGTTCCCATGCAACTGGGGCGATGACCTCGCGTCAGAGCATGAGCGCTACCTCGTGGAGGAGCATTTCAAGAAACCGGTGATTATGACCGACTATCCCACCAGTATCAAGGCGTTCTATATGAAGCAGAATGAGCAGAAGGGTGAGGAGTCTGTAGGTTACAAGGGCTGTGTGGCTCCGGGTCCTACAATGCAGGGTACCGATGTACTGTTCCCGCAGATAGGCGAGATAATAGGTGGTAGCGTGCGTGAGGAGAGCTATGACAAACTGATGGCGGAGATAAGTCGCCGTGACATGGAAACAGAAAAGCTGTGGTGGTATTTAGACACTCGCAGGTTCGGATCTTGTCCTCACGCCGGATTTGGTCTTGGCTTTGAGCGTCTTATACTCTTCGTCACTGGTATGCAGAACATACGTGACGTGATACCATTCCCACGCACACCAAAGAATGCAGAATTCTGATTACAATTTACTATTTACGATTTACTATTTACGATTGATTAGTTTTGGAATTATGACACAAAACTATTTAACGCAAAACATAAAACACATAACATGAAACATCCATTAAGGAGTGCTGTATGCACAGAAGGGCGTAAGATGGCCGGAGCCAGGGCATTATGGGTCGCCACTGGCATGAAGAAAGAACAGTTTGGTAAACCGATAATAGCTATTGTCAACTCTTTCACACAGTTTGTGCCGGGACATACTCACCTGCACGAGATTGGACAGATCGTGAGAGAGGAGATAGAGAAGATGGGCTGTTATGCCGCTGAGTTTAACACCATTGCCATAGATGACGGTATCGCCATGGGACACGATGGCATGCTCTACTCACTGCCCAGCCGTGACATCATTGCCGACAGCGTGGAATATATGGTCAACGCTCATAAGGCGGACGCCATGATATGTATATCCAACTGTGACAAGATAACTCCGGGAATGCTTATGGCATCTATGCGCCTAAACATACCTACAGTATTCTGTAGCGGTGGTCCTATGGAGGCCGGAAGATGGCACGGAGAGAATGCCGACCTTATAACCGCTATGGTGAAGGGTGCAGACCCAAGTGTCAGCGATGAGGATGTTGACCAGCTTGAGAGAATGGCATGCCCGGGGTGCGGATGCTGCTCCGGTATGTTCACCGCCAACTCCATGAACTCTCTTACCGAGGCTATCGGTATGGCATTGCCCGGAAACGGTACCATACTGGCAACACACGTTAACCGCACACAGCTCTTCCGTGATGCAGCAAGGCAGATCGTGGAGAATGCCATGAGGTATTATGAGGATGGCGATGAGAGCGTCTTGCCGCGTAGCATAGCAACACGAGAGGCATTCCTCAACGCCATGACATTGGATATCGCAATGGGTGGTTCAACAAACACTATACTTCATTTACTCGCCATAGCGCAAGAGGGTGGTGTGGACTTTAAGATGAGTGACATTGATGCGCTGAGCCGTAAGGTTCCGTGTCTGTGTAAACTGTCACCCAACACACAGAAATACAGTGTGCAGGAGTGCAACAGGGCTGGTGGTATATTGGGTATCATGAATGAGCTCAATAAGGCGGGACTGATCAACCGTGACACCGTAAGGGTGGACGGACTGACAACGGGAGACGCCATGAGTAAATACGACATCACCAAGGAGGCTATAGATGATGAGGCTGACAGGATATACCACAGCGCTCCAGCAGGACGATTCTCAACACAGATGGGCTCACAGGACACACGCTGGGAGAGCCTTGACACCGACCGCGCTGACGGATGCATAAGGGATATAGAGCACGCATATACCAAGGATGGCGGACTGGCTGTGCTGTTTGGAAACCTCGCTATAGACGGCTGTGTGGTAAAGACTGCCGGGGTGGATGAGGAACTGTGGAAATTCTCCGGACCGGCAGTGGTCTTCGATTCTCAGGAGGATGCCTGCGAGGGCATCCTCGGAGGTAAGGAGAAAGCGGGCGACTGTCTCGTTATCACTCACGAGGGTCCGAAGGGAGGACCTGGAATGCAGGAGATGCTCTATCCCACATCTTATATAAAGAGTATGCACTTGGGCAAACAGTGTGCGTTGCTCACCGACGGACGATTCTCCGGAGGTACCAGCGGACTGAGTATCGGCCATGTGTCGCCGGAGGCTGCCTCTGGTGGTAACATCGGTAAGATTGTGGATGGTGACATTATTGATATTGACATCCCCAACCGCACTATAAGCGTGCGACTCACTGACGAGGAACTGGCACAGAGGCCACAGCGACCTCTGCAGCGTGACCGTCAGGTGAGCAAAGCCCTGAGAGCTTACGCCCAGAGCGTCAGCTCTGCCGATAAGGGTGGCGTGAGGATGATATAAGTAATGTGTTGTGTGTTTTATGTTTTGTGTTTTATGTTGAATAGTTTTGAGTAATAACACAAGACATAGAATACAAAGCAAATTAACGCAAAACATAAAACTCAAAACTCAAGATAAAAACAAATTAACGCAAAACATAAAACTCAAAACATAAAACATAATACATAACACATGAGTGAGATAATAACAGGAGCGGAGGCTCTGATGAGATCGCTGAAAGAAGAGGGGGTGAAGACCATCTTCGGTTATCCCGGTGGCGCTATCATGCCGGTATATGACACATTGTATGACTATACCCAAGGTGAGAAAAAGGCCTTTGAGCATATTCTCGTCAGGCATGAGCAGGCTGCAACACACGCCGCACAGGGCTATGCCCGCGTGAGTGGTGAGGTGGGCGTCTGTCTCGTTACCAGTGGTCCGGGAGCAACAAATACCCTTACCGGTGTGGCTGACGCTATGATGGACTCTACGCCTATTGTAGTAATCTGTGGTCAGGTGGGTGTCGGTGCTCTCGGTACAGACGCCTTTCAGGAGGTTGACCTCGTGGGTGTTGCACAGCCGATATCCAAGTGGAGCTATCAGATAAGGCGTCCGGAGGATGTGGCATGGGCTGTCAGCAGGGCGTTCTATATTGCACGTTCCGGCAGACCTGGTCCTGTGGTGCTTGACTTCCCGAAGAACGCACAGGTGCAAACCACAGAGTGGACCCCTGTGGTGGTAAACAGAGTCAGGTCATATCGCCCATATCCCAAACTTGACAACGGACAGGTGGAGAAGGCGGCAGAACTGATTAACAACGCCAAGCGTCCGCTCGCACTTGTGGGACAGGGTGTGGAGCTCGGTAATGCTCACAGTGAACTGTTGGAGTTTTTAGAGAAAGCAGACATACCAGCCGGAAAGACCCTCTTGGGACTCTCCGCTTTACCGTCAGCACATCCATTGGATATTGGTATGCTGGGTATGCAGGGTAGCCTGGCTCCTAACGTCAAGGAGCAGGAGTGTGACGTGATGATTGCCATCGGTATGCGCTTCAGCGACCGTGTGACGGGTGACGTAACCAAATACGCCAAACAGGCAAAGATCATACACCTTGACATTGACCCGTCGGAGATCAATAAGAATATCAAGTCTGATGTGGCTGTGATAGCCGACTGTAAACAGTCGTTGCCGGCTATCACACGACTGCTGCGTAAAGCGAGTCACAAGGAGTGGATAGACAGCTTCAAACCATTGCAACAGAAGGAGGAGCAGATGGTGATAGAGCCTGCCATACATCCTACTCAAGGTCCATTGCTTATGGGAGAGGTGGTTAACGCTGTGGCTCAGGCTGCCCCTAAGAATGCGGTCCTTGTTACTGATGTTGGTCAGAACCAGATGTTTGCGAGCCGCTATTTCCAGTTCACAGAGAAACGCTCTGTGGTCACCAGCGGAGGATTGGGAACCATGGGTTTCGGCTTGCCGGCAGCCATGGGTGCCTGTTTCGCCACCGACCGCACCGTATGTTTCTTTACCGGTGACGGCGGTTTCCAGATGACAATACAAGAGTTGGGCACCATTATGGAGCACCGCATACCTGTTAAGGTGATTCTTATGAACAATAATTACTTAGGTAATGTAAGGCAATGGCAGGATATGTTCTTTGACGGCCGCCGGTCATTCACCAAGATGTGCAACCCATGTTTTGAACTTGTTTGTAAGGGTTATGATATCCCATACTCCCTCGTCAGTGAGCGTGAGAACCTGAAGGAGGCTATAGAGACGATGCTTGCCGCTACCGGACCATACGTCATGGAGTGTGTCATCAAGGAAGATGATGACGTGAAACCTATGACACCACCGGGAAAGGGTGTTGACGAGATGTTGCTTGAGTTTTAATTTTTGAACATATATGGAGAAGAAACTATATACATTATTAGTATATTCAGAGAACATAGCCGGTATTCTTAACCAGATTACCGCTGTCTTCACACGCAGACAGGTGAATATCGAGAGCCTTAATGTGTCGGCGTCGAGTATGGAGGGTATTCATAAATACACCATCACAGCATACAGCGACCCGGAGCAGATAGAGAAGATAACGCGTCAGATAGAGAAGAAGATAGACGTGGTGAAAGCCAACTACTATCTTGATGATGAGATTTTCATACATGAGGTGGCGCTATTTAAGATATCCACTGATATCCTGCTGAAAAACCCTGAGGTGTCAAGAACAATCAGACGCCATAACGCGCGTATGATGGAGGTAAACCCAACATACAGTACAGTACTCTTGGCTGGACTGACAGAGGAAGTGCAGAGCCTTTTCAAGTATCTTAACAGCTATGACTGCCTCAGACAGTACACACGGTCGGGACGTATAGCGGTGACAAGAAGCAAAGAAGAGCAAGTAAGCAAGTACCTCAGCGAACAGGAAGGGGGCAACAATGACAGAGCTTAGTAAGGTGGGGGCATACTCCTTTATGGCTGAGACATTCCATTGCGATTTCTCCAAACGACTGTTTTATGACCACTTGGTGAACTATATGCTAAATGCCGCTGACTTCCACAGCACCGACAGACAGTTTGGTATGCTATACCTCAATACTATACAGAAAACATGGGTGCTATCGAGGTTTGCGATAGAGATGGCAGAGATGCCGCTGGCTCATGAGAAATTCAGTGTAGAGACATGGGTTGAGAGCGCTATGAGGTATTTCACTCACCGTAATTTCCGTATGGTGGGGGAAGACGGCAAGGTGTACGGTTACGCACGCAGTATATGGGCGATGATAGATACAGAGACACGTCAGCCAACAGACATCCTTGCCGTACATGACGGACTGATACAGCAATATACTGACAAGGAGAAGGAATGCCCCATTGACCGTCCGTCAAGGGTACAGATGGGTGATGGAGAGCTGGTGGCTACTGTTATGGCACGCTATAGCGATATCGATGTGAATGGTCATGTCAATTCCGCCAAGTATATCCAGCATGTACTTGACACACTCCCAATGGAGTGGTATGCCCAGTATATGATCCAGAGAATGGAGGTGGCTTACGTGGCAGAGGCTCATAATGGTGACACACTGAAGATCTACTCATTGCCTGATGAGGCTGGACAGACTATTTACTTCAGGATGACAAAACAGTCGCCTGACGATGCTACAGAAGCCGAGGTTTGCCGCATTATGGTTAAATATGTAAAAGAAAAGGGCTGAAATTTTGTTATTTGTAACATTATGCCTAATTTTGCGCAATATTTGTAAACTCAAAAACTATAATTTAAATATTATAACATGGCAGAAATGAATTTTGGTGGTGTACTGGAGACGGTCATCACAAGTAAGGAGTTCTCATTGGAGAAAGCCCGTGAGGTGTTGAAGGACGAGACAATAGCCGTTATCGGTTATGGTATTCAGGGTCCTGGTCAGGCTTGTAACCTGCGTGACAATGGTTTTAACGTTATTGTAGGACAGCGCGAGGGCAAGACATACGACAAGGCTGTTGCTGACGGATGGGTACCGGGCAAGACACTCTTCTCTATAGAGGAGGCTGCTGAGAAAGGTACTATCGTATGTATGCTGCTCTCCGACGCAGGTCAGATAGCCGTATGGCCTAAGATCAAGAAATACCTTACTCCAGGTAAGGCCCTGTATTATTCTCATGGTTTCGCCATCAACTGGAGCGACCGTACAGGTGTGGTACCACCAGAGGATGTTGACGTTATCCTCGTGGCTCCTAAAGGCTCTGGCACATCACTGCGCACCATGTTCCTTGAGGGTCGTGGCTTAAACTGCTCATACGCCGTTTATCAGGATGCCACAGGTAAGGCAGAGGAGCGCACCATAGCATTTGGTATTGGTATCGGTGCTGGTTATCTCTTTAAGACAACATTCCAGCGTGAGGCAACAAGCGACCTGACAGGTGAGCGTGGCTCGCTGATGGGTGCTATAGAGGGTCTCCTTGAGGCACAGTATGAGGTGCTCCGCGCCCATGGTCATTCACCATCAGAGGCTTTCAACGAGACTGTTGAGGAGCTCACACAGAGCCTTGGCCCGCTCTTTGGTCAGAACGGCATGGACTGGATGTACGCCAACTGCTCTACCACAGCACAGCGTGGAGCACTTGACTGGGCACCACGTTTCCGTGACGCTATCAAGCCTGTTATGGAGTGGCTGTATCTCTCAGTGCAGTCTGGTAATGAGGCACAGATCTCTATCGATAAGAACTCACAGCCAGACTATCGTGAGAAACTTAACGAGGAGCTGCGCGCCATGCGTGAGAGCGAGATGTGGCAGGCAGGCGCCACAGTACGTCAGCTGCGTCCCGAAAATAATTAATAATATAATAAGGTATTATAATATTATTGTGCCTGGCAGTGAAACTGCCGGGCATTTGTTTTTTTTAGATAGTGTGAAAAAAATTTAAAATGCCAAAATTACGTGTAAATGGGCTTTTTCGGAGGGTTAATATTGATTTTTGATAAAAAAAGTCAAAAAAAAGCCCCTAAATGTGATTTTTTTTTAAAAAAAATTTGGAGATAACAATATTTTTTCATTACTTTGCACCCGAATGACAAATAGTAATATCTTTTTTTAACATTTTAATTATAAGAGAGACATGAAAAAGTTAGTTTTATTGTTTGCTGCTTTCGCAGTAACCGCATCTGTTTCAGCTCAGACTGTAGCAGAGAGCCAGATTTTCGACAACATCTATGTAGGTGTTAACGGTGGTGTGGCTACAAAGACAACTGGTCACAGTTGGATGCGCGACCTCGATCCTAACTTCGGTGTTCGCATCGGTCGTTATTTCACTCCGGTATTCGGTTTGGCTATTGAGGGTAACGCATACCTCTCCAACAAACCTTGGACATCAACAGGAACAGCTATCCGTGACGTGAACGCATCATTGCTCGGTACTGTTAACCTGAGCAACCTCTTCGGCAAGTATCCTGGCGAGCCGCGTACTTTTGAGGTAAGCGCAATCTATGGACTTGGATGGAATCACTTCTTCAACAAGAATCAGAAGAAATTTCCACTGGTACCGAAGAACCGTATGTCTTCAAAGGCTGCTCTTGACTTCGCTTTCAACTTCGGTTCAGAGAAGCAGTTCCAGATCTACATTGAGCCTTCTATCAACTGGCTCTTCCTTGGTCAGGCTGGTTCTAAGTACTATGAAGAAGAGAAGCAGGAGTATGGCTATGGCATGGCTTCTAACGACTATCAGCCCGCTTATGATCTCCACAACAGCTGGGTTCAGCTGAACGCTGGTGTTGTTTACAAGTTCAAGAACAGCAATGGCACACACAACTTCACAATCGTTGTTCCTCGTGACCAAGCTGAGATCGACGCCCTCAACGCTCAGATCAACGACCTCCGCAACCAGCTGGCAGCTAAGGATCGCATCATCGCTGAGAAGGACGCTAAGATCCGCGAGCTGCAGGCAGCCCTCGACGCATGCAACGCACGCAAGTGCCCAGAGTGCCCGAAGGTTAAGACAACTGCTACAAACCTTCAGCCAATGGTTCTCTTCAAGAAGAACTCTTCTACCATTGAGAAGGCTCAGTATGCTCCTGTTGAGCTCATCGCCAACTACATGAAGAATCACCCAGAGGCTCAGGTAGAGATTTGCGGTTACGCTTCTATCGAGGGTCCGAAGGATATCAACGACCGTCTGTCTAACGAGCGCGCTCAGGCCGTTAAGACCGCTCTTGTCAAGAAGTATGGTATTGACGCCAGCCGTCTGACAGCTGTTGGTAACGGTGCAACAGACAAGCTCTTTGAGGAGCTCGAGTTCAACCGCGTTGCTACATTCAACGACAACTCAAAGAAGTAATCAGTTATTTCTTGACTATAAAATCCCGCATCTGCCCTGATGCGGGATTTTTTTGTTCCATTATAAAAACCATCAGCGGCTGTCTCACGACAACCGCTGATGGTTTTATACAAAAACATTATGAATTTTATTATTAGCGAACAAGATAATAGTTTATCAAACTACGTGATTGTAAACATTCTATTTTCACGATGCAAAGTTACATCCTTTTCTAATAGTATACAATACCTAATAATTGTGATTTGTACAATCAAAAGCAATTTGCTAATTTTAACACTATTTTGTTGCGATTTCTTGATTTACGTAAAAAATACGCTATTTTAACTAAAATTTTTTTAAAAAAATTTGGTGTGTATTAAAATATGTTTTAACTTTGCACCTGCAATCAGATAATTGCAAAATGATAAAACAAGTATTTTAAAAATTTTCAGGTAACATTATTAATTTAAAAAATTACGATTATGAAAAAGATTTTAATGACTTTGGTTTCTGTTGTATTCGCTATGACTGCAAGTGCACAGGTATATGTAGGTGGCGGTATGGGTATCTCAACCACAACAGTAAAGGTTAAGGGTGCTGACAGCAAGGATGTGACAAGCTATAAGTTCGTTCCGGAGGTTGGATATAACTTCAATGATAAGATCGCAGCCGGTGTTGCTTTCGGTTGGGAAGGCTCCAACAAGGGTGGATTGAAAACTGTGGAAGTTAACCCGTACGCTCGTTACACTTTCGTTAAGAGCCAGTATGTTAATGTGTTTGTTGACGGTGGTATCGGCTACAAGCATGTATATGGTGATGACAGTGACATTGATGGTCTGTATGTTGGTTTCAAACCAGGTGTGGCTGTTAATCTGAGCAATCATCTCAGTTTTGTTTCTCACATCGGTTTCATCGGTTGGGAGCATCTTAAAGACAACGACACTAAGGTTAAGACAGACGATTGGGGTGTAGATGTTGATGGTCGTAACATCGTATTCGGTCTGTACTACAACTTCTAAAACAGAGAATCCCGGAGCCGGTGAATGGCTCATGAGGTATAGAAAGCTTAGAAATATAATACAGGGGGATTGCCATTGGCAATCCCCCTGTTAGATTATTGTGACGGCTGATGCCGCCACCAACCAAACACCCCATTTCTTCAGCCTCTCCCCCGACCCCTCTCCTAAAGGAGGAGGGGGTTCATAACCTTACAACCTCATAACCTTACAACCTCATAACCTCACAACCTCATAACCTTACAACCTTACAACCTTACAACCTCATAACCTCATAACCTTGGAATTAGTTCCCGTTCCCGTTAACGTTCCCGTTGAAAATAGTTCCCGTTGAAAATAGTTCCCGTTGAGATACCTCACAACCTCACACCCTTCAAGTCCTTGATATATTGCTGGCGTAGGGTGTTGATACGGCTTAGGGTTTCAGATGGTATGTGCTCACGGATTTTCTTATTTAGGCGGCGATGCCTGCTTCGTGGTTGACTCTCTATAACCTCAACCAGCTTACCTGCCGTTATATTGGCTATATCCTGTGCCGGTTGATAGGTTGGCTCATGGTCGCTTCCGTCAGTGCCGCTGTTCTCTGACACGAGGTTTGCCTCCTTCAGTCTGTAGAGCAGATCGGTGGTGATACGTATTGGGATATCAGTCTCTTGTTTCAGTTGGAGGGCTGTGAGTGGCTTCTTACCTTGTGCAAAGCGTTTGCATATCACATTCAGCAATACGGTACACATAAGCAGTATGTCGTTGTGGCTCACGTCCTCGGTGCGTATCAGGAAAGCATAGTATTCCATATTCTGGTTGGTGTAGCACAGCTCACCGCAGAACAGACATATATACCATGATACCATTACCCATAACATGAACAGAGGCAGTGCGGCGAAAGAGCCGTATATGGCATTGTAACTGGTAAGGAAAATCTGGCAGTGTATATAGAAGAACTGCAAGGCGAGCATACACACCGATGCTATGAATGCCGGACCTATGGCAGCACGCAC
The DNA here is from genome assembly GCA_017959365.1 of Prevotella sp. GTDB lineage: Bacteria > Bacteroidota > Bacteroidia > Bacteroidales > Bacteroidaceae > Prevotella. Next base: position 21,546 of record JAGDAU010000136.1, read on the forward strand.
ATGCACCTTGGTATTAGGTATGAACACATACATGGCAGTGAAGGTGAGTGTCATCACTACAAGTGGCAGCAGTTTGATAACCAGTTTGAGAAGCCATCCCAACACTACGAACGCCTCAAGGTGGTCTGCAATGGTATAAACAAAGATATTAATACCGGAAATGAGGATGATGGCTATAGGCACGAGTAGGATCAGGGCTGTATAATCTGTGATGATGCGTAGTCCGCTCCGTTTTTCTTTCACTTGCCATATCTCGTTGAAGGCATGCTCTATGTTGTATATCAGTGATATGATACTATATAGCATAAAGACAAGGCCAATGCCTATGATGACACCGCTTTTGGCATGGTTAAGGTAGCTGCCAGCCATATTTATCACTGTCTCTGCCACCTGCGGCTGGCTTGACATAAGTTCGCGCAGCCAGTTCTCGATATACACAGCCAGTCCGAATCCCTTGCCTATTGCAAAAATAGCGGCGAAAATAGGTACTATGGCGAGCAGTGTGCTGAATGACAGTGCCGTGGCATAGTCTATATGTCCTCTACCCACGAAGAACCGTACTGACAGGAATATCTTCCTTAGTATATTGTATATCCATCGGACGGGTTTTGCCATCTCACCGTCGGCAGTCTGCCACATCCTTATCAACATGAAATGTTTTATCTTCAGAAAGTTCATTGTTGCGTAATAATAGATTATGTTGCAAAGTTACGTTTTTTTTCTATTAATCGGTTATGTTTTGCTAACTTTGTGGCGAAAAAGGCTTTTTTATGAAAAAATGCTGTTTGTGATTTGACTTTTGTCTTTTTATGACGTATACTAATTAGAATGATGAACAAAAAGGTGCAGATAGACAGCGAGATAATAAAACGCTGCCAGCAGGGCGACAAGATGTCCTTCAGGTGGATTGTTCAGACGTATCAGCGGCTGACATTCTCCTTGGCGCTGAAGATGCTATGTGATGAAGAGGAGGCAAAGGACACCGTACAAGAGACATTCATAAGGGTATGGCAGCATATCGGTGACTACGACCCCCGCCGCTCTTTCACAACATGGCTCTATACCATAATCACACGTCTGTGTCTCGACAGGCTGAAAAGCATCAAAACCATCGTGCCGCTGTCTGATGACGAGGGGGTGCTGCGACAGTTTGCGGCAGACACCAACAGCCAGCGGACATTAGAGAACAAGGAATGGGTAGCAATCGTAAGAATGCTTGCTGACGGCTTGAGCACCAAGCAGCGCCTCGTATTCACACTATGCCAGTTGGAGGGGCTCTCGTCAGAGGAGGCAGAACAGATAACCGGAATGGACGCCAAACAGGTAAAGAGCAATCTCTATGTAGCCCGCCAGACAATACGCCAACGATTAACAGAATTAGGATATGGACAAGATTGACAATATACTCAACCGCCTTCAGGAGCAACGCCCCGTCGTTCCCAACCCTGATGAACTGACGGAGCGCATTATGAGCAGTCTGCCAGAGCAGTCTGCTAAGTCAGCCCGCCGTGTGTGGCTTTATGCAGCCTCTGCCATCGGCATTGCCGCCACCATCCTGCTGTTGTTGGTCTTTAACTCCGGAAACGGACATGATGGTGATACTCCAACCATAGCCCAACAATCTAATCCACAGTCTTCAAATGATACCATTCCGGCAGAAACGAAAGATCGTGCCGCAGAACCTCAAGAGCCGAAGATAACACCACAGCGCAGTGACGTTGCGCCTGACAAACACACGGGGAACATTATCGCCATGACGGATAAGAGAGAAACACCTCAATCCACCCCAAAGGATAATGTCTATGTGGCAGAAGCAGAATTACCTCAGCAGCCTACAGTCACCGAGAACCTCAATCCGGAGAGGGCAGAGACAAAAATCTTTGACTCTGTAGAGCAGATGCCTTCATTCCCAGGTGGTAACATAGCTTTGATGGACTATATCCATAACAATATGAGATACCCCGTATTGGCAGCTGAATATGGTGCTAAAGGCAAGGTTATCATGTCGTTTGTGGTTGATAAAACCGGCCAACTGACTGATATTAAGGTTGTGAGGAACATCATCACATGTGACCAGTCGTTAGTAAGTGAGATGACAGCCGAAGAGCAGCAACTCTTGTCTGGTAGGATAGCCCGGCAATTAGAAGACGAAAGCATACGGCTTATAAAGTCAATGCCCAAGTGGCAACCCGGTAAACAGAACGGAGAAACCAAAGAATATAAATATACACTGCCAATACCCTTTAACCCATTGCAAAAATAACAGTTATGAATACGATGAGAAAAATTTTTATAATGTTTGTATGTGCCTTAGGCATTGCCATTGACACATACGCCACAGCACAAGACCCCAACGTCATATACATAGAGGGTGAACGATGGAGCTTGTTGGGGGAGCTTTTTAGGAACAGAGACCTTGTGGACCGAATACAGAAGGCATTGCCGAGAGAAAGGGTCAAGTCCAGTGCCAACTGGAAAGGTTATATCAGTTTCTGGAGTATTAAGCAAAACCAACTCTACCTTGACAGCATTTGCGTGGAGCAATATGACTCAAACCTTCGGCAATCATCATACGAATCACTATCCCAAGACACCATGCAAATTCTTTTTGCCAACTACACTAAGGAGAAGGGCTTTAAGTACACCGCCTTCTCTGGTAAATTAAGGGTAGCGCGAGGCCAATGCGTACACTATGTGCACATGGGATATGAGAGTAATTTTGAATATGAGAGTTTCCTCACCATGACAGATGGACAAGTGACAGGCAGGAAAGACTATCATAACAGAAAATCGGCTGGATTCTCTATAAGCAATCGTAATGATCTGGCAAGACTAAGGGAGATGTTCCTTGAGAGAGTAGAGAAATATCCTGAATTAAAGGAATATGATAGAATGGTCTTTTCCTTAAAAGATGTAAAGATTGACTCTTTGGGTACTATCACAGACTGTACTGTAACCACACCTCGTAATGACACAGAGTTCTTTGCCAGTGAGATGAGGCAGGTTATAATGGAAATAAAGCCTTGGGAGACACTATATTTATATGATGAATTAGTCTTTCCTGAAAGATTCGGTTATTTTTTTGCTTTTCCCATTAACGGGGAAAAAAAAAATTAAAAAAATTTGGGTTTGCGAAGAAAAAACATTACCTTTGGCGGAAAAATCATTTATCATGAAAAAATACTTGTTTTTTACTATTGCCGCAATGATGATGGCACTTCCGTCAAATGCACAACTGTTGCGTACCACTGTGGCTCAGGGAGAGATAGAAGGCGTTGAACATGAGGGACACGCATTGTTTATGAATATTCCATACGCTGAGGCACCGGTAGGTGATTTGCGGTGGAAAGCGCCAGTCGCCAAGAAACCCTGGACTGGAGTTTACAAGGCAGACAAATGGGGCGCGCGGCCACCACAGCCTACAGACCCAAATCAAAAGGGTAATGAGATTGCCATGGGTGAGGATTGTCTATACCTAAGCGTTGAGACACCGGCAAAGAGTAAGGATGAGAGACTGCCTGTTTTTGTGATGATACATGGTGGTGGTTTTACTACCGGCTCCTATAGTGGTACTCAAGAGAGTTTCATACGTGAGGGTATTATCTATTGCAGTATAGAGTACCGTCTCGGAGTGCTTGGTTTTTTGGCGCATCCGGATTTAGCTAAGGAATCACCACGTGGTATCTCCGGCAACTACGGAATACAGGACCAGATAATGGCCCTGCAGTGGATACACGACAATATCGCGGCCTTTGGTGGCGATCCAGACAAGATAACCATTGCCGGTGAGTCGGCAGGCGGAATATCGGTAAGCATGTTATGCGCCTCTCCACTTTGTAAGGGACTCTTCAGGGGGGCTATCAGCGAGAGTGGCAGCTCATTCTGGCCTGTCAGCGACAAACGTAGCGGTAATACCGCCATGGTGACAGAAAAAGCAGCACAACAACAGGGCGTGGAATATCAAAACAAGTTAAAGCAGAAGAGTATTAAGCAGATGCGCAAACTGTCATACGAGGAACTTACCAAGGACATACAGATGCAGATGGAGTCTTTCTGGCCTGTGGTTGACAACTATGCCATTACCGACGACCAATACAAACTGTATGAGGCAGGTAATTATAATGATGTAAATGTCCTTATCGGAACCAACTCTGACGAGGGCTCGATGTTCTCACGTCCCACATCAGTGGAGGAATATGAGAAGCGTATCCGTGAGAACTATGGTGAGTGGGCAGACCGCCTGTTGAAGGTGTATCCGGCAAAGGATGAGAAAGAGGTCTATTTCGCATCCAGTGACATCTTCCGTGACGGTAGTTTCGCCTGGGGTACCTATGCCTGGGCAAATCTTCAGACCAAGACAGGTAAGGGAAAGGTGTATATGTATTATTTCGATCAGGATTCAGAGAACACCATACTCCGGAGTTTCCGTGGTGGCGCAAGCCATGTCGCTGAGATGCCGTTCTTCTATGGATATAAGTTCGGTAGCGGTAAGATGACAGCCACAGAGCAGCAGATGGAGAAAATCATAACAAACTATATCATCAACTTCACCAAGACCGGTGACCCCAATGGCAGCCACCTGCCGTATTGGACTATTTATGAGCAGGGCAAGCCTACTGTGATGATTATGCGTGAGGGTCTGCACTTAGACAATGTGCCTAATCAGGAGCAGCTGGATTTCTTTGAGGAATTCTTTAAGAGCAAAAGAAACTGAATAAGGTTTTGAGGTTATCAGGTCGCTTCGCTCCCAGGTGTAAGGTGAGAAATGCTTAACAAAATAGTGGTTTTACTATAATCCAGACATATTTCACCTTATAACCTTACAACCTTATAACCTTACAACCTTATAACCTAACAAGCTTGTTAGGTTATACGTAGGCCTTGATGTAAGGTGTCAGTCCATGTGACCGCGCTATGCTCACAAACTCGTCATTGCTTACGCACCGCATGGGAGAGGAGCCACTGTAAAGACTGCAAATAATGTCTGACAGTGGCTTTTCTTCGCCTATCACCACATTATGTATTATGCCATTGCCGAGGCAAGGGTCTGTGACCACCCTTTGGGCAACCACGTCAACGGGCGAGAGGTCAATGTTTATCTGCCTGCATATCTCAGGATAGCATCCTAAGGCCATTGCCTGTTCTACGGTGGAGCGGAAGGCATTGGTGGATGCATTGCGTTGTCGTCTGCCTCCCGCTGCCTCAACAATATTCCCGATACGCATTATCATGGCTTTGAGCGACCCGTTTGCCATGTTCTCCAAGACAGTCCTCTCAGCAAGGAACTTTGAACGTTGATAGGGGTTGGGGAATATCTGTCCCTGCCACAGCCGGCGCTCTGTGAGCGTCGTCATGCTGCCATCTGGCAACATGCCTCCCACTCCAAGTGTGGAAACATGGACAAGGAAAGCGTCACACAGCCTGCATAAACAGACAATATGCTCTGTTCCACCATTATTGATGTTGTCTATCTCATCCTTATGACCGAAATGCGCTACATGGGCGGCACAATGGATAATGGTTGAGGGACGGAATGGCAGAGTATCTGGATTAATCGTTCTGATGTCTGCCGCTACCACAGACAGCCTGTCTGTTAGTAAGCAATCCATTTCGTCGGGGAAATAATACTCCATATTCTCTCTCAACCTCATCATGGCATTGGTGGCGCTATCTGCTCTTACGCAGCAACAGATACGGCTGTTGGTGTGTAGCATAAGGTATCTCAGTACATAGACTCCAAGAAATCCCGTGGCGCCGGTGAGTAAGACATCACCCAACTGACAGGGAGAGGCAGATGGTGGTGGGTTTTCTAACAGATGGTGTATGGCGTCATAATTATAGTTATCGTCAATACGATACTCCTTTATTCCGTTTTCTGTGTTTGTATGCTGTCTAACGCCCACAAGACGAGCCATAGCACGCGGAGTAGTGTTGTTAAAGGCGTCGCTGTAGGCAATACGTATGCCATGCTCTTCCAATACCATCAGCAGCCTCATAAGGTCGATAGAGTTGCCAC
>JAGDAU010000137.1 GCA_017959365.1 Prevotella sp.
TGATGCACCTATTGGTAGAGATGAAAAAGATCGCCAGAAAATGACTGTTACAGCAAATAATAGTAAAGATGCTTGGTGTTAAATCAACTGTGTTTTATGTTTTGTGTTTTATGTTTTGTGTTTTATGTTTTGTGTTTTGTGTTAAATTGTTTTGGCTCTCAATAGCAAAACTAATCAATATAAATAGTAAATAGTAAATAGTCAAATAGTAAATAGTCAAATAGTAAATAGTCAAATAGTAAATAGTTAAATAGTCAAATAGTAAATATACCGTGGATATATCAATTATTATACCTCTGTTTAATGAGGAAGAGTCACTGCCTGAATTGTTCGGGTGGATAGAGAGAGTGATGGAAGAGAATGGCTTCAGCTATGAGGTGATATTCATCAATGATGGCAGCACAGACCGCTCATGGGAAGTGATACAAGACCTGAGCTCTCAGTCACCGTGTGTGAGAGGTATTAAGTTCCGCCGTAACTATGGTAAGAGTCCGGCATTGTTCTGCGGATTTAAGGCTGCTGAGGGCAATGTGGTGATAACTATGGACGCCGACCTGCAAGACAGCCCGGATGAGATACCAGAGTTGTATCGTATGATAACAGAGGATGGTTATGACCTGGTGAGCGGTTACAAGCAGAAGCGCTATGACCCGAGATCCAAAACCCTTCCAACGAAACTCTTCAATGCCACAGCCCGTGCCGTTAGCGGAATAAAAAACCTGCATGACTTCAACTGCGGCCTTAAGGCTTATCGAAAGGATGTGATAAAGAATATAGAGGTGTATGGCGAGATGCACAGATACATACCTTATCTTGACAAAAACGCAGGTTTTGACAAGATAGGTGAGAAAGTAGTACATCATCAGGCGCGTAAGTATGGCAATTCAAAATTTATGGGACTGAACCGTTTTGTCAATGGATATTTAGACCTGCTGACACTTTGGTTCTTGAGCACCTTTGGCAAGAAGCCTATGCATGTATTCGGCTTCCTCGGCACTATAGTGTTTTTTATAGGTTTCCTCTCTGTAGTAGTGATAGGTATAAATAAATGTATTGATTTATACAATCATGTGTATCATAATCTGGTTACCGACAGCCCGTGGTTTTATATAGCTTTGACGGCCATGATGCTTGGCACCCAACTATTCCTTACAGGTTTCATTGGTGACCTTGTAAGCCGTTCATCAAGCCAGAGGAATGACTACCAGATAGAAGAAAGGATATGAGTGTTGGATTGAGAGTTCTTTTGATCTTTTAATTATACTAAATGAGAAGATTATTATTTGTTGTAATGATTGGGGCAATGACAGCTGCGTTTGTGGGGTGTAACTCTATAGACTGTCCTCTTAACAACAGAACCCTGGTGCGGTTTGTGTTGAAGGGTGAGTCAGACACTTTGCGAATGGACACCCTGACGATATGGACGACAAGAACTGACGGTAATGATGCCGTGATTATCAATAGTAAGGCAAAAGTCACAGAGTTCGCCTTTCCCATGAGTTATGGTCATGAATATGATGAGTGGGTGGTACAGACAAAAGATACGTTTGATGTGGTGATGCTCGACACCATAAGGTTGTGGAAGTCAGACCAGCCGCATTTTGAGGCTGTAGACTGTGGCCCGACATATTTCCATACGCTCACCAATGTTACAACAACCAATTATCGTATAGACGATATAAGCATAAATAATTCCCAAGTGGACTATGACAGCAAAAAAGAACATGTGTATATATATTTCAAGGCTGGCAGTTAGTCTGGTTTTGCTTCTGCCGCTCACAGTGATGGCCCAAGGCGGAAAAAAGAAAATAGCCCCGTCGGTGGAGCCTGATACCATACCTTTTTACCGTGGTGTGGCTGTAAGTGTTGATGCTGTCGGCCCGGGAATGCTTTTGTTTGGTGACTATGGTCAGTTGGAGGGGTCTGTAAGGGTAAATCTCAAAGACAAGTATTTCCCTACAATAGAGCTTGGATTGGGTAAGTCGGATGCTACCGATGATGTGACACTCATCACATACAAGACGAGTGCACCATTTGTGCGAATCGGATGTGACTATAATCTCACAAAGAATAAACATGATATATATCGTGTTCTGGGTGGTGTGCGTTATGCCTTCTCCTCTTATAAATATGATGTCAGCCATCCGGGAGTAACAGATCCGATATGGGGTGATGTAGCTATGTGGGGCTCCAAGGATATGAAAGGAAATTGTCATTGGTTGGAGTTTGGTGTTGGCGTGGATGCCAAGATATGGGGCCCGATACGTCTGGGATGGAGTGCGAGGTATCGCAAACGCCTTATGCATAAGGATGATGACATGGGCGCCGCATGGTATGTGCCGGGCTTTGGCAAGAAAGGTAACAGCCGTTTGGGAGCACTTTTTAATATAACAGTGGAATTATAAGATAATTTAAAAATAATACGATGAAAAAGATTTATTGGCAATTGCCTTTTCTGGTACTGTTGATAGTTGGTACGATACTTATTGTGCGTGGGCAGAACTCTACACCATATCAGTATGACCAAGGCATGATATTCGGTACTGTATATAATGTGAAATACCAGTATGACCAGGATCTAAAGGAAGAGATTGAGAAGGAGCTGGCTAAAGTAGATGCAAGTCTGTCGCCATTCAATAAGAATAGCGTGATAACACATATAAACGAAAACACTGATATGAAGGCTGATGAGATGTTTATGGATGTGTTTGCCCTTGCCGAGACGATAAGCCGCGACACCAACGGTGACTTTGATATCACTGTGGCGCCTCTCGTTAATGCCTGGGGGTTTGGTTTCAAGAATGGTATAGAGCCCACAGAGCATGTCATCGACTCCTTGCGTGAGATCGTGGGTTATGAGAAAGTGCGACTCCAGAATGGCATGGTGGTTAAGAAAGACCCACGTGTACAATTAGACTGCAGTGCCATTGCCAAGGGGTATGCCGTAGACAGGGTGGCTGCTGTTTTGCAGCGTCACGGCATAGAAAACTACCTTGTTGAGATAGGTGGTGAGATAGTTACAAAAGGATTTAATCCCGACCGTCTGCCATGGCATATCAGCGTCAACAAACCAATAGATGACGCCACCAACATGAAGAATGAGACCCAGGTGATTCTTAACGTAACAGATAAGGCGATGGCAACGAGCGGTAACTATCGTAATTTCTATTATAAAGACGGTAAGAAATACGCACATACTATTAATCCTAAATCAGGACGGCCCATACAGCATAATATCCTGTCAGCTACTGTGCTTACAGACCGCTGTGCTGTTGCTGACGCATACGCCACGGCTTTTATGGTCATGGGGCTTAAGGAAGCACAACAAGTGTTAAAGAACCACCCTGAGCTGATGGCATACATTATCTATTCAGACAGTGAGGGTAAAAATGCCGTTTGGCACTCAAGCAAACTGAATTTAGAAAATTAAACAGACTTATGCAGATATCATTGCTCCCGTTGTTTCAAGGTATGGGTCAGTATGACATCAATGAGGTGGTGGCACATACGCGATTCAACTTTGAGACAGTGGGGGAGGGTTGTCATATCGTTGTAGCTGGTGAGGAATGTCAGGGTCTGGTGTATATCCTCAGTGGCGATTATGTGCTACGCCATGAGGCTGTCAATGGCGACTATGTTATGACGGAATGGCTGTCTGGAGAGATGTTGGTTCAGCCTGAACGATTGTACGGCTTAAACCAACACTACACCATTGATATAACAGCGCTTACCCCATGTCCTTTGATGACAGTAGGCAAGGAAGAGGTTCAAAAGCTGTTAAGCAAGTTTGCCATCTTCCGCCTTAACCTGCTCAACCGTCTTTCGGCTGATGTACAGCGTGGCAATGATGTTACATGGAATATAGAGTGTCAGGGCTTGGAGATGAGGATAAGACAATTCCTGCTTCACCGCTGCCATATATTAAAAGGTGAGAAAGAACTACGCATAAGAATGACCACCTTGGCAGACTATCTCGGTGACAGCCGGCTTAATGTAAGCCGTGCTCTCAACAAACTGCAGGATGATGGTTTATTAACCCTTCATCGCGGAAGAATCTGTTTTTCAGTCTGAAAATAAAAATAATTGCAAAATTATTTTGTGTTTTGCTCACTTATTCGTAACTTTGCAGCCGTTTAGCAAAAAATAGTTGATGGGAAAGGACAATATGAAGCAACGCTATCGTGTGAATGAGCAGATTCGCGCGAAAGAAGTGAGAGTTGTAAGTGACGAAGGCTCAATGGTTTTGCCGTTGCGCCAAGCATTGGATATGGCTCATGACAAGGAGGTGGATCTCGTGGAGATTTCCCCCAATGCCCAGCCGCCTGTCTGTCGTCTCATTGACTATTCTAAATTCCTTTACCAGCAGAAGAAGCATCAGAAGGAGATGAAGCAGAAGCAGACGAAGTTGGAGGTTAAGGAGATACGTTTCGGTCCTCAGACCGACGACCATGACTACCACTTCAAATTGAAGCATGCAAAGGAGTTCCTTTCTGACGGCAACAAAGTAAGGGCATACGTCTTTTTCAAAGGTCGTTCCATCCTCTTTAAGGAACAGGGTGAGGTGCTTCTGTTGAGGTTTGCCAATGACCTGGAGGAATATGGCAAGGTAGAGCAGCTGCCCCGGCTTGAGGGTAAGAAGATGTTTCTCTTTCTTGCTCCAAAGAAAGCCGGCTCAGTAAAGAAGAGCCAGCAGAAACTTGACCGTGAGCGCCGTGAGGCGGAGGCCCGTGAGGCATCAAAGGCTATCGATAATGAGGCTATGGCAAGTGCTATTGACGCAGAGATACCTGCAAACGGTGGTTTGTTTGCCAATGCCAAGAATGGCAGCGATGCCCTTAAGAAACTACAGACAGATACAGAAGATTAATGTAAGATTGTGCGTAACGCCGGGTATATGCGTTGCCACAGAAGTAAATAAATAACAAATTAAAATTTAAAAAAATGCCAAAAGTTAA
>JAGDAU010000138.1 GCA_017959365.1 Prevotella sp.
AACATAAAACACAAAACATAAAACACAAAACACAAAACATAAAACACAAAACACAAAACATAAAACACAATCATGTGGCTTCTTCTTGCTTTTATGTCCGCTGCCCTGTTGGGATGTTACGATGCTTTTAAGAAAGCATCGCTTAAAGACAATGCTGTCATACCTGTATTGTTTCTAAACACCGTCTTCTCTTCGCTTATCTTCCTGCCTTTCATACTGTTATCTTATAATACAAATATTGACTTAGGAGACTTTCAGGTTGCCTCTGGCGGATGGCAAGAGCATAAATATATATTGCTCAAGAGCGTCATCGTACTCTCGTCATGGGTATTCGGATATATTGGCATCAAGCATCTGCCGCTCACCATCGTTGGTCCCATTAATGCCACACGGCCGGTAATGGTGCTTATTGGTGCGATGGTGGTTTTCAATGAGCATCTCAATAGTTGGCAGTGGCTCGGTGTAATACTCGCCGTGACATCGTTTTTCATGCTCAGTAGGAGTGGCAAAAAGGAGGGTATCGATTTCAAACATAATATCTGGATATACTTTGTGGTTCTCTCAGCCCTGCTTGGCGCTATCAGCGGACTATATGACAAATATCTTATGGCATCGCCCTCTGATGGCGGTATCGGCCTTGACCGCATGATGGTACAGAGTTGGTATAACATTTATCAGAGCGGCATGATGGGCGTTGCCCTGCTCATAGCGTTATGGTTTGAGCGCGATAAGATGAATTTCCACTGGCGGTGGAGCATCCTTTTCATAAGTATCTTTCTTAGTGCTGCCGACTTCATGTATTTCTATTCCCTCAGCCTGCCCGATGCTATGATAAGCATCGTATCCATGATCCGCCGGGGTTCTGTTATTGTCAGTTTCCTCTTTGGCGCCTGGCTGTTTCATGAGAAAAACCTCCGTGGCAAAATCGTCGATCTGCTCCTCGTCCTCCTCGGCATGTTATGCCTTTATATCGGCAGTTGACACCTTTCTCAATCATAAAACACTTAATAATTACGGTATTTCTTTGTTTTTTTTGGGTTTTTATATGATAATCCGATTTTTTTTAGTACCTTTGCCGTTTGATAGCATAAGTCAACAACATATACAGGAAGTAAATTAATCATTGACAAAACGACAAACCACACAGTTTAAACAGCAGTAAATGAGAATACTCGTTACAGGAGCATCAGGATTTATTGGCAGCTTCATTGTTGAAGAGGCATTGGACAGAGGCATGGAGGTATGGGCTGCAGTGAGAAAGAGCAGCTCGCTGAAGTATCTTTCTGACAAGCGCATTCACCTTATCACCCTTGACTTCTCCAATAAGGCACAATTGGTTGAGAGGTTCCGTGAGACTGTCTTTGATTATGTGGTGCATGCTGCTGGCGTTACCAAGAGTGCCAACAAGGAAGATTTCCATACCGTCAACACCCTTGGCACACGTAACTTTGTGGAAGCGCTCATAGAAGCTGGCGTACCCTTGAGGCGGTTTGTATATCTCAGCTCGCTGAGTATCTTCGGACCTATACGCGAGAGCCAGCCATATCAAGAGATACGCGACACCGACCCCCCACAGCCCAACACCGCTTACGGCAAGAGCAAGCTTGAGGCAGAACGGTTTCTGGGCTCGTTAAATGACTTCCCGTATATCATATTGCGACCTACCGGTGTTTACGGACCGCGCGAGCGTGACTATTTCCTCATGGCACAGAGCATACGCAACCACTTAGACTTTGCCGTAGGCTATAAGCCACAGGACATAACATTCGTCTATGTCAAGGATGTGGTGCAGGCTGTCTTTCTGTCACTTGAGAATGGAACAACGGGCAAGGCGTATTTCCTCAGTGACGGCAAGGTGTACAACAGCCGTGACTTCAGCGATCTGTTGCGAAAGGAACTTGGCAACCCATGGCTCCTGCGCATCAAGGCTCCCCTGTGTCTGCTCCGTATCGTCACGGCTGTAGGCGATGTGTTTGGACGTGTTACCCATAGGGTTACAGCCCTCAATAATGACAAGTATAACATCATGAGACAGCGCAACTGGCGTTGCGACATTCATCCCGCGATGGATGAGTTGGGATATGCTCCGGAATACGACCTTGAGAAAGGCGTCAAGGAAGCGGTAAAATGGTATAAAGACAACAAATGGCTATAATTTCCATAAAAGAGATATTCAACAAAGACTCCGCCCCACGCAAGGGATTGCTTGCGGCGGAATGGGTCGTATTGGCATACAGCGCCATAACAGCGCTGCTTATATTCTTCACCTATACAAAGTTGGAGAATCCACACTCCATGCTCATGCACAGGGTTCACGTAACGGCGATGACGGTGGCATTATGGATTGTCTATCGCCTCTACCCCTGCAAGGCACTCATCCTGGTAAGGATAGCGGCACAGATGCTGTTGTTAGGTGTGTGGTACCCAGAGACATTCGAACTGAACCGCATCTATCCTAATCTTGACCATCTCTTCGCCTCATGGGAGCAGGCTCTCTTTGGTTGTCAGCCGGCGCTTCTCTTCTCCCAGATCCTGCCCGGTGCCGTGGTAAGCGAGCTGATGGACTTAGGCTATGCCGCGTATTTCCCGATGATAGCGCTTATCACAGTGTATTATTTCCTTTGGAAGAACGCAGAGCTGCAAAAGGCGGCATTCATCCTCCTGGGAGCATTCTTCATCTATTATCTCATCTTCATCGCCCTGCCGGTAACGGGTCCCCAATACTACTATAAAGCCGTGGGACTAACCAAGATTGCCGAGGGGATATTTCCCAATGTGCATGACTATTTCAATCTTAACCAGGACCGCCTTGTCAGTCCCGGATATATCGACGGTATCTTTTATAATATGGTTGAGAGCGCCCATAACGCCGGCGAACGCCCTACGGCGGCATTCCCCAGCAGTCATGTGGGTATCAGCACTGTTGTAATGCTATTGGCATGGCATACCGGCTCACGCCGCTTAGTATGGATTCTCACGCCGTTCTATGTATTACTCTGCCTGTCAACAGTATATATCCAGGCCCACTACGTCATAGACGCCATTGCGGGACTGATAACCGGCGCTGCCTTTTATTTCCTTCTCAACATGGTTCCTATAAGGAAAGACGTTATACCCACGCCACCCCATAAACCAAAACGCAAAAAGAGAAAATGACAAAGAAACTATATATAGAGACATACGGCTGTCAGATGAATGTAGCTGACAGCGAGGTTGTGGCTTCCGTAATGCAGATGGCGGACTATGAGCCGTGCGATGACATCGCTGACGCTGACGCGGTGTTCCTTAACACATGCTCTGTAAGAGAGAACGCCGAGAATAAAATCTACCGCCGCTTAGAGGCGTTACACGCAGAGCGAAAGAAAGGGCGTAGCCTCATCATTGGTGTGTTAGGATGTATGGCTGAGAGGGTCAAGAACGACCTTATCGACAATCATCACGCCGACCTTGTGGCTGGTCCCGACAGCTATCTCACGCTACCCGACCTCATCGCCCAGGTGGAGACAGGCAACAAGGCTATAAACATAGAGCTCTCTACCACAGAGACATATCGTGACATCGTGCCACGCCGCATTGGCGGCAACCGTATCGGCGGCTTTGTCAGCATCATGCGTGGCTGCAATAATTTCTGTCATTACTGCATAGTACCCTACACCCGCGGCAGGGAGCGCTCCCGTGACGTGGAGAGCATACTGAAGGAGGTGGCAGACCTCAGCGAGAAAGGTTATAAAGAGGTGACGCTGTTAGGGCAGAATGTCAACTCCTACCACTGGCAGTCAAACGGTAAGGACATCACCTTTCCGGAGCTGTTGCGCACCGTGGCGCTGAGTGTGCCGGATATGCGCGTCAGGTTCACCACCAGCCATCCAAAGGACATGAGTGACGAGACGCTGCATGTCATTGCCGATGTCCCAAACGTATGCAAACAGATCCACCTGCCCGTACAGAGCGGCAGCGACCGCATACTACATCTTATGAACCGTAAATACACTCGCGAATGGTATATGGACAGGGTGGCAGCCATACGACGTATAATCCCAGACTGCGGACTATCCACAGACATCTTTGTGGGATACCACAGCGAGACTGAAGAAGACCACCAGATGTCGCTGTCGCTGATGCGTGAGGTGGGTTATGACAGCGCGTTTATGTTTAAGTATTCTGAGCGTCCTGGCACATACGCCTCCAAGCACCTGCCCGATGACGTACCGGAGGAGGTGAAGCTGCGCCGGCTGTCTGAACTGATCGATCTCCAGACAGAGATGTCCGCCATTGTCAACAAGCGTGACGAGGGTAAGGTCTTTGATGTACTGGTAGAGGGCTTCAGTAAGCGTAGCCGTGATCAGTTGTGCGGACGCACCGAACAAGGGAAGATGGTGGTCTTTGACAAGGGTAACGCTCACATCGGACAAATAGCAAGAGTAACCATCACCGGTAGCACAAGCGCCACATTGTTAGGACATATTGAGAATTAAGAAACATCGGAATATATGAGGGAGTTTATACAAGTACTGAGAAGGTTTATACCGCCTTACAAGAAATATTTAGTGCTGACAGTAGTATTCAATATACTTTCAGCAATACTGAACATTTTCTCGTTTGCCGCGCTGATACCGATATTGCAGATCCTCTTCAAGACGGAGAAGGCTGCTGAGGGAGCCACCCGCCTCATGTCACTCAGCGAGGGAAGCCTCAAGGATGTGATCAGCAACAACGCCGACTACTACGTCAGACAGATGGTAGAGAGCATGGGAGAGACAACCACGCTGCTCGTGATCGGTCTGGCGCTTGCCGTAATGACATTCATCAAGACGGGGGCTTATTTCCTGTCGTCGGCAACAATAATACCTATCAGGACTGGTGTGGTGAGAGACATACGCAACCAACTGTATGCCAAGATTACAAGCCTCTCAATGGGTTTCTTCAGTGAAGAGCGGAAAGGTGACATCATAGCACGCATGAGCGGTGACGTACAGGAGATAGAAAGCTCTATCATGTCATCACTCGACATGCTGTTTAAGAATCCTATTCTCATCATAGCTTACTTCGCCACGCTGGTGTTCATATCCTGGCAGCTGACATTATTCACGCTTATCTTCGTACCGCTGTTCGGGTGGTTTATGGGATATGTGGGACGTAAGCTGAAAGCTAAGTCCATCAAGGCACAGGCATTGTGGAGCGACACCATGAGCCAGGTAGAGGAAACACTTGGCGGACTACGTATCATTAAGGCGTTCTGCGCTGAGGATAAGATGAACAGCCGTTTTGACCGTGTCAACAGCGATTACCGTAACAATATCATGCGTGTGAATATCCGCCAGCAACTCGCCCACCCCATGAGCGAGTTCCTCGGCACGCTGATGATTGTCATCGTGCTGTGGTTTGGAGGCGTGCTGGTGCTCACCAACGGATCCATCAGCGGACCAACGTTTATTTATTATCTCGTGATACTCTACAGTATCATCAACCCGCTGAAAGAGTTCTCCAAGGCCGGTTACAACATTCCCAAGGGACTCGCCTCAATGGAGCGTGTTGACAAGATCCTACAGGCAGAGGTCACCATCCACGACCCTGAGAATCCGACTGACATCAATGGGTTTAATGATAAGATAGAGTTCCGCCATGTGTCATTTAAGTACGACAACCAATGGGTACTGCGCGATATAAACCTCACCATAGAGAAGGGTAAGACCATAGCCCTGGTGGGACAGAGCGGCAGCGGTAAATCGACACTCGTGGACCTCATACCCCGCTACTATGACGTACAGGAGGGCGAGGTTCTCATAGATGGTGTCAATGTCAAGGACCTGCGCCTACATGACCTCAGACAGCTGATAGGTAATGTCAATCAGGAGGCTATCCTCTTCAACGACACTTTCTACAACAATATCTCCTTCGGTGTGGATGAGACAACGATAACAGAAGTGGAGAAGGCAGCACAGATAGCCAACGCCCATGAGTTTATCTCACAGAGTGAGAATGGTTACGACACCAATATCGGCGACCGCGGCGGCAGACTCTCTGGCGGACAGCGACAAAGGGTGAGCATAGCGCGTGCCATACTCAAGAACCCGCCTATCCTCATCCTTGACGAGGCTACATCAGCCCTTGACACCGAGAGCGAGCGTCTTGTGCAGGACGCCCTTGAGCGTCTGATGAAGACACGTACCACCATTGCCATCGCTCACCGCCTGTCAACCATCAAGAATGCCGATGAGATATGCGTACTGCATGAGGGACGCATTGTTGAGCGCGGCAACCATGATGAGCTGATGGCTATAGACGGTCATTATCGTAAACTACATGATATGCAACAAGTATGAAAAAGATATTCAATAAAATCTCAGCATCCATAGTGTATGGCATTTTCTATCCCATATCGCTGTTACCGTTTTGTGTGCTATATGCAATAGCCGACTTTGAGTATTATATCATTTATTACCTGATAAGATACCGCAGAAAGGTTGTGAGAAACAATCTCGTCACCTCGTTCCCGGAAAAGAGCGAAGAGGAGATCAAGCAGATAGAGAAGAAATTCTACCACTGGTTTGCCGACTATTTCTTTGAGTCTATCAAACTGCTCTCCATCAGCGACAAGGAGCTGCGCAAACGGTTCATACTCATTAATCCGGAGGAGATCACCGAATTCTTCAAAGTGGACCGTAACGTGTCTGCCATCCTGGGGCACTACTGCAACTGGGAGTGGCTCTCCTGCTGCGGACTGGGACAGAAGGAGGATGAGCCGGTGGCACTCGTTTACCATCCTTTATACAACTATGCCTTCGACCGCCTCTTCTATCGTCTGCGCCACCGTCTGGTAAACGGCATACCCATACCCAAAAACGAAATCCTCAGATACCTTATCAAATGCAAACAGGAGGGCACACACTACCTGTGCGGATTAATCTCCGACCAGGCGCCAAAATGGGAGAACATACACTTGTGGGTACCGTTCCTCAACCATGACACGCCCGTATTCACCGGTGCTGAGCGTCTGATGAAAAAATTCAATAACGCCGTCTTTTACCTTGAGACGAGCAGGCCTAAGCGCGGCTATTACACCTGCACATACCATTTCATCACCGATGACGCCAACAATCTGCCGGAGCATGAGATAACGCGCCGCTTCTTCCAGATGCTTGAGAAGACCATCCAGCGTCAGCCGGAATACTATCTCTGGACCCATAACCGCTGGAAGCGTACCCATGAGGAATTTGACCGCCGTTTTAAGGTTGTCAACGGCAAGGTTATACCTCGAGATAAGTAAAATACCATAATTATTGATAATTTATTTGGTTATATCCATTATTTGTACTATCTTTGCAAGCGGTTAATACTTTTTTGTTATGACGCAGAACATTTTTAAGGGTTTAGGTATAGCTTTAGTTACACCGTTTAAAGCTGACGGTTCAGTAGATTATGACGCTATAACAGCGCTATTGGATTATCAGCTCGACAATGGGGCGGATTTCTTATGCATACTTGCCACAACAGGCGAGACACCATGCCTGTCAAGAGAAGAGAAGCAAAACATAAAGGAGCTTATTGTCAAACACGTCAATGGCAGGGTACCGATCCTGATGGGATGTGGAGGTAATAACACGGCTGAGGTGGTCAATGAGCTTAAGACAGCAGACTTTAAAGGCATTGACGGTGTATTGAGCGTTTGTCCATACTACAACAAACCGTCTCAAGAGGGATTATACCAGCATTTCAAGGCTATAGCTGAGGCTTCGCCACTACCCGTGGTACTGTATAATGTGCCGGGGCGCACAGGTGTAAACCTTAAGGCAGAGACAACGGTACGCTTAGCTAACGACTGTCCTAACATCGTGGCTATCAAGGAGGCAAGCGGCAGCTTAGAGCAGGTGGATGAGATAATAAAAAACAAGCCTGCCAGATTTGATGTCATCAGTGGCGATGACGCCCTGACCTTCCCTATGATTGCATGCGGAGCAGTAGGTGTGATATCCGTAATAGGCAACGCCCTGCCCCATGAGTTCTCTAAGATGATACGTCTCGAGTTTAACGGCGAGTTTGGAGCGGCACAACGCATACACCATAAGTTCACCGACCTTTACAGCCTCCTCTTCGTTGACGGTAATCCCGCGGGAGTAAAAGCCCTGCTCAACGATATGGGCATGATAGAGAATGTGTTACGTCTGCCATTGGTACCTACCCGCATAACAACAAAGCAGAAAATGTCGGAATTACTCAAACAACTGAGATTTTAATATTATGGAAGAGAGACGTTTTATCCACGAGATAACGCCACTGATGGGCAAAGATGTGCTGTATATCGCTGACAGACACAAGAAAGAGTTTACATATCCCATTCACAGCCATGAGGTATTTGAGCTGAACTTCGTTGAGCATGCAGCGGGAGTACGGCGTATCGTAGGCGACAGCAACGAGGTGATAGGCGAATACGACCTGGTACTCATTACCAGCTCTGACCTGGAGCACGTATGGGAGCAGAATGTGTGTAACAGTGAGGATATACGTGAGGTGACGATACAGTTTGACTTCAGCATGACCGAGGATGACAACCTCTTCGGACGTAATCCGTTCCATAGCCTGCGCAAGATGATGAACGAGGCGCGCAAGGGACTGGCGTTCCCACTCGAGACCATCATGAAGGTCTATAGCCTCATCGACACGCTGAGCAGCGTCAAGGACGGTTTCTATGCCGTTATGCAGTTTCTGGAGATATTATACGAGCTGTCTAAAAGCACCGATGCACGCACGCTGGCGTCATCCAGCTTCGCCAAAGTGGAGGCAGAGGACAACAGCCGCAGGATACTGAAAGTGAAAAACCATATCAACAAAAACTATATGGATGACCTCCGACTGGCTGCCTTGGCAGACATCGCAGGCATGAGTCCAAGTGCCTTCAGCCGTTTCTTCAAGCTACATACCGGCCGCACCCTGAGCGACTATATCATTGACATACGTCTTGGATATGCGTCACGCAAACTTGTTGACACGAGCAACAGCATCTCAGAAATCAGTTTTGCGTGCGGCTTCAACAACCTGAGCAACTTCAACCGTATCTTTAAACGCAAGAAAGGCTGCTCACCATCGGAGTTCCGTGAGAATTACCATAAGACAAGGATTATAGTGTAATTACCATTTTAAGAATCATACAATAGTAGATAGGGAGAAATATATTTCTCCCTTTTTCTTTATACCTTCCTCGACTTTCGCAAGCTTCAGTCGAGTTGAGTTTAATGTTTACAGTTAATTACATTGACTGCTGAGTACTTCATGGCTCAAGAATCATCTCATAAATGGCGCAAAATGTACGCAACACACTCTATGTTAACTTTTATTAAACACAAGCCAATATGCTTATCTATGTAGCTTTTTAAAATTATTACCCCATTTCCTTTGCAGTTCTATCATTTCTTCGTACCTTTGTCAGTTGAAAATTTACAACTATGAGAATATTTGCATATTTACTTATGGCATCGGTGGTTTTCTGCTGCGGATGCAAGAAAGAGGAGCAGAAACCGGAGAAGGAGTATATCATAACCCGTAAGCCTGTGCCAGAGAAGCAGACAGGCCCGATCACAAATGATGAGTTCACCGACAGCAAGGATGTCAAGTGGCTTGACAAGACATACACCGTGCATATAAGGCGCTACCCCGACAAAGAGCTCTCTTTAGCTAAAGACGAGGATGGCAAGGTGTATTATGATAATAAGGTGGAGCTTATCATCAAACGACCAGATGACACGGAGTTTTACAACAGGGTGTTCAGCAAATCCAATTTCTCTGAATACATACCCAATGCAGGCTTCAAAGACTGCTCTTTATTAGGCATCGCGTTCTCAGAAGCTAAAGATGACAACCTGATCTTCGGTGTCAGCATCGGCTCACCCGACCCCATCAGCGATCAACGCGTACCGCTGCGCCTCGTTATTAACAAGATGGGTGATGTATCCGTATCGCGCGAGATAATCAACGAAAGGCAGCAGGATACCGAAACAAAAAAGCAATAAGCACCCCAAGCGCTAAGCCAGGGTGCTCAGCGATTCCGTCGCCGAGGTGTGCTAAGCCAAAATACCAAGCCAGTGTGCTCGGCGATTCCGTTGCCGAGGTCAAAAAAAAGAGTTGAGCCATGCTCAACTCCTTATCAATTCATTATAGTCTTGCTCGTATTCCCTTGGATGAGTGCCTATGAATATCATATTTATCAGGCAGTTGGCAGCTATCTCCACATCACTGAGATCTACCTTACCGTCTTTCCTTACATCCTTGCCAAGCAACATCTCCCAACTGCCACGGAAACACATATCCGGAGCACCGAAGAACGAGTCGCCGCTCGCCTCATCCTGCATCAGCTGATAGCGTATATATTTCTTCACGCCAGCCATGGCACGCATACCAACCATGATATCGTAGGCATGCTCAAAACAATGACGGTGATGACGGGCATTGGGATACATGGTAGCCACATAGGGGAACAGCTCGTCAAACTCTATCGACTGGAATAACTGCTTAAGCTTCATAAAAAACAACTAAAATTTTGCCATCTTGATGGCGTCAATAGCACACTCCTCACCCTTGTTGCCAAGGCTGCCACCGCTGCGTTCGCGCGCCTGGTCCATGTCGAGGGTGGTGAGCAGGCCGTATATCACCGGTATCATGCCGGTGGCGTTGAGACGGGCTATACCCTGTGTCACACCCTGACAGATATAATCGAAGTGAGGCGTCTCACCCTGTATAACGCAGCCAAGGATAATCACCGCATCGTAGCCGTCGTTACGGCACATCTGCTGAGCACCGTAAATGAGCTCAAAACTGCCGGGCACTTTCTTGACGTGGATATTCTCCGGTAAGGCGCCATAACGCTCTAAAGTAGAGACGCAACCGTCAAGTAAGGCACCCGTTATCTCTGGATTCCATTCCGACACCACGATGCCGAAACACATATTACTCGCGTCGGGCACCTGCTGATCAGCCTGTGCGGAGGCAAGATGAAGTCGTGTTGCCATATTAGTTGGAAGCCCTCTCTATGTATTTGTCAACCTCATTATAATAAGGTGAGTTGACATACTTCTTCTTGATGTCCTTATAGATCTCCAGAGCCTCGGCTTTCTTGCCCTGACTCTCGAGGAGCACACCAGCCTTAACCAGGAAATAAGGAGCCAGGGCGGTGCTCATGTCATTGGCAGCCTGCTTGTCTGCCATCTTGGCAGCCTCCTTAAAACACTCTATGGCCTTGTCTAACTGCTTGTCGCTGGCGTAAGCGTCACCTAAGGCAGACTTAGCGGCAGGACTGATAAGGATATCCTCTCCGCAGTCGTACTTCTCTAAATACTCGATAGCCTTCTTATAGTCGGGCTTCTCCTGACGGGCATAACACAGTCCGGCATACAGATTGGCAAGGTTGCCGGCATCGGTACCGCTGAACTCGTCAGCCAGTTTGATAAGACCGCCGAAAGCCGCACCGTCACCCTTGAGGGCTTTGTCATACTGCTGGTTTGCAACCAGTTCCTGACCCTTGGCAAGCGTTGTACTGGCCTTTGCCTCACGCGGAGCCTTGTAATAGTTGTTGTAGCAATAGACACCTACCACAATAGCGATGATAGCTACCAATGCGATGATAATGGGCTTCTTATATTTCACGATAAGAGCCTCTGACTTGTTAAGAACCTCCTGGGCCTCTACGACCTCTGTTTTCTGATTTTTCTTTGCCATTATTTTATTTGTTTAAGTTTCATTTTTTAATGCCAACACTTTTAGCGGGGCAAAATTACTACAAATATCCCATATAGTGAAATTTATTTATCATTTTTTTATTAAATAAGGCAGAAAAGGATTAACTTTGCACAAAAATTAGTGATTTGAAGGAATGATTCTCAACAAAATATCAATTCTTAACTACAGAAACATAGAAGAAGCCAACCTGGAGTTCTCCAATAAGATCAACTGTCTTATAGGACATAACGGTGTGGGCAAGACCAACATGCTCGATGCCATCTTCTTCCTGTCATTCTGTAAATCGGCACACAACTCCATCGACTCACAAGTTATAAAGCACGACAAAGACTTCTTCGTATTAGAAGGCACATACACCACCGATGATGACGACACGGAAAAGATCTTCTGCGGTGTGAAACGGGGATCGAAAAAGAAATTGAAACGCAACCAGAAGGACTACAAGAAACTGGCGGAGCATATAGGACTGATCCCTCTCGTAATGGTATCACCGGCAGACACAGCGCTTATCGACGGGCCGGCAGAAGAGCGAAGGAGGCATATCGACATGGTGATAGCACAATATGACAGGGAATACATCTACTGGCTTATCACCTACAACAAATGCCTTACTCAGCGTAATGCGCTCCTTAAACAGGAAGAGGAGCCCGACATGGCGCTGATGGAGATACTGGAGCAGCAGATGGCTGAGAGTGGAGAGAAGATATACCGCAAGCGGAATGAGTTCTTAACACATATCACCCCGCTATTCCAGGAGATTTACCAGATGATTGCCGACGGTCATGAGCAGGTGTCGCTTAACTATGTATCTCATTGTCAGAGGGGACCGCTACTTGATGTCATCCAGCGCGACAGGGAGCGCGACAGGGCTGTGGGCTACTCTCTGCACGGCATCCACCGCGACGACATAGACATGCTCATCGGTGGGTTCCCGATGCGCAGGGAAGGCAGTCAGGGACAATGCAAGTCATACGTCATAGCCCTCAAACTGGCTCAGTTCCGTTTCCTGAGACAGACAGCGGGAGGCAGACAACCCATACTGCTCCTTGATGACATCTTCGACAAGCTGGACGCTCGAAGGGTGGAACGCCTCATCTCGCTTGTGGCAAGCGACGAGTATGGTCAGATCTTCATCACCGACACCAACCGCGAACATCTGGACCAGATACTGCAGGCATCATCACCAGACTATAAAATCTTCAGCGTCACTGACGGTAACATCACTGAAACATAAAACAATCATCTCAAGTTTCGCATCCGCTCACTTGTTAGTTTACAGTTTAATGTTTAAAGTTTAAAGTGAATTAGATTTTCTATTTGACTATTGACTCATATCAGCCTGACTTCAGCTATCACCTGCGAGCCCACAGCAGCGTTGAGCTTACGGGTCAGTTCGGTGCGCATCATCTGCAGGTCAGCACGCAAGGCGGGATTGCTCATCTTTACAAAGAGGGTCTGGTTTTTTATGAATTTGTCAATGGTATAGCGTGCCACCACCTTACCCGTCACCTGTTCCCATGCATCAATGAGACGTTTCTGCATGAGGGGGGTCTCCAAACCCTCCTCACGTATAAACTGCGCCACTACATCTGCTATCGATTTCACCTCACGCTTAAACATATCCTTCTAAAAAGTCTCTTTGTCTCTTTGTCAAAAAAAGTCTCTTTGTCTCTTTGTCAAAAAAAGTCTCTCTGTCTCTTTGTCAAAAAAAGTCTCTCTGTCTCTTTGTCAAAAAAAGTCTCTCTGTCTCTTTGTCAAAAAAAGTCTCTCTGTCTCTTTGTCAAAAAAAGTCTC
>JAGDAU010000012.1 GCA_017959365.1 Prevotella sp.
GACAAAACGGTCTATATCTTCTTTTGTCCGCTTTTCTGTCACAGCAATTAGCAGGTTCCCATCTGTCATACGGATGCCAGGAAGAATGCCATTCATTATATAGGTAGAGAAAAGTTGATCCATATTCCCATCATACTGAATAAGGAATTCATTAAAGAAGGGCTGATTATAAACAAGAGAGAAATGACCAGTTGCCAGCATTTTGTCACAAAGATAGTGGGCACCTGCATAGCTCAACTCAGCAGCCTCCTTTAATCCCTCCTTACCCATCAGTGACAGGTAAATTGTCACCCACAATGCCATCAGACTCTGGTTACTACAGATATTCGACGTGGCCTTCTGGCGACGTATGTGCTGCTCTCTAGCTTGTAGTGTTAGTACGAAGGTACGCTGATTGCGGTTGTCTTTTGTCATCCCCACGATACGTCCCGGCATCTTACGGATGAGTTTCTCCGTGCAGCACATATAACCCACGTAAGGACCTCCCCACTGCATGGGTATACCCAAACTCTGACCATCACCCACGGCGATGTCGGCACCCCATTCACCTGGTGTCTTCAATACGGCAAGGTCGGCAGCGACACTATTCATGACAAAAAGAGCCTTGTTGTCGTGACAGGCATCGGCAAAACCAGAAAAGTCCTCAATGATACCACAAGCGTTTGGCTGTTGCACGATGACACCTGCCACACCATCAAGCGTTGAGAGTTGAGCGTTGAGGGTTGAGAGTTTTGTTACGCCGTCTTCAGCGGGAATGGTCACTAGTTCTATGCCCTGATGTAGTGCATAAGTGTCAAGCACTTTGCGTGTATTGGCATTCAAGGTCTCCGACACAAGCACTTTGTTCTGTTTCTTTCCTGCGGCTACAGCCATCATCATTGCTTCAGCACAGGCGGTGGTACCGTCATACATGGAAGCATTGGAGATGTCCATACCTGTCAGTTCTGCCATCATGCTCTGGTATTCGAATATATAGTGCAACGTGCCTTGTGAGATTTCTGCCTGATAGGGGGTGTAGGAAGTCAAGAACTCGGAGCGCGACAGCAGATTGGGAATGACTGACGGTGAATAGTGGTCATAGACACCATAGCCCGCAAAACAGGTAAGTTGCTTTGTTTGATTTCCTAACTTCTCAAATGCTTGGCGCACTTCCATCTCACTAGCCCCTAGAGGAATCTCATAATCGTCTCTGAAACGGATGCTTTCTGGAATCTGAGCGTAAAGATCGTCAAGGCTCTTCACACCCACCTTAGCTAGCATCTCTTTCTGGTCTTCGTCGGTGTGGGGGAAATACTTATACATCAGCGTAATAACGTAATAACGATATAACGGTATAACGAAAAAGCTTACTTCTCACAGAATGCGGTGTATGCCTTGGCATCCATCAGGTTGTCGAGGTCGCTCTTGTCATTCATCTCAACCTTGATGATCCAGTTGGCGAAGGCATCCTGGTTAATTAACTCTGGCTGGTCGTCCAATGCCTCGTTCACCTCTACGACAGTACCGCTGACAGGAGAAATCAGGTCGCTGGCAGCCTTGACACTCTCTACAGCACCGAACTCCTCACCTGCCGTTACTTCGTCGTCTACGTCCGGCATGTCCACATACACCACATTACCCAAAGCGTTCTGTGCATAGTCGGTAATACCGATGAAACCAAAGTTACCTTCTACTCTCACATACTCATGCGACTCGCTATAAAAGAGTCCTTCAATTACTTTTGCCATAATATCTTATTTTTTATAGTTTTTGTTATAGAATTGCTTTTTGACCACCTTACCAGGGACTACCTTCTTGCGGATCTGTATCTGTACCTCGGTATCCAGTTTAGCATATTGTGTATCTATCAACGCCATACAGACACTCTTATCAGTGGATATGGTATGATAACCGGTGGTTACCTCACCGATAGGTTCACCTTCCATATTCAGTACGGCATAGCCGTGACGCGGTATTGCCTTGTCGTTGAGCTCTATGCCTATGAGTTTTTTGGGAGCACCCTCTGCCTTTTGCTTGGCAAGTGCCTCCTTACCGATAAACTCTTCCTTGTCGAGTTTGACGAAGATACCCAATCCTGCCCTGATGGGTGTGATATTCTCAGAGAGCTCGTCACCATAGAGGGGCAGTCCCACCTCGAAGCGCAGGGTGTCACGACAACCGAGCCCGCAGGGTTTTACGCCTGCGGCGATGAGCTTATCCC
>JAGDAU010000139.1 GCA_017959365.1 Prevotella sp.
GATAATAGTGCAATAGTGATAATAGTGCAATAGTGATAATAGTGCAATAGTGATAATAGTGCAATAGTGATAATAGTGCAATAGAAAAAATATTATGAAAGTAAAGTATTTATTATTAGCCGTGTCTGTGATGTTTTCTCTTATGGGGTATGCCCAGGAGGTAAGTTCACCTAACGGCAATGTTTTGGTGAAATTCTCCATTAAGGACAACCAGCCGACATACGAAATCAGTTACAAGGGCAAGGAGGTGATACGTCCGTCAAAGATGGGCTTCCTGCTGGCACGCGACAAGCATGCGTCAATGAAGATGGGTGAACGAGACCTTATGAAAGGCTTCATCATCGTAAAGGTTGCCACATCGTCGTTTGATGAGACATGGCAGCCGGTGTGGGGTGAGACGAAAGACATACGTAACCACTATAATGAGTTGCTTGTAACCCTCAGACAGAAGTGGGATACTCCGCACTATCCCTCAGAGCCTAATGTCAAGGGAATGTGGCTTGAGGAACATTTCCGTACCATGAACGTACGTTTCCGTGTATATGACGACGGCGTGGGCTTCCGTTATGAATTTCCGCAGCAGGAGGAGTTGAATTACTTCATCATAAAGGAGGAGAAGACACAGTTTGCCATGACCGGTGACCATACGGCATGGTGGATACCTGGTGATTATGATACCCAAGAGTATAGCATACGCACCTCACGACTCTCCGAGATAAAGAACTTTTATGCCGAAGCAGAGAAAGAGAGTAAAGGCAACAGCTCGTCAACACTCTTCTCCCCAACAGGAGTGCAGACCTCACTGCAGATGAAGACCGATGACGGACTATACATCAACATCCATGAGGCAGCATGCTTGGACTATTCAACCATGCACCTTAACTTAGATGAGAAGACGATGACCTTTGAGTCATGGCTCACCCCTGATGCTACAGGGCTGAAGGGCTGCATGCAGACACCATGCTCCACGCCGTGGCGCACAGTGATGGTGAGCGACGACGCGCGTGACATGCTCTCAAGCAATCTTATCCTCAACCTCAATGAGCCGTGTGCGTTGGATGATGTCAGCTGGATACACCCGACCAAATATTGTGGTGTGTGGTGGGAGATGATAGTAGGACGTAACTCATGGAACTATACCGACGAATATCCGTCTGTCCAGCTCGACAAGATTGACTATGCAAAGTCGAAACCAAACGGCAAGCACGGCGCCAACAATGATGAGGTGAGGCGTTATATTGATTTTGCCGCAAAGAACGGACTGGACCAGGTGCTTGTGGAAGGTTGGAATGTTGGTTGGGAAGACTGGGCTAATATGTGGAAGCGTGATGTCTTTGACTTTGTTACTCCATATCCCGACTTCGACATCAAGGCTCTTA
This sequence comes from Prevotella sp., assembly GCA_017959365.1. GTDB lineage: Bacteria > Bacteroidota > Bacteroidia > Bacteroidales > Bacteroidaceae > Prevotella. Next base: position 1,380 of record JAGDAU010000139.1, read on the forward strand.
ACGACTATGCCCACTCCAAGGGCGTTAAACTGATGATGCACCATGAGACCAGCTCATCAACCCAGAATTATGAGCGTCACCTGACAGATGCCCTTAACCTGATGAACAAATATGGCTATGACGCCGTTAAGACGGGTTATGTGGGCGATATCATCCCACGTGGCGACCATCACTATTCACAGTCTATGAACAACCACTATCTCCACGTCGTCAAGGAGGCTGCCAAGCATCATGTGATGGTCAACGCCCATGAGGCGACACGTCCTACCGGCATATGCCGCACATACCCCAATATGGGGGGTACTGAGAGTGCGCGCGGTACGGAGTATGAGGCGTTCCATGGCAACAACCCTGACCATACCGTTATACTGCCTTTCACACGTCTGCAGGGTGGTCCTATGGACTATACCCCGGGTATCTTTGAAACGCAGTTAAAGAACTGGAGCCAGAACCAGAATTTTGTTCATACCACCTTGTGCGGACAGTTGGCTCTCTATCTTGTGATGTACAGTCCTCTTCAGATGGCTGCCGACCTGCCGGAGAACTATGCCAAGTTTGATGATGCTCTGCAGTTTATCCGTGATGTGGCATGTGACTGGGATGACAGCCGCTACATAGAGGCAGAGCCAGGAGACTATATCACCGTAGCCCGTAAGGCAAAGGGTAAGGACAGCTGGTTTATAGGTGGCAAATGTGACGAGAGGGGTCATGAGGCAGTGGTAACACTTGATTTCCTCGATGAAGGCAAGACCTACGAGTGCACTATCTATGCAGATGCGAAGGATGCTCACTATGAGAAAAAACCGAAGGCTTATACCATCACCAAGAAAAAGGTGAAGAAGGGCGACACGCTGAAGATAAAGGAGGCTCCGGGTGGAGGATTTGCGGTTAGCCTGTTTTGAGGTTTCGTTTTTCGTAATATCGTAATACAGAAATAACTTGTCAACTCGTCAACTTGTCAACAAAATTAAAGCTATGAAAAGATTAATAATATCACTATTTGTCATCGTGGTGGCGTTCAGCACCGCAATGGCGCAGAAACGTACGGTGGAGCAGATACGTAAGGTGTATAATGAGACAGTGGCTGCCGCGGCAAAGGCGAATGAATATGAGAGTATGCTTAACTGTGTCACCATCAACCGCCGTGAGATGATGCACGGCATAGGATGGCAGGAGGGCAAGGTGGAGATTTACTATGCCCGTGAGGAATATGACCCGGATATCCACGGAGATAAGATGGACAACAGCCATCCCGTGCTGATACGTGAGTCGTATAACGTTGCCGCAAGGACGTATTATCGTGAGTTCCTATACGATAAGGATGGTTTGATGTTCTGTATGTTTAAGGATGGGGACAACAATGCCAATGAGCCGGCGGAGAAACGTTTTTATTTTAACGGCAAATACTTAATCAAGTCCATTCCCTCTGGTTATTCGCACATCAATGCCTACAACTTAGGCATTCGTTTGCAGGACTTTGCGAAAGTAATCATTGCTAATGCCGCAATTGACCTACGGACCGGAGAGCAATAAAAACGCAGAAAATCTGAAGTTCACTTCAGATTTTCTGCGTTTTATTGTTGGTTTAAAAAAATATTCTTAATTTTGCAACAGGGATTATTTAACCGTATCAATTGAATTGTCGAATCAAATGTTTATTACCATGAATATATCTGTTTCTATAAAGAGAATGGTGCTGACATCGGTTTTGCTGTTGGCGACAGTGGGGGTATTCGCTGCTGATGGTGATGTGTTTACAGCTTCTGTGGATTATGTCTATTTGGGTAGCAGCAAGAAAAAGGCAGACATGCGTTTCCAGGTTATCAGTGAGACGGCAAAGACCTGCCGGACATACGGTTATCAGGTGGGATCAGAAGACTTTCCTTGTTTAGTGAATAAAGATAAAAATTATGATGACGTGTGGATACCTGAATATGCTAATGGTTATAAGGTTGTGGAGATTGGTTCGAAGTCATTCTACAACCAGTATCTGCACGGTACTATCTATGTGCCTCAGACGGTGACATCTATTCCCAACAATGCCTTTTACTATGCCCAGTATGTCAATTATATTTATTTGCCCGACAATATAGAGTCGATCGGTGAGTCTGCATTCTCGAATTGTGGAAGGCTTAAGTCGATAACCCTGCCGAAGAATTTGAAGACGATAAATAACTTCGCTTTTGACTATTGTAAAGAATTAACGTCTATTACAATACCTGAGAGTGTGGAGGTTATTGGTTATGAGGCATTTGGAGGTACGGGTATAACATCTGTATTCATACCTGAGAATGTGAAGTCATTTGGAATTAGTACTGCCGGTCCAGCTGTCTCATCGCCGTTTGCCCGTTGTAAATTAAAGTCTGTCAGCGTGGCTGAGGCAAACCAATATTATGACTCACGTAATAACTGCAACTGCGTGATAGAGACCTCAACGGGTATTCTGGTTACGGGCTCTGCCTCATCGGTTATACCGAGTGGAGTGGTGTCCACTGTAAACTATGCCTTTGCCAACAGCGATATAAAGACCGTAACCCTTCCGAATACGATGAAGAATGTGGGATGGGGCTGTTTTGCCTATTCTGCTTTGGAGACAGTGACCATATCTGGCACTGTCACTACCATGGGCAACGAGGTATTTAAGGGTTGCAAGAACCTGAAGCAGGTTAATCTGCCTAAAAGCCTTACATACGTTGGTTGGGATACATTCAGAGGCTGCACGTCGTTGGAGAAGGTGTATATCTACAATGGCACTCTGAAACTGAGCACTAATATGTTTGACGGCTGTTCTGCCCTCAAGAGTGTGACATATATGTCTGAGACACCCCGGGAGGACTTAACGATCGGCAGTGCTATATTCAAAGGCATAGCGGCTGACGCCAAACTGTATGTCCTCAACCGTGACGCATTCAATAAGTTTCCCTTTAACGAGTGGTTTAAGTCCGATAATATCATTCAGATTCAGAAAGTCACAAGGGTTGATATCACTGACTATGACTGGCCTGTGGATTTCATTCCCGCTGACTATACGGCAAGCTCAACAACGCCGGGCTGCGTCGTATCTAATATACAATATGAGCGTTACCAAAAGACATTGGATTTAAGTCATTATGGTGATGTATATACTGATGATTTTTTGGGTATAGGCTTTACGGTTGACCTTGAGGATGGGTATATGTATGGTAGTGGACTGTCTGGTTACATCAAACGTAACGGTGAGGATATAAAGCATGAATTCATCATAATTGGAGAAAATGATTTCCAAAAGCGTTTCGTGTGGACGTATAGGGTTCCGGTACCCGAGGGTGGAAAATATGTACGCAGTATAAGTGAGAACATAACATCTCCGCATCCCGGGGAGTATCCTGACTTCCAGACGGAGTCAATGAAGAATGCCTCTTCCGCACGTCCTGACGTGTTGCGCATAAAAGAGCAGTTTGACCGCGATCGTACCTATACGGTAGAGAAAGTGCTGTGGTATAGAGTGGATCTTCAGGCAATGGAGACTATAACCAACCCCAATGAGGCTTACAAGGCTGTCATTCAAATGAACGAGGGTGTGGATCGATTTGAGAAAGGCGGAGCGTATATTGCTATCCTTTGCCTAAAGGCTGATGACGGCTTTCAATTCCATAAGAAGACCCCGGTGTCTATAAATTCCGATTTTGACACCAAACCTAATGGTGCGAGTCTGACATTAAATGCCAAGACTGAAACAGACGGGTTTGTCAACTACGATGGTCCGGCGGTATCTGTTCAGTTCATGCCTGCTAATATAAAAGGCGATATAAATGGCGATGGTGAGGTGAACACCTCCGATGTGACCGTTCTCTACAATGTCATCTTCGGTACAGACAAGACAACGCAACAATCAATATGCGACATCAATGGTGATGGAGCGGTGAACACCACGGACGTGACGGAGTTATATAATATCATCTTCGGCACAGCAAATTAAACTACGGGATTTCAAGGATGATAAACGATAGGGCGAATAACACAAAAATCATGAGAATACTATTATTATTAGCAATGACAATGCTTACAATGGTCTCGGCAGACGCACAGAATAAGTTTGACGAGATGATTTATACCAAGCAGAAGACGTATTTCTGCCTTAACACTTCTGACCAGACCGCCGCTGCGCGTGTTAACCTTTATCATAAGGCAAACGACGCTAAACCATATAAGGTGGTGGAGATGAAGAGTGTGGGAGACAACCAGTGGATAGCTATCGCTAAAGGCAACCTGAAGGGGCAGTTCTATACCTTTCAGATTGGTTTGGCTCCGGCAACAGGCAACGGAGGCGTGAGATGGCTCGCTGAGACACCGGGGGTGTTTGCCAAGGCTGTGGGTACTAACGGTCGTCGGGCGGCAATTATAGAGATGAAAGAGACCGATCCCGCAGGGTGGGAGAGTGACCGCCGCTTGCAGACTGCCAATCCCGTTGACCTCGTGATTTATGAGATGCACCACCGTGACTTCTCTATCGATGCCTCATCAGGGGTAACACAACATCACAGGGGTAAGTTTTTGGCACTGACAGAGCCGGTGGCAGTGACCCATCTGCGCAAACTGGGTATTAACGCTGTACACATACTGCCGTCATTCGACTTCGCCTCTGTGGATGAGAGCAAACCGCAGACACCACAGTACAACTGGGGTTATGACCCGTTGAACTATAATGTGCCGGAAGGCTCATACTCGACCAATGCCGCTGATCCCAAAGTAAGAATCCGTGAGTTCAAGCAGATGGTACAGTCATTGCACAAGGCAGGGATAAGGGTCTTTCTGGATGTTGTGTATAACCATACTTTCAACATCGAGAACAGCAACTTCCAACTCACATGGCCGGACGCTTACTACCGCAAGACCGCCGACGGCAAATACTCCAATGGCAGCGGCTGTGGCAATGAGACGGCAAGTGAGAGGCCGCTGATGCGCCGTTTCATGATTGAGAGCATGATGTATTGGGTTCAGGAATACCATATCGACGGTTTTCGTGTTGACCTCATGGGTGTGCACGACATAGAGACGATGAATGAGATACGCCGTGCCCTTGACACCATAGACCCCACATTGTTTATATATCTTGAGTGCTGGATTGCCGGTGACTGTGCCTTGCCGCGTCAGCGGTTGGCTATGAAAGAGAATATCTCAGCTCTTCCACGTATCGCTGCCTTCTCTGATGAGTTGCGCGATGCCCTCCGCGGTCCGTTCACCGATGACACTAAGGGAGCTTTCCTTGCTGGCATAGAGGGTGAGGAGGAGAGTCTGAAGGCAGGTATCGCCGGTATGGTAGCCCATCAGCAGGTTGACTATTCTAAGGTGAATTATTCCAAGAAGCCGTGGGCAAAAGAACCAAGTCAGATGATCAGTTATGTCAGTTGTCATGATGACATGTGCTTGGTTGACAGGCTGAAAGCCAGTGTTCCCGATCTTACGACAGACCAGCTGATACGTCTCGACAAGATTGCCCAGACGGTGGTCTTCGTGTCGCAGGGTGTGCCGTTTATACTCTCCGGTGAGGAGATGCTGCGTACCAAACAGGGTGTGCATAACAGTTTTGAGTCACCCGATGCCGTCAATCATCTTGACTGGAAAAACCTGAAGCGTTATCCTGACTTAGTGGCATATTACTCCGGGCTGATGACCATGCGCCGTAACCACAAGGCGTTCCGCCTTGGCAGCGCCGACTTGATACGTAAGCATCTGGAGTTTCTGCCTACTCAGGAGTGCCTCGTCGCCTTCCAACTGAAAGGCAATGCCGGAGGCGACCCATGGAGGAACATAACCGTTATCATCAATTCCTCCGACCGCTATCGTCTTGTAAATGTTCCTCGGGCTAAATACACCGTAGTATGTAAGGATGGCCGTATTGATGAGCGTGGCATAGACACCTTTGAGGGCAGTTGTGTACAGGTTCACCCTCAAAGCGTAATAATCATGCACGAGTAGGGAGTTAACAAGTTAACAAGTTGACGAGTTAACGAGTTGACAAGTTGTTAGTTTTGTTATTTGACTATTGACGATTTCTTCGTGATTATTAACTATTTATAGGTACTCAGGCGAGCAAAGCTCGGAGTCAGATTGATTTGTTTCGCTATTGAGAGTCAAAACTATTTAACGTAAAACATAAAACACACAACACAAAACAAACAAGTTGAGCGAAAGCGAAACTTGTATAATGTTTATTTTATTTCAGAGGACAGTATGCTTTCCAACTGCTCTGGTGACAGACGCAGTTGGAACTCACCTTTCTTTGCCACGGTGATACGTCCTGTCTCTTCCGAAACAACAACAATGAGTGCGTCGCTCTCCTGTGACATTCCCATAGCTGCTCTGTGGCGCAGACCTAACTCACGCGGTATGTCATTGTCGTGGGATACGGGCAGTATGCAACCGGATGCTTTAATGCGTCCGTCAGCAATAACCATTGCCCCGTCGTGCAAAGGTGAGTTTTTAAAGAAGATATTTTCTATCAGTCGCTGACTGGGACGCGCGTCAATCAGCTCACCTGTGGCTACGATGTCATCTAACGGGTCATTACACTCTATCACTATCAGCGCGCCAACCTTCTGACGGCTCATACTGACGCAAGCTCTCACAATGGGCATTACAACAGCACTGTTGTCATTCTTCTCCCCTTTTCCGTGGCGGTTGATGGCAAACAAGGCGAGCAGGCGTCGCATGCGGTCCTGCGTGCCCACATTATACAGGAATTTTCGTATCTCGTCTTGGAATAGTATGACTAAGCCGATTACACCGACGCTAACCAACTTGTCCATGATGCCTCCCAGGAGGCGCATCTCTAACACGAGACTCACCAGCACCCATATAGCGACGAAAACCAAAATGCCATAGAAGATGTTGAGCGAGCGCGACTCCCTCATCATACGATAGACATAAAACAGCATTACCGCAACAAGTATAATGTCTATCAGGTCTTTTATCCCAAGGTCAAAGAAAGTATCCAATGTTATTAATGTTTTAAGTCGTTATGATGGCGTTACGATATTTACATGTTAATTCTATTGCTTCCACGGCAGCCTTCACATCATGTACGCGGAGAATGTCGGCACCCTTTGTCAGGGCGATGGTGTTGACCGCCGTGGTGCCGTTAAGGGCATCCTCTGGTGTTATTCCAAGTGTCTGATATATCATCCGTTTGCGTGAGACACCAACTAATAAGGGCATATCCATTATCTTCAGTTTGTCTAACTCATTAAGTATGGCAAACTCCCCTTCCCTTGTCTTGCCGAAGCCGAAGCCCGGGTCGAGGATGATGTCTTTCTGTCCGAGGGCGTGCAGCCTGTCTGTCGCCGTTGCGAATGTCATCAGCATGTCGTGGATGTTGGAGTCTTGGGATGTCAGTATATACGGCACTCCAAGGTTGGCTACGGTGGCATACATCTCATCTGTGCCACCAGTCACGTCATTGATGATGTCGGCATCATACTCTCTTACGCACCACTCCGCCATCGCTGGCCGGAATGTGTCTATAGAGAGCACTGCCTGGGGGTGGTCGCGCCGGACGATGTCCAATGCAGAGGCGAGACGCCTCTTCTCCTCATCCTCGTCAACGGGTTTGCTGTCCGGCCGTGTTGAGCAGCCTCCTATATCGATAATAGCGGCACCCTCATCGATAATGCTCTTTGCCCTCTGGGCTATGGCATCGGCAGCCATTGTCCGCGACTCACCATAGAAGGAGTCCGGCGTGACATTTAATATACCCATGACAACGGGCTTGGTGAATGTCAATAGTCTGCTTCCGACGTTTATCATCTTTGCCAAAATTTCTCAATACATAAATAATTCTCTTACCCAACCCCTGCCCCTCCCCTCAAAGGGGAGTGGAGTGCTATGCGGGCATTTAACTTGTTAACTCGTCAACTCGTCAACTTGTCAACCAAACCTCATGGCTTGCTTTCGCCCTCTATATATTCTTCCATGAAAAGGTGCTCGCCGTCAAAGACAGCGTATGTGAACTGCCAGATCCAGTCTCCTAAGATCATCATACGCGTCTTTTTGGAGAGCATGAGGTCTAATTCAATATGTCTGTGCCCGAAGATGAAATAGTCTATCTCGGGATGGGTCTTGAGGTATTGCTTTGAGAAGAGCACAAGATGTTCCCTGTCTTCGCCCATGTATGGCGGCTCCTTGCCGTCGGTGCGTTTCAACCGGCTGTGCTTAGCCCATGTCTGTCCTATCCACATGCTCCAGCGTGGATGAATGGTGTTGAACAGCCATTGGCACGGTTTGTTGTGGAAGATATATCTCAGCATCTTGAATTTTCCGTCAGGGTCGCCCAGTCCGTCGCCGTGAGCGAGGAAAAACACCTTGTCATATATCTCTAACGTGGTAGCCTGGGTGTGTAGTATCACCCCACATTCCTTTTCTAAATAACCATAAGTCCAGATGTCGTGGTTTCCGGTAAAGTAGTGCACCTCTACTCCGAGGTCCGTCAATTCCGACAACTTACCTAAAAAACGCGTGTATCCCTTCGGTACAACATATTTGTATTCATTCCAGAAGTCAAACATGTCTCCCAACAGGTAAACCGCCTCGGCTTTCTCTTTTATGCTGTCGAGAAAGCGTACCAGCCGGCGTTCCTGTGTTCTGGAGTGCTCTATAGCCCATGACCCGAGGTGGGCGTCAGAAAGGAAATATACGTTTTTCATTTTATATATGACAAAAAATGATTGGTTTGTCGTCTGTTATTCAAATCCTAATTCTACTCTTGCCTCTTCCGTCATCATGCTCTTGTCCCATTCTGGTTCAAAGACGAGATTGACATTGGCAGAAGACACGCCCTCCACGCTCTCTACCTTGGTGCGCACATCCTCCATGATGAAGTCTGCCGCAGGGCAGTTGGGTGCAGTGAATGTCATGTCTATGTCGAGTGCCCCGTCATCGGCAAGGTCTATTTTGTATATAAGCCCCAAGTCATAGATGTTGACAGGTATCTCTGGGTCGAAGACGGTCTTGAGTATCTCAACAATCCGTTCTTCTATTCTTGTCTTTTCTTCTTGTGTCATAATGATCTATCTTTGGATGCGGCTGATGCCGCATCGTACCAAACGGCTCTCAACTCTCAATCTTCAGCTCTTAACTCTCAACTCTCAGCTCTCAACTCTAAATTTTCAATTTTCAAATCTCCTTAGAGTCTTCCATAGTCGCGGTAGCTGTAGTAGTCTCCGTCGGTTATTATAATATGGTCGGCAAAAAAGATGCGCATTATCTCACATGCTTTTTTCACGCTTTCCGTCAGTCTGTCATCCTCCTTGCTTGGTTTGGGGTTGTTGCTGGGATGGTTGTGACATAGAGTTATTATCGTTGCTTTGTTTATTAACGCCTCCCGTAGGATTACTCTCACATCAACAAGCGTGTCACTTAATCCACCTTGACTTATCCTTTTGGCGCTGATAAGCTTGAATTTGCTGTTCATCATCACTATCCATGCCTCCTCTGTGGATGCGTCTTTGGCGTTCATCCTCTCGTGCATGTAATTGTATATGTCAACAGAGTTGGCAAGGAACGTTTGTTCCACTTTCTCTAACGCCCTGCGTCTTCCGAGCTCACATGCGGCAAGTATTGTAATGGCTTTAGCCAGTCCTATGCCGTGATATTCCATAAGGTCGGCAGTCGTCAGTCTGCCAAGGTTGTAGAGCTTGTTGTCGCAATCATTGAGTATGCGCTGCATCAGTTTCACAGCACTCTCACCCGGTGAGCCACTACCAATGAGTATGGCAAGTATCTCTGCGTTGGTGAGGGCCTCTGCTCCGAGACGATCCATCCTTTCCCTTGGCCTGTCAGACAGTTCCCACTGTGTTATCGTCCGCTCGTCGTTCATTATCACTTATTTATAGAATGTCTTGCTGAACGCATGGAACTCATCCTGACCTTTTATGCAGCGTTTCCACCATGCTGTGAGAAAACCGCTGCCGTAGCCTAAGAGTTGTATGTATGCTGCTATCACGCTGAGACAGCCAATCCACCAACTGCCAAACTGCTTCTTGGCGTCGAAGGCTATAATCAGACTGTATAACAGAAGTGGAGCGAGTGCCGCTACGGTAAGCCACAACCACTTGGCGCCGAGGAAGAATGACAGCAGTATGCCTACAACGGCGCATAACACAAGTGCTGATGTGCCGATGGTAAATACCGCAGGCAGCAGGTGAACCAATTTCAGTGACCCGGGATGACGCTTGTGCAGGTTAATCCTGGCAATGCCGCTGTTGAACACCTGTCTGAAGAACTTCTTAAAGTCAGTGCGTCGCTTATGCCATACCCACGACTCTGGGAAGAGCCTGCATTTATATCCGCCCTTGATGACGCGTATTGAGAAGTCTATGTCTTCACCGAAGCGCATATTTGAGAAGCCGCCCAGTTTATCGTACACATCATGACGCAGACCCATGTTGAAGGACCTTGGATAGAACTTGTCGAGTTTCTTCTTGCCGCCACGTATGCCTCCGGTGGTGAAGAAACTGGTCATGGAATAGGATATGGCCTTCTGTATCTTTGTGAATGAAGGGTGTGCCCTGTCGGGCCCTCCGAAAGCGTCACAAGGGTTGTCGGCCAGTTCTTTATCAATGCTCTTCAGGTATCCCTCCGGCAGCACCACGTCGCTGTCGAGTATGATGACATACTCTCCCCTGGCGCGGTCAACGCCATAGTTACGGCTTTGCCCAGGACCCTCGTTGGGCTTGTCGTAATAGTGTATTTCGAGTTGCCCGGAGTATTTGTCACATATCTCCTTGCAAGGAATAGAGGAACCATCTTCCACTATCACGACGTCGAAATTCTTCAACTCCTGACGCGTAAGGCTTTCCAATAGTTCCTCTACCTCATCGGGCCTGTTGTAAACAGGCACCACAATGCTATATTTTGTCACGTTCCCCTTTCTTTGCTATGCAAAAATACTACTCTTTCACTCTCTGCAGATAAGAGCCGTCGCGTGTGTCAACCTGGATAAGGTCGCCCTCGTTGATAAACAGAGGCACCCTTACGGTTACGCCGGTCTCAAGAGTGGCAGGCTTTGTTGCGTTGGTGGCAGTGTCACCTTTTACACCTGGCTCACTGTGGGTGATGCGCAGATTTGTCTTAACCGGCATCTCGGCATATAGAATAGTGCTGGTGTCAGCATCGCTGACCACCTCCACGATGTCGCTCTCCTTCATGAAGTCAACACCGGTGATAAGGTCTTTTGCGATAGGAATCTGGTCGAATGTCTCCTGGTTCATGAAGATGTAGTCCTCACCCTCAAGATAGAGATACTGATAAGGTCTGCGCTCCACGCGTACATCTTCGAGAGCCTCGCCAATATTGAAGCGTTTTTCCAATACTCTTCCGCTAACCACGTCTTTCAGTGTTGTGCGCATGATGGTGTTACCCTTACCTGGCTTCACGTGCAGGAAGTCGATGCAAAAATACAGCTTGCCATCCATACGGATGCAAGTACCTTTTTTAATGTCTTGTGATTTAATCATAAATATTAAGCTAAATTATTATCGTCATAGTTATTTTTCAGCTGCAAAGGTAGTAATAAAGGTGGATAAAACCAAATAAATTGCGTTTATTTTGCTCTTCTGTTGCCGTATGATATGAAAAAACATAAAAAAATGGCTTTTTATAAACGAAAAAAGCAATATTTTTTTGTCAATTAAAAAAGTTTGTGTAATTTTGCACCCCCAAAGTGTGAAATAATAACATAATAAAGATATAAGAAAAATGAAAAGAACATTTCAACCCCACAACAGACAGAGGGTAAACAAGCACGGTTTCCGCGAGAGAATGTCAACAAAGAATGGCCGCAGGGTGCTCGCAGCACGCAGGGCTCATGGTCGCAAAAAGTTGACCGTTAGTGATGAGCACCACGGAAAGTAATTTTTCCGGCCTTTTAATGGATAATCGGTACAGCGGAGAGGGGTAAGGGCGTGCGCCTTTATGCCTTTTCGCTTTTTTTATCCAAAAATATTTTGTTATGCCGTTACTTTGCATTAACTTTGCACTCATTAGAAAAAATCAGTCACAGTGTTGAAGTATATAAAGAAGTTTTTCAGTCTGTACGTGGTGGGTAATATATACGCCATGATACTGGTTGTTGCCTTATTGGCAATAGGTGTGAAATATGCGTTAGACAACTATACCAACCATGGCAAGACGGTGGTTGTGCCAGACATCGTTAAGATGGATTATGACGAAGCCAAGAAAAAACTCGATGCCATGGGATTGGAGTTGTCGGCAAGCGATACCGTATATATAAAGAGCCTAAAGCCTAACATCATTGTTGAGCAGGTGCTGAAGGCTGGCGTGCGCGTTAAGATGGGACGTATGATATATGTTACCATCAATGCGTCTCATGCTAAGATGGTAAGCCTGCCGGACCTTGTTGACAACAGCTCGCTGCGTGAGGCGCAGAACCATCTTACATCAATGGGACTATCGCTCACGGAACCGGAGTATATCAACGGTGAGAAAGAGTGGGTGTATGGCATTCTGGTCAACGGCCGAAGGGTGGTTGCCGGAGAGCGTATCTCTGTGGAAGACTCTGTGACAATACAAGTGGGTAACGGGCATTTCGACCCCAATGACTCATCCATTTATAAGGAGGAGGCTGTTTACGTTAACGAATTGGTGGATGCCAATCCTGATGAGCAGATGTATCAACGCCGCCGACAGTCTGCAAACCGTCCTAAGGAGAAAGGATCGTCTGAAAATAAGAGCGGTGAGAGCAGCAAGTCAACGGAGTCAAAAGCCTCTGCCGAGTCTAAACCGGCAGATAAACCATCAGCGGAATAAGGGTTATGACGGACGTCATAGAGTTAAATGAAATCGAAGTTCTCGACGACGCAGATGCTCTCTACGAGCATCTGCGCCTTGTCGTTGACAAAGGTCAGGAGCCGTTGCGCATAGACCGTTACATGACGGAGAAATTGCAGCACTCAACCCGCAACCGCATCCAGAAGGCTGCCGATGCCGGGTTCATACATGTCAACGACCGCCCTGTAAAAAGCAATTACAAGGTGAAGCCGCTTGATGTCATTACCCTGATGCTCGACCGTCCGCGTCATGACACATCCATATTACCGGAGGACATACCCCTTGATATCGTTTATGAAGACGGTAGCCTGATGGTTATCAATAAGCCGGCGGGTATGGTGGTTCACCCGGGAGTGGGTAATTTCACGGGTACTCTGGTGAATGCCGTGGCATGGCACATGAGAGATGTGAAGGAGTTTGACCCTAACGACCCTGAGGTGGGGCTGGTGCACCGTATCGACAAGGATACCAGTGGGCTCATTGTCGTGGCAAAGACACCGGATGCAAAGTCAGACCTTGGAGTGCAGTTCTTTAATAAGACCACACGTCGCACTTATCAGGCATTGGTGTGGGGTAATGTTACTGGGGAAAATGGACGCATAGAGGGTAATATATCGCGTGACCCCAAGGACCGGTTGCGTATGACAGTACTGCCACCGGACTCAGAACTCGGAAAGCCTGCCGTGACACACTACAGGGTATTAGAACGCTTTGGCTACACAACCCTTGTGGAGTGTCGGCTTGAGACAGGGCGCACCCATCAGATCCGTGCCCACATGCGCCACATCGGACATCCGCTCTTCGCCGATGAGCGTTATGGAGGTATGGAGATATTGCGCGGCAACAGGAGCAGCTCTTATAAGGCTTTTGTGCAGAATTGCCTGAAGCTCTGCGGGCGTCAGGCACTGCATGCCCAGACACTTGGCTTCCGTCATCCCGTGACGCGTGAGGAGATGGACTTCTCTGTGCCGATGCCCGACGATATGCTGCTGATGATAGAGAAATGGAGAGCCTTCATAAAAGGCTATGAATATAAAAACATGGAATTATGAAACTGATAAAACGTAATATTGCCATCGTATGCGGTGGCGACTCTTCTGAGCACGATGTGTCAATGCGCTCAGCCCAGGGTCTTTATTCCTTCTTTGATAAGGAGAGGTATAATGTGTACATCGTTGATGTGAGAGGTATGGACTGGAATGTCGTGTTAGACAATGGCGACAAGACACCAATAGACAAGAATGATTTCTCGTTTATGCATGACGGTAAGCTCGTACTCATTGACTATGCCTATATCACCATTCACGGCACCCCGGGAGAGAACGGTGTGATGCAGGGCTATTTTGAGCTCATCCACCTGCCTTACTCTACCAGCGGAGTGCTTATTGAGGCGCTGACATTCGACAAGTATGTGCTAAACAACTACCTGCGTGGCTTCGGTATCAATGTGGCTGAGAGCCTGCTGATACGTAAGGGCTATGAGAAAATCATCAGCGATGAGGAGGTAGAGCGTCGTATCGGTATGCCCTGTTTCGTGAAACCCGCTGCCGACGGATCCAGCTTTGGCGTTTCTAAAGTAAAGAATGTGGACCAGTTGGCACCGGCTGTCAGGAAGGCGATGCTTGAGAGCGATGATGTGATGGTTGAGAGCTTCCTCGATGGCACTGAAATCTCTGTCGGTTGCTATAAGACCAAAGAGAAGAGCGTGGTGCTGCCGGCAACAGAGGTGGTGACGAATAATGAGTTCTTTGACTATGACGCTAAATACAACGGACAGGTGGAGGAGATTACCCCGGCACGTCTCAAACCTGAGACTACCGCAGCTGTACGCGAGTTGACAAGCCGTATCTACGACATTCTCCACTGCAACGGCATCATACGTATAGACTATATTATCAGTAAGAATGCCGACGGTACCGACAAGATTAACATGCTTGAGATAAACACCACTCCCGGCATGACCGTCACCAGTTTCATCCCTCAGCAGGTACGTGCCGCTGGTCTTGAGATGAAAGATGTGCTTACGGATGTTGTGGAGAATTCTTTTTGTTAAGTTGACAAGTTGACGAGTTGACGAGTTGACGAGTTGTTTGTATATTGATGTGGTTATCTTTTAATTTTCAAATCTTTTAATCTTCTATGGCAATTCCCAACGAATATGACGAGATACGGCCTTTTGAGCCGGAAGAGTTAGATGAGGCTTATAGCAGGATACTGGCAAGTGAACAGTTTCGGAGTGTGCTGGCATATCTGTTCCCGGGTGTGCCGGTGGAGGCTATAGAGCAGAAAATGAGACAGTGCCATTCGGGACTGGAGTTTCAGAAAGCGTTCTGCTATGATTTCCTTATGAAGCTTCTCGCCGAGCAGTCTGAAGGTTGCGACATCGATACTGCTGCGATAGACGTCAGCAAACGGTACACCTTCGTCAGCAACCATCGTGACATTGTCCTTGACTCAGCACTGCTTGACAAGTTACTTATTGACGCGGGCTTTTCCACTACGTGTGAGATAGCCATCGGAGATAACCTCCTGACGCTGCCGTGGGTGAAGGATCTCGTGAGAATCAATAAGTCGTTTATCGTGGAGCGTGACCTGCCAATGCGCCAGCTGTTGATTGCCAGCAAGCGGCTTTCTGAGTATATGCATTATGCCATATCCGAGAAGAATGAAAATATTTGGATTGCCCAGCGTGAGGGTAGGGCGAAAAACTCTGATGACCGTACTCAGCCGGCAATACTGAAGATGATGGTCATGGGGGGCACTGGCGATATCCGCGAGCGGCTCTTACAACTGCATATCGTACCATTGGCAATAAGCTATGAGTACGACCCCTGCGATTACCTCAAGGCGGCTGAGTTGCAACGCCGTCGTGACACCGCCGACTTCCATAAACAGCCCGGTGAGGATGTCAACAGCATGCGTCAGGGTATTGTCGGTTACAAAGGCCGTATCCACTACCATTGTGCGCCATGTATTGATGATTTCCTTTCCAATATTCCCGCTGACACTCCAAAGTCGGAAATATTTGACCTTGTGGCAGAGCATATAGACCGTCAGATACATCTCAACTACCGTCTCTATCCCTGCAACTACATCGCCCTTGACCGTTTGGAGGGTAACAGTGCCCATTCCGACAAATATACCTCTGCGGATGTGGAAACATTCGATAAGTATATAGCGGGTCAGTTGGCAAAGATAGAGTTGCCGTCAAGGGATGACGAGTTCCTCCTTCATGCTATCCTTACCATGTATGCCAACCCTGCCAAAAACCAGTTAGCCGCCCTCCAAAACAGCTAATGTCCTTTTCACACCACCTTAACTCCCAGTAAAAACAATATGATACGTGCATTATATATAATATTGGCCGTTGTGGTTCTCGCGGCTTGCGAGACAGACACATACGAGACAGGTGACGGTAAGTATTCCTACTTGCGCGCTGAGTTTGCTATGGTAAAGACATCTGACAGTAAGAAAATAGTATCTGCTGAGACAGATGACAGTGAGATTCTTGCCATTAGTCCGGCGTTCACCTGTGAATGGGCTGAGAAGGGTGACACCACATATCGTGCCCTTATATATATAAATAAGGTGGAGAATGCCAAGACGAATATCCTCTCCGTTGCACAGGTGCCGGTACTGTTTCCCCACAGCCATGAGGAGGTGGACACAGTAGGTTATGACCCATTGGATGTGGAGAGTGCGTGGCTCAGCCATAACGGCAGATTTGCCAACCTGCGTCTGGCTATAAAGACCGGTACCCCCGATGACCCGGGACTCCGTCAGACCATAGCCCTTGCCGCTGACAACATCACCGACCTTGGTAATGGCAACACAAGGTATTATGTCACATTGCGTCACAACCAGAATGGAGTGCCGGAATACTACACTTCCAATCTCTATGTTAGTATCCCGACAGATAAGCTGGGTGTTGGTGATGAAATGAGCATAACAGTCAACACATATAAAGGAAAGAGGGAATTCCTGTTTGTGATTCCATCCCTGCCTGTTTACTGATATTTATTTCTTCAAAGCCTTCTCCAGTTCTTTCAGCTCTTCCTCTGTGGTGGACCAACTGGTGACGAAGCGGCAGATTTGCCGCTCGTTGTCGTATTTGCCCCAGTGGGTGAAGATAACATCTTTAGACAGGCGCGCCACCTCCTCATTGCGCATGATAATAAACTGCTGATTGGTGGGTGAGTCGATATAGAACTCATAGCCATGATTACGGAACATATCCCTCAGGCGCATTGCCATTACATTGGCGTGGCGTGAAATCTCAAAATACAGGTTTTCTGTGAACAGCGTGTCAAACTGCACGCCTAATAACCGTCCCTTTGCCACCAATGCCCCGTGCTGCTTGACGATATTAAAGAAGTGCTTGTGGGCGTTATTGTGGGTAAACACCACCGCCTCGCCGCATAAGGCGCCTATCTTTGTACCTCCAATATAGAACACATCGCAGTGGTGAGCCAGATAGGGCAGGGTGATGTCATTACCGTCTGCCATGATGCCGTAGCCGAGGCGCGCGCCGTCCACGAAGAGTGGAATGTCGTACTTCCGGCACACCTTATATATATTATCAAGCTCCTTGGCGCTGTATATTGTGCCGTATTCCGTTGGAAATGTTATATAGACCATACCTGGGTAAACCGAATGGGAGGCATTGCCGTCGTGCATGAAGTCGTCAAGGTATTTATCTAATGCGGCAGACTCCATCTTGCCGTTTTTATGAGGTATGGTTATAACTTTGTGCTCTGTGAACTCAATTGCTCCCGCCTCGTGTACGTTGATGTGTCCGCAGTCAACACTCACCACACCCTCGTAGGTGTGCAGTATGGAGTCAATTACTACGGCGTTGGTCTGTGTACCGCCAGTCAGAAACCATACCTGTCCCTCCGGAGTACCACAAAGCGCTTTTATCTTCTCTTTGGCGGAGTCGCAGAATTTGTCATCGCCATAGCATAGTGTGCGTTCCTCATTGGTAGCCATCAGCCGTGCCATCACTTTCGGGTGTGCGCCATTGTTGTAATCACATTCAAAAGAAACCATTTTTTGCGTTTTTTGTCATCAAAAAGTTAACAATTCATTAATTTTGGTTACAAAGATAGACCATATTTCCGATAATTTTGTCAAGAAACGCGAAAAAAATCAAGAAAGTATAAAAAAAAGCAAAAAAATACATACGCCGATAAAAAAATATTTAATAATTTTGCGCCCAGTATATACTATTTAACCTAGAAATACTTTTAGTATGAAATTGAATCTTAGTAAAACATTGCTGCTTGCAGGAGCATGTACGGCTATTGGTGTGGCTTACTCACCAAACGTATTTGCTGAGCAAGGAACCCCGGCAGTTGCCGCGGTGCAGCAGTCCAGAACAGTGCGCGGTACCGTAAGTGACGCTGCTGGTCCCGTTATCGGAGCCAGTGTCATTGAAAAAGGTACTAGTAATGGAACGGTTACCGATCTTGACGGTAATTTCTCTCTAAACGTACAGCCGGGAGCCACTCTCGTGATCTCCTACATCGGCTATCTGACTCAGGAAGTAGCTGTGGGAAACAGCAACACGATTAACATCGTGCTTCAGGAAGACGACAACAGCCTTGAGGAAGTTGTGGTCGTTGGTTATGGTGTACAGAAAAAGAAACTCGTGACAGGTGCTACTGTTGAGGTGAAGGGTGAGGACATCCAGAAACTCAACACCACACAGGTACTTGGAGCGTTGCAGAGCCAGACTCCTGGTGTAAACATCCAGGCTGTTTCCGGTCAGCCAGGTGACGGATTTAAGATTTCTATCCGTGGTGCCGGTACAAACGGCGACACCAAGCCTCTGTACGTTATCGACGGTGTGAGCGGTGGTGACATCAACAACCTTAACCCCGCCGACATTGAGCGTATCGACGTGCTGAAGGATGCCGCATCCTGCGCCATCTACGGTTCAGCAGCTGCTAACGGTGTTATCCTCATCACCACTAAGCAGGGTAAAGAAGGTAAGATTACCGTAAACTATGACGCTAACTTCGGATGGTCAAACATCTATCGTCTGCCTCAGATGCTGACAGCCAAGGAGTACATGCAGGTGATGGACGCTGTGCGTTTCAACTCTGGTGAATCAGCACGTGACTGGTCACAGTATTTCAAGGGTCAGGAAGACCTCTTGGCAGCTTATCAGGACGGTTCCAACAAGGGTACCAACTGGGTAGAGGAAATCCGTAACAAGAACGCCTTCAGCACCAGCCACTCTCTGAACATTGCCGGTGGTAATGACCGCTCTAAGTTCTCTATCGGTACTGGTTACCAGTATCAGGACGGTGTCTTCGGTGGCGACTACGCTAAGTCTGACTATCGTCGTTTCACCATCCGTGTGAACTCTGACCACGTCATCCTCCGCAGCAAGGACAACAGTTACGACGTAATCAAGGTGGGTGAGAACCTGTACTACAGCCACAAGCAGAATCAGGGTATCCAGATTGGCAACCAGTATTCCAACGTACTCTCTACTGCTCTGCGCGGTAACCCGCTCATTCCTATCCGCAATGCCAACGGTGACTACTTTGGTTATAACGATCTGAGGGATATGGGTATGTTCAACTACACCTCTTACGCTTCTAACCCGATTATGAACCTGGTAAATAACCAGAGTGCCAACAATAAGAGTAAGAGCTTCAATCTTAACGTGGCTGGCTTTGTTGAGATCCAGCCAATCAAGGGTCTCACATACCGTGGACAGTTGAACTACAACCAGAGCACTTGGAGCTGGCGTGCTTATCTGCCCGCTTACAAGATCAACGACCAGAACGACTCTCGTTCTATTGACGAGGCAACCAATCAGATTGGTACTGGTTGGGGTTGGGGTACAACCAACACCTTGAACTATAAGTTCGAAGTTCAGGACAACCACTTTGATATCCTCTTTGGTACAGAGTATGGTGAGAGCCGTCCAGACAATGGCTTCACTCTCAGTGCCACAGCTAAAAACGCTATCGTTAGCGACCTTGACCATGCTTATATGGAGCTCATGAAGAACAACGACGAGGGAACTGTTCGCGGCTTGCCTTATTCAGATGTTCGCAGCATGTCATACTTCGGACGTATCAACTACGACTACGCTGAGAAGTATATGTTTACTGCTATCCTCCGTGCCGACGGTTCTTCAGTATTCGCTCCCGGTCACCGCTGGGGTTACTTCCCCTCATTCTCCGCTGGTTGGGTAGTGTCTAATGAGAAGTTCATGAAGAACAACGGCTGGCTCGACTTCTTGAAACTCCGTGCCGGTTGGGGTCAGAACGGTAACAGCAATATCAGTGCATTCCAGTATGAGGCTGCTTTCGCATACGACGCATACAGCATGTATTCATTCAACAGTGAGAAGAACAATCCTGAAAGGGGTGCCTCTCTCTCCCGTCTTGCAAATGAAGACCTCACATGGGAGACCTCAGAGCAGGTTAACCTTGGTTTGGACGCACGCTTCCTTGACAGCAGGCTGAGCCTTGCCTTCGACTGGTATATCAAGACCACAAAGGATCTGCTCGTTGCTGTTCCTGTTTCTCCGACAACAGGTTTTGATACTCAGTTGAAGAACGCCGGTACAGTACGTAACACCGGTATTGAGGTTGCCCTCAGCTGGCGTGACCGCATCGGTAAGGACTTTGAGTATAACATTGGTTATAACCTCGCTGTTAACAATAATAAGGTTACAAAGGTTAAGAGTAGTCAGAAATACAACTCTGGCGGTAACGACCTGCTCGCTCAGGGTACTGGTGTGATAGCACGCTTTGAGGAAGGTGAGCCTATCGGTTACTTCTGGGGCTATAAGACTGCCGGTCCTATCCAGAACGCACAGGATCTTGCAAATTATATCGCTACACTCAAGGACGGTGATCCCGCTAACTCTCACCAGGGTTCAGACCTTAAGGTCGGTGACCTGAAGTTTGTTGATGTTAACGGCGATGGTATCATCAATGACGATGATAAGACCAATCTCGGTGACCCGAACCCCAATGTAACAATGGGTATCAACCTCGGTGCTTCATGGAAGGGCTTCGATATCAACATCACCGGTTATGCAGCACTTGGTCAGCAGGTGGCACGCAGCTACCGTAAGTTCACTGACGGTGAGTATGAGAACTACACCACTGAGGTGTATAAGTACTGGATGGGTGAGGGTACCAGCAATAAGTATCCGCCCCTTGCTACAATGAACCGTGGTGTGAATTGGCAGTCAATCTCCGACCTCTATATTGAGGACGCTGATTACTTCCGTCTCCAGAACCTGACTGTTGGTTATGACTTCACAAAGCTTTGGAAGACATCTCCGTTCCAGCAGCTCCGTCTCTATTTCGCAGCTCAGAACCTCTTCACCATCACCGGTTACAAGGGTATGGATCCTGAGAACGGTATGGCACTCAACAGCGCTGAGCCTTGGGTAACAGGTGTTGACGTGGGTAACTATCCACAGCCGCGTACATATATGGTAGGTGTAAACATTAAATTCTAAAAACAGGAGTACACAATATGAAAAAGATATTTTTATTTGCCGTAGCCGTTGCCACAATGGGTCTTACCTCTTGTGACCTCGACAATGTTGAAAACGTCGGCGAAATGTCAACCAGTGAGTTCCCGAAGACTGACGCTGACGTCCAGGCTGTACTCGCCGGTGTATATCAAAACTTAAATGAAATGAACGCCAACCCCCAGTGCTCGTTCCTGTACAACGCATGTCTTGCCAGTGACGACCAGCTCGGTGGTGGTGGTACCAATGATAAGCTGATGCAGGCTGAGGACTTGCTCTGCAACTACAATGCAGACATGACCAACCAGTTCTATGTTGACCGCTATGCCGGTGTGGCACGTGCCAACACTCTTCTTAATGTGCTTTACAATGCTGACGGCCTTAATGAGGATGTTAAGAACAAGGGTATTGGTGAGGCTCTCTTCCTCCGTGCTTTCTATTACTATGAGCTCGCCTCAATGTATGGAAACGTACCACTCGTGACAGACCCGGAGCAGCAGAATGTTACTCAGGGTGATGTTACCGTACTGTGGGCACAGATCCTTCAGGACCTGCGTGACGCCTGTGAGCTCCTTCCTGCCGTAAGGCGTTCAGACGGCCGTATCGACAAATACACCGCTGAGGCAATGCTTGGTCGCGCATGGCTCTTCTATACAGGTATGTATGGTAATGGTACAGATATTGCCGCTCTCGCAAGCACCGTTTACAAACCTTTGACATCAGTGACTCTCAATGATGAGACCACTCTGACAAAGGCTGACGTGATTGCTTATATTGATGATTGCGTTAACAATTCCGGTTATAGCTTGGTTCCAGACTTCCGTAACCTTTGGGCATATACCAACAAGACTGTCGTTAAGGATTATCCTTATACCGCAGGTAAGGATCTGAAGTGGGTAGAGGATGACAATGGTGTTAACCCGGAGTCTATGTTTGCCATCAAGTTTAACAAAAAGGCATCTTGGAGCACAACAATCGGTTACTCTAACGGTTATGCACTGCACTTTGGTGTGCGTGGCGGTCAGGACTATGCTAAGACATTCCCGTTCGGTCAGGGTTGGGGTGCCGGTCCGGTTGCTCCTAACCTCGTTAAGGACTGGAAGGCTGCTGAGCCTACTGACATGCGTCTGCAGGCTTCTATAGCTGATTGTTTAGATACTGATGAGATGCCTGCATATACCAAAGGTGGTTGGGCTGACTACGTACAGGAGTCAGGTTTCTATGCCAAGAAATGGTCACCTATAGTATGTAAGAACGACGGTTCCGTACCTGCTTCTGATGAGGGTCAAGACCCACCAGCATATGTGGTGTTTGAGAACGTTATGTATGGCTATACAGGTGGTTTGTCTGGTGGTTATGGTAACAACCTGCAGTTGGATAACATCCATGACCTCGTATTGATTCGCTTTGCTGACGTACTGCTTATGCAGAGTGAGCTGAAAGAGGATGTTACAGGTATCAACAAGGTACGTGCACGTGCCGGTCTGTCACCCATCGCTTCTTACTCTCTGGCAGCTCTTCAGGCCGAGCGTCGTTGGGAGTTCGCTTGTGAGGGTATCCGCTGGAATGACATGCGCCGCTGGCACATCGCTGCTGCTGTTCTTGACAAGCAGTTGAATCAGGATATCTACTATTGTGGTAACCCTGACAAAAATACTGCTCATAATGGTGGTTATCAAGCCCGTTATATTGCTACAGCCGGTTTCCAGAAGATGCCTGAAACACAGATTTCCTTGAATACAGTCGTACAGAACCCGGGTTGGACTGATGCAAGCTCTGAATACACAGGATGGTAATTCATCACCGATGTAAAATTATTAAAACGAAGAAGAAATGAAAAAATCAATATTATTCATGGTCGCTGCCCTTGGTCTGTTGACTGCTTGCGACCCGTCAAAAGATGACATCAGTATGCCGGGTAACTCCAAGCTTACTGGTGAGCAACTGGCCGAAGGCTTCCAGGTGGTGCAGTATGCCGATGAGGAATACACCACAGAGGCTGCTGACGGTAACTATTTTACGTTTACTACCTCTCCGGCTCGCGTGGTGACTGTTTACCAGTTGGATGAAGAGGGCTCACGTAACGAGCTTTCTGCAGGAACCGCTAACGGTAAGTTTAAGATTGTTCCGAAGCGTGGTAATCCTACCGAGCAGGTTTATTATGTTGAGACAAAAGACTTCAACGGTAATACCATAACAGCCACTAAGACAGCTACTGTGTTTGTGCCGTCTGAACTCGCTCCAGAGATGCGTCTGCTTGCCAGCGATGCATACGGTTCTAAGACTTGGACATGGGACACCGAGTTCCGTGAGGACGGTGGTACATGGGGTAACGTCGGTTATGCAGCCGGTGAAGACTGGACCAGTGGTATCTGGTTCGCTTGTCCTCCAGCAGACCTGACAGGTCAGCTGCAGCACTCTAACACTGGTGTCGCTAATGGTGAGGAGGATCCAAACGCTACAATGGTTATCTCTGATGATGGCAACGTACTTTGTTTCGATGCCGGTGGCAACCAGATCCGTAAGGGTAAGATTCTTGGTATCGAAGGCTATACCGGTGAGTGTGACAAGGCTTCTATTGACGGCTCACAGGCTAACTGGTCATACGGTACGCTGAAGACCACAGAGGGTGCTATACTCTTCCCATTCAAGATTAATGGCGGGGGTTATATGCCCACAGAATTTGAGGTTAAAAAGCTTGATGCTAATCATCTGCAGCTCATTTATGTCGCTCCTGGTACAGGTAGCTGGGGTGAGGCCACATGGTGGGCATTCAAGAGCAATTCTGACCCTGAGGGCATGCTCACCGAGTTTGGAACTAAGGCATGGACATGGGACACCGAGTTCCGTGAGGACGGTGGTACATGGGGTAACGTCGGTTATGC
>JAGDAU010000140.1 GCA_017959365.1 Prevotella sp.
CCAAAAAACAATTATTGCCTGACTTCAACAAGAACGGGAACAGATATCAACGGGAACGTTAACGGGAACGGGAACAGATATCAACGGGAACGTTAACGGGAACGGGAACTGTTTCATTTTTAACTAACAACTTGTTAACTTGTCAACTTGTTAACTTGTCAACTTGTTAACTCCAACTTCAGTTGTGTTTAATCTTTAAAAATATTAAAAAACTAAGACAAACTGCGGTCATTACTCATAAACTCACTAATTTTGCATTTAAAATGTAAATAGCTGAGTCAACTTTAGAAAGTGGACTCTATAAAATAACTACAATCATGATGACTTCTAAAAGACTACTAACAATGTTGTCAGCACTCGTACTCACGCTGACAGCGTTTGCCCAGACGGCAAACAATGACCTTGCCACTATCAAGTGGGCTATGACAAGCGGCACCATAATGGAGGCACCCTCCTACACACCCGCTGATGTATCGCAGTTTATAGAAAAGGCTGAAATCATTAAGGGTAGCGGCCTAAAAGACCCTGTTGTCATGACATCAGATGTGGACAATATCACCCAGACCATGTTCCCTGTTACGTCGAAATCCTCTTCTGCCAGCGATGCCAATGCCGTACAGTTCCTCATTACTTTGAAAAAGGGTATCGCCTTCACACCTAAAAAGGTAAGTTTCAAGGCATTCCGTTGGAAGACAGACAAGGGTAATTTCAATGCTACATGGGTCTGCGACGGCAGCAAGAATACACTCGCAACGGGTGAGCGCCCTAACCGTGGAGCAGGCAGTAACGCCGGTACCGTGTCTGAATACAGCTATGACATCAGTGGCACATCAGCCAGCGAACAGCAATTTGGCATATCATTTAACATCTACAACTTCGATGTGGCAGCCGACAAGGGTGCCTCTTTTGGTGACATCATCATAGAAGGCACTCTCTACGGTACGGTGGGTCAGCCACTCACCTATACCCTTACCGCCACCGTCTCTCCAGAGGGAGCAGGTACCATACAGGCTACACCGCAGGCGGCAAGCTACGAAAGCGGCACAACTGTCACCTTGTCGCAAACACCAAATGATGGCTTCATCTTCACTGGCTGGACTACTTCCACAGGAAAGCTTGTCACGACATCAAACAGCTATACCTTTAACATAAAGGGCAACACCACTCTTGTGGCAAACTATGTAACAGAGGTGAGTATGCGTCAGAATGACTATAAGGTGGTAAGCACGACAGAAGAGCTGCGCGCCGCTATCAAAGAGCTGAACGAGACGCCAAGTGCTATGCGTCGGTTCATCTTCCTGAAAAACGGCACATACGACTATGGTGAGTATAATAACCCTGAGTCTGGCGCCACCCCTTACGGACGTGACACCCTCAAGGCCGACAATATCTCTATGATCGGTCAAAGCACTGAAGGCGTAACCATCTGTATCACGCCGAAGATGGCAAGCGTCAGCCGAACCGCTCCTATCATGATCAGGAGTACCGGCACGTATCTGCAGAATATCACCTTCCAGAACAACTATTCATACGGAGGAAATGAAGGTCAGGCAGCAGCCCTGCATGACCGCGGTCATCACACCATTGGTAAGTTCCTGCGACTGGCTTCTAATCAGGACACTTACTACTCTCACACGGATTATGGCCAGCTATACTTTGAGGACTCTCAGTTTGAAGGCACCGTTGACTATATATGCGGACGCGGTGATGTGTTCTTCAACCGGTGTCACCTGTTGTGTGTCAACCGCCAACCCAAGCAAGGCGACTATAAGGGAGACACTCATATTGCTGCTCCATACACTGTAGCGGAAGATTTCAATGCCGTTGGCGGCCACGGATATATATTCAACGAGTGCACCGTGGACTGTAAAGCCAAGACATGGGACTTCGGACGCGGATGGAGAGCATGGCCAAAAGCCGCTTTCATCAACACCACCCTTTCAGAGGATGCCGCTAAGCGTCTGGGTAACGACCAGACCAGTGGCAAGGAGGCTGACGGCTATGCTGTTGTAAGGGATATCGATTACTCTTTGCGCGTCACCACCAAAGGCGTAAAGAGCTCTGACGACAGCGAGAGCGTTTGCAGGGCAATGGATTTCTTCGAGTATAATACGATGGATATGAATGGCAATGTGGTAAGTCCTGAGTCTAATGTCCTTACATTCACCGCGGCTAACAGCAAGACCTACGAGACTATACTCAAGTCTGATGAGATAGAGCGTTTCAAGCTACGCAACGTATTTCCCGACTGGGCTCCTGACGAGGAGTGCCGTCAGGTGGTGGTGACAAGCGTTACACGCACCGGCAACAGCCTATCATGGACAACAGACGCTAAGGCAAAAGCTTTCCTCATAGAGCAGGACGGTGACTTCGTAACCATCGTTGACGGTACAGAGAACGGTATTGACCTTTCGTCATTAACCCTTCAACCCTCTGGCAAAATTACCGTACGCGCAGCCAACATGAAGGGTGGCTTTGGCTCGCCTACGGAAGAGGGCACCATGGATACCGGCATAACCGGAATACCACACACTAAGGACAATGGAAAAGTAACGGTCCGGAAGGTAATCGAGAACGGTCAGCTTATCATATATAAGGATGGCAGGAAGTTTAACGCTATTGGACAACAATTGTCAAATAGCAAATAAAATTCACTCTAAACTTTAAACATTAAACTTTATTGATTACCCTTTGAAGTTCTTCCAGAAATCGGGCGGCGTGAGAGCCGTCCATCTGGGCGTGGTGGAACTGGAAAGAGATAGGCAGCGTTGTCTTCAGCCAACCTTTGCGGTAGCGGCCCCAGGCCAGGAATGGATTGTTGAAAATGCCGCTATATTGGTTGACGATGCTGTCGAGTTCTGTGCCGGTAATAGCCGATGATCCGACGATTGCGGCCTCGTCGTCTAAGATGTCCTGACAGGTCTGGCTAATGGTCTCTGTCAGATGCTGATAGTTGGCATTAAACGCCTCCAGGTCGTCGCTGACAACGACGTCGCAGAAGCTTAGCCCGCCCTTTACATTATCCACTATCACATTGATGGCAATGCGGTCGTATCTGTACAGTTTCCCCTTCTGGGGCAACATGTAAAACTCGTCTATCTTTGACGCAGCACGACCGATGCACCAGCACAGCAGCATATTGAACTTAAATCCCCGTCGCCGACTGACCTTACACAACCGCGTCACGTCGAAGGTCTTCGTGAACGTCACCATCGGCATCGGTGATTTCATCCACTGTTCGAATGCGATGGCTCTGTTAGTGTCCTTGGGATTAATTTCCTGTTTCATGAATGCTAATTCAATTATTGTGAGATCAACAGAAAAAGGTTGTCACTCTTAGAAATGATGGGCAAGGAGATTCAATTGTGCGACAAAGATACTCATTTTCTGACAAACAGCGTAGCATTTTGTGAAAAATTTGAGAATTATATACCTGTTGACTCAAGTTTATGGTATTGACTATACCATCAAGCTGATTGATAGAGTAAGAACCCTGCCCCATGCGGATTAGGTAATTTTCCACAACAACAGACCAAAAAATCAGGCGGAAGCCCCTGTTTCGGGACGTTCCGCCTGATTTGATATTCTAAACCATACATCTTACTCCTGCTCCACTGCTGCCTGAGCGGCGGCCAACAGGAACGCCATCAAGGGCGATACCAGTTTCACGAAGTCTGCTGCCATCAGAGGATGTTATGGACGAGTATCTGCAGAAGAAGAATCTGCAGATAGAAAAGCCAGGAGAAGATAATCTCCTAACCGAAGCAAAACAGGTGTTACAGGAATACATGGACGCACTTAGAACTGCTACGGAAGCTCATAAGCGATATGCCGAGACAAGAAATAAGTTGGCTATCGAGTTCCTTTACACCGATGAAGCGGAACATCAAAGGGAGATTGAAAGGTTGTGGGAGAACAGACAC
>JAGDAU010000141.1 GCA_017959365.1 Prevotella sp.
GATGACACCAGTGGAACATGGTGCTGAGCCAGCCTCTCCAATGCCAAACATAAAGCGTATGACAAGCAGAGACGCCAGCCCTCCGGCAAGTCCTGTGAAGGCGGTGAAAAGTGACCACCACAGCACAATCAGTGACAACACCTTTCGATGACCGTGTTTGTCGCCGAAGTCTCCCATTGGTATCTGCATCAGTCCGTATGAGAGTATGAATGCACTCTGCACCCATCCCCATTGCGACGCATTCAGGTTGAGGTCGCCCATAATCTGAGCGCCTGCGACACTGATGTTGATGCGGTCAAGAAAGGTTACCATGCCCAGTATGACGAGCATGGTAAGTATTATGTTTTTCTTGCTCATAGTTTGAGGAATTTACGCAATCCCTTAACGCCCGATACCGGACTTGAGAGCACCGGCTTACCCGTGAGTTCCGACAGCCGCTGTTCCATGCGCGCCATAGAGCCCTGAGCCAGCACAAACATATCCACCTCAGAGGCAATACGTTGCGCTGCTTCAGCTATAAGGCGGTCGTGAGTTTCACCATCGCCACTCTGTCCTGCGGCAAAGGCTCCGTCTGCCAAACCATCCACCAGTGTCACTGTACGCCCGGCTTTCACTGCCTCATTCTCGAGTAGGCGGCGTGTGGGAGCGAGTGTGGTGGGCAGTGTGGATATAACACCTATCTTATCGTATTTAGTCACCGCCTCCAATGCCATGGGATAGTCGATGCGAAAGACGGGTATTGGTGCGATACTGTTTCCGAGGTCGGCAATGTCACCCACCGACGAACAAGTATTAAATATCACGTCTGCCCCGGAGTCTGCGGCGGTGAGATAATATGACAGCAGTCTTCTACGCACCGCTGGAGTAACGCTGTCATTGGCTATCACCTCTTTTATAAGCGTACTGTCAGCGATATGGTTAACATTCACTTCCGGCAGATATTCACCGAAAATCTTCGTCAACGGCTCCACTAAAGCCATTGCGGTATGTACACATACAACATTTATCATAATTATTTAGGTTTATGTTATGTAATTTTTAACGATTAATTCAAGTTTCAGTTATGAAAGTCGAAACTATTTATTTCATACTGTTTCATCTGCCTGTCTGTATCTCTCACCCCACCTTGTGAGCATGTTCTGATAAAGTTTTTCTTCGCTTGGCGTGTGTTGGGCATGCCAGAAACGGGTAGATTGAAGAGCATCGGGCAGGTATTGCTGCTCAGTGAAGTGGTTGGGGAAGTCATGAGGGTATTTGTAACCATCGGAGTAGCCTAACTCAGCCATTAACTGAGTTGGGGCGTTACGCAGGTGAAGCGGTACAGGCAGGTTGCCGGTTTCCCTTACCTTTTCCAATGCACTATTGATAGCCATGTATGCGGAGTTGCTCTTTGGGCTGGTGGCGAGGTAAACCACTGCTTCAGCGAGAGGTATCCTGCCTTCCGGCCATCCAACCTTCATGACGGCATCAAAAGCGGCGTTGGCAAGCAGGAGTGCATTGGGATTAGCCAATCCGATATCTTCTGCGGCACTGATAACCACGCGCCGTGCTATAAACTCCGGTTTCTCACCACCCTCTATCATACGAGCCATCCAATAGAGCGCGCCATCAGGGTCGCTACCACGTATGCTCTTGATAAACGCGGATATGATGTCGTAGTGCATCTCGCCATCCTTATCGTATGCTAATGGTGTCTCGTTGAGACATCTCCGAACAATATCGTTGGTTATCACCACCTTGTCACCATCTGGCACTGAGTTGCACACTATCTCAAGTAAATTCAGCAATTTCCTTGCGTCACCACCAGAATAATGAATTATGGCCTCCGTCTCCTTCAACTCAATGTCACGCTTGGATAAAATGGTGTCTTTTTCTATAGCCCTGTGCAGAAGAGCCTCAAGGTCAGCACGTTCTAACGGACTTAATACAAAAAGCTGACAACGTGACAGCAGAGGCCGGATAACTTCAAACGAGGGATTCTCCGTTGTTGCTCCTATCAGTGTTACTATCCCTTTTTCCACCGCAGACAACAGAGAGTCTTGCTGTGACTTATTGAAACGGTGTATCTCATCAATAAAGAGAATAGGGCTACGGGAGTTGAAGAAACGCCCTTGTGCCGCACGGTCAATAACGTTCCTGACATCCTTAACACCGCTCGTTACTGCGCTGAGTGTATAGAAAGGCACCTCAATGGTATTTGCCACTATCTGTGCCAAAGTCGTCTTCCCAACCCCTGGCGGTCCCCATAGTATGAATGATGACACATTGCGAGTGTCAACCATATTTCTCAGTATGGCACCTTTACCTATTATAGACCGCTGACCAACGTAGTCTTCTAATCTGCGTGGTCGCATTCTTTCCGCTAATGGCTCGCTCATATTTAGGGTTAAGAGTTTAATGTTTAAAGTTTGACAAGCAAAGGTAATTAAAAATGTCTAACAAGACACATCGTGAATGGTAATTTTTTATTTTTTAATAAAAATAAGCGAATAAAAACTTGTAAAAAACAGATAAAGTGCCTACATTTGCACCGCATTTAAGGAAAAATAAAGAAATACATTATATTATATTTATGAAACGTACAGAGAAGATAACACTTAAATCGCTTAACAAAAGCAACATCTGGGAACTTCAGGAAAATGATGTGTTCAGACTTTGGGACAGCGCTGACAAAGACCTTAACTTAGTTGACAACACAAGGCATTACATTGATATCATCAAGAGTGCATTCACACTGGAAGAGTTACCAGATGATAAAAAGGTGGAGAAAAGTTATACCAAACAAGGTTATAAGATTGCCACGGTGAAAGTGGAGGATGGTGTGAAAGTGAAATGGGCATTAAAGAAAAAACCTATCACACGAGTCACCGACCTTACCTACGAGAATATACGTCATGTGTCTGCCGCTAAAGTGATAGAGGTGATTGACAGAAACTTCGGCGGTGGATGGGAATCCCTTTCCCAGAGCATCCGTGACATCATAGAGAGTGGTTTTGACATCAGTACCACTACCCTTCCTAAAGACCGTCTGAAGAAGCCAGGTGGCTTGTATGACAAGATGATTAAGGACGGATACGAGGTCCTTGAGATACCTAAGGGTTTATGGGTGGAGGCTATATTCGCCAAAGAGAAGCCTGAGTTTGAGAAGCCACGGATAAAATATGAGTCAAACATCGATGATCCGGAGGATGACACACTACGTGAGATAGACGACTCTTTCAACAGTCCAGATGAGGATGATGACGATTTTGACGAGGATAAGTTGACGGAAGAGAGCTATCGCACCACATTCGATGAAGATCCCGAAGAGCTTGGCCTTGAGGCTGCCGATGTGGCTGATGATGACTATATGTGATCATGGACAACAAGAAAGCTACTCTTGAGCTTGGAACCAAGCCGGTGAAGCAACTGCTGAGACAGTATGCCACACCGGCTATTATAGCGATGACAGCCTCATCGCTATATAATATGGCTGACTCCATATTCATTGGCCAGGGTGTCAATGCCACTGCCATCAGCGGACTGGCTATCACCTTCCCCTTTATGAATCTCTCAGCAGCCTTTGGCGCTGCTGTAGGCATTGGTTCTTCCACGCTTATCTCTATGCGTTTAGGACAGAAAGATTACTCTACTGCCAATCGCATATTAGGTAATAACGTCAGCCTGAATGTTATCATCGGATTATTACTGATGGTAGTGTGTCTGATTTTCATAAACCCGATATTACGTTTCTTCGGTGCCAGTGACGCTACCCTCCCCTACGCACGGGAGTATATGGAAATAATCCTCTTGGGCAATGTGTTTACGCATCTTTATTTTGGCATGAACGCTGTATTGCGTGCGGCAAGTAAACCCCGACAGGCAATGTATGCCACAATGTTTACCGTGACGCTAAACATTATTCTCGACCCGATTTTTATCTGGGTCTTTGATATGGGTATCAGGGGTGCCGCACTTGCCACCATCCTGTCTCAAATGGCAGCACTTACATGGCAGTTCCGGCTCTTGAGTAACAAACGCGAATTTCTTCACTTTCAGAAACATTCGTTTAAGATAGACACGGGACTGGTAAAGAATATCATTGCCATCGGTATCTCGCCTTTTTCCATGAATACATGCGCCTGTCTTGTGGTGATATTCATCAATAATCAGTTGGTACATTACGGTGGCGACAGTGCCGTGGGAGCATACGGTATATCTAACAGGCTGGCATTTATCTTCTTTATGATTGTGATGGGTATCAACCAGGGCATGCAGCCTATAGCTGGATATAACTATGGTGCACAACAAATGGACAGGGTCTTTACCGTACTGAAATATTCAGTAATATACGCCACACTGGCCATGACAGCCGGTTGGGTTGTGAGTGTCTTTTTCCCATGGCCCTGCGCTCGTCTTTTTACTAATGACCCAGACTTGCTAAGGGAATCCGTCAACGCTATCAGGATTAACATGCTTGTTTCTCCACTTATAGGTTCACAAGCCGTTATAACGAATTTCTTTCAGAGCATAGGAAAGGCTAAGGTGAGTGTGTTTCTCTCGTTGTCACGACAAATGCTCTTTCTGATACCATTAGCAGCTATAATGCCGATAATGTGGGGTATTAATGGTGTGTGGGCTGCGCTGCCAGCCTCTGATTTGGTAGCATTCATCATTACAATTATTATTTTGATAAGATATTTAAGAAATATAAGAACCCAAAATCTCAATGGATACAATGATAATAACAGTAGGCAGACAACTCGGTAGCGGAGGTCGGGCTATAGGCAAACTTATAGCCGACAAATTGGGTTATGCTTTCTATGACAAAGAAATACTCAATATGGCAGCCAAGGAGAGTGGATTCTCAGAGAAGTTTTTTGAACAGAATGATGAGAACAGGGGCTTCATGAGATCGCTCTTCCACATGCACATGCCACATCTCAGTGACGACAACTTCTACGACAACCGTTTCTCGCCTGCCGGACTGTTTAAGTTTCAGAGCGATGCCATAACGCATGCCGCAAGCGATGGAGGCTGCGTCTTTGTCGGTCGCTGTGCCGACTATATCCTTCGCGACCATGCCAACCTTGTGAATATCTTTATCTCCGCACCTGTCTCATGGCGTGTGGAGCATGTAATGAAACGGCATGATTGCAGCTATCAAGAGGCAATAAAGATAATAGACAAAGCAGAGAGTGCCAGGGCATCATACTATAACTACTATACTGGTAAGCGTTGGGGTGACAGTGCCTCCTACGATCTGTGTATTGACAGCAGCATACTCGGTATAGAGGAAACAGCGGAATTTATCTGTAATTTTGTACATAAGGTACAATCAACGGAGATGAAATTCAACGGGAACGTTAACGGGAACGGTTGATGAATTAAAAATTAAAATTTAAGATTTAATAGTTGTCGCTGCGCGATTAAGAATTAAAAATTGAAAATTGAAAAAACCGGCATTTTAGCAACAAATGTAATTCACTTTCAACTTTCAACATTAAACTTTAAACCAATAAGTTGAGTGAAAACGAAACTTTAATAAATTATATGATTAACGAAAATATCATTACTCTCATAGCCAATGACACAGGACTGAGTGTCAAAGCTGTCGGAAACACTATCGAATTGCTTGAGGAAGGATGCACCATCCCATTTATAGCACGCTACCGGAAGGAACGTACCGGCGGATTAAGTGAGGTGGAGATAGCGCGTATCTGTAAGCTGAATGACAAATACAAGGAATTGGCAAAACGAAAGGAGACAATCATTGCTACCATTGAGGGGCA
>JAGDAU010000142.1 GCA_017959365.1 Prevotella sp.
AATGTCAGTTTCTCTGATATTATAGGTATAGAGAAATACAGCAGTGTGCATTATGGTGTAAGTACAGACGGTGAGGTGGACCGTAACAACAGTATCGGTAGGGGAGGTGCCTTGCCTCAGCTTGGAGAGATCCGTAACTGCCATGTTAATGTCGGTACAGGTAAGGAACTCACTATTCGCCATTTGTCAGAACTTGTTGTCAAAGTGGTAGGCTTCACCGGAGAGGTAATCTTCGACAGTAGCAAGCCCGATGGCACACCGCGCAAGCTCACCGATGTGAGCAAGCTTCACAGCCTCGGATGGCAGCATAAGGTGGAGATAGAAGATGGTGTAGAGAAACTCTACCGCTGGTACTTGGAAAATTGATAATTAAAGATTGAAAATTGATGGTTACTATTCAATATTCATTTTTCAATTCTCAATATAAAACAAATGTCCCTTTCTTCACAGAGAGGGACATTTTATCTCAATAGGTATTAGCTTTTTTTTAAGGTAAAAAGATTGTATTCAGGATAACGGATGCAAAATTACTTGATTAAAATCAATGGTGCAAATTAAAATACATGTTAAATAACATGTTTTGTAGATTTTTTTTAATATTTTTACTTTTTGTATATTTTATCCTCTATTTTTTGTTAAATCAGATTTTTTCATTAACTTTGCATAATTAAATACTATTGCAATACTATCATAATATGACAGAAATAACAGACATAAAAGATGAGAAGAGGAGCTTGAGCTTCGTAGAACAGTTGGTAGAAGAAGACCTTGCCGAAGGTAAGAACGGTGGTAGGATTCAGACTCGTTTCCCGCCAGAGCCTAATGGATATCTTCACATTGGTCATGCTAAAGCGATATGTATGGACTTTGGTATTGCCGCAAAATACGGAGGCGTTTGTAACTTGAGGTTTGATGACACCAATCCGTCAAAGGAAAACAACGAGTATGTGGATAATATCCTTAATGACATCAGCTGGTTAGGGTTTAAATGGGGTAATGTGTATTATGCCTCAGATTATTTTGAGAAGCTGTGGGATTTCGCATTGTGGCTCATACGTAAGGGATTGGCATATATTGATGAGCAGACAGCAGAGGAGATAGCGCGCCAGAAGGGCACACCGACAGAGCCCGGTGTGGCTTCGCCATATCGTGACCGTCCGATAGAGGAGAACCTTCGACTGTTTGAGAAGATGAATACTCCTGACGTTGAGGAGGGTTCCATGGTACTGAGGGCAAAACTCGACATGGCAAATTCCAATATGCATTTCCGTGACCCCATAATCTATCGTATTATTCACACACCTCATCACCGTACAGGTACAAAGTGGCATGCTTATCCCATGTATGATTTTGCCCATGGTCAGAGCGACTATTTTGAGGGTGTGACTCATTCTATATGTACTTTGGAGTTTGTTCCTCATCGTCCTCTTTATGATAAGTTTGTGGATTTACTTCG
The DNA here is from genome assembly GCA_017959365.1 of Prevotella sp. GTDB lineage: Bacteria > Bacteroidota > Bacteroidia > Bacteroidales > Bacteroidaceae > Prevotella. Next base: position 1,457 of record JAGDAU010000142.1, read on the forward strand.
TGAGAAGGATGAGGAGGAAGGACGCACAGATGACTACCGTCCCCGTCAGATAGAGTTCAATCGTCTCAATCTTACATATACCATGATGAGCAAGCGTAAACTGCTTGCACTTGTGGAAGAGGGCTTAGTGAGCGGATGGGATGATCCACGTATGCCAACACTATGTGGTATGCGCCGTCGTGGCTATTCACCAGAGAGTGTACGTCGTTTTATTGATTCCATAGGATATACTAAGTTCGACGCTCTTAATGACATGGCGTTACTTGAGGCAGCCGTTAGGGATGACCTTAACAAGCGTGCCACAAGGGTTTCTGCCGTTGTCAATCCTGTAAAACTTGTTATTACCAATTATCCAGAGGGTGAGACAGAGGAGATGACAGCTATTGATAATCCAGAGGATGAGAATAGCGCTACTCATACCATAACATTCTCAAGGAACCTGTGGATAGAGCGTGATGACTTTATGGAGGATGCTCCTAAGAAATTCTTCCGTCTCTCTCCGGGGCGTGAGGTAAGGCTCAAGAACGCATATATAGTAATGTGTACTGGCTGTACCAAGGATGCGGATGGCAATATCATTGAGATACAGGCGGAATATGATCCTATTAGCAAGAGTGGCATGGAAGGTGCCGGCCGAAAGGTTAAGGGTACACTCCACTGGGTGAGCGCTGATCACTGTCAGGAGATGGAGGTAAGAGAATATGACCGTTTGTTCAGTGTTGAGAACCCCTCTGCTGACGAGCGTGACTTCCATGAGTTGCTTAATGCGGACTCGTTGAGGATTACTAAAGGTTATGTGGAGAATTACCTTTTGACAAAGAAGCCTGGTGATTATCTGCAGTTTCAGAGGATTGGCTATTTCATGCTTGACCCTGATAGCACTGCTGAGCACCTTATTTTCAACAAGACAGTGGGTCTTAAGGATACATGGGCAAAAAACAGTAAAAAATAATATCGGACTGCGGATATATACAGCAGTTTAATTATTACTATCGTGGACGCATTTTTTAAGAGTAAAGAATTTTTGGATAAACTTCACCAGTATGAGGCTGGAGAGGCGATGCGCCATGGTGAGATGCTGTGGCCGAACGATTTAGTTGACATTGCTGACTATTATGAGCAGACGGGTCATCGTACCCAGGCACTTATCGTTATTAAGGAGGCCATGAAGACTTTTCCTGGCAGCACCCTGCCACATCTCTTCTATGCTCGCTATCTGTTGTTTGTCAGAGGCGACATAGAGGGTGCACGTAAGTATTCGGAAAAGATAACCGATAAAGACAGTTCGGATTATTGTCTGTTTCATGCCGAGCTACTTATAAATGATAATAAGAGTGGTGATGCTTTTGTGTTCCTTAAGCAACAGTATTGCAAAATCGATGATGAAGATTTGGAGGAATATGCCTTAGACGCTGCAGACCTCCTCATAGAATATGAGATGGCAGATGAGGCTGAGTTCTTCCTTGAGTTGGTCTCAGACACAGATTCTGAGGAATACAAGGAGATAAAGGGTAATATCCATGTTGTAAGGGGTGAGTATAAGAAGAGTGAGGGTATATTCAATCAGTTGCTTGATATCAATCCTTTTTCTACCAGTTATTGGAACAGTCTTGCCTCATCGCAGTTTCTGAATGATGATATCAATGAGTCGATAAAGAGCAGTGAGTACACACTTGCCATTAATCCGGATGATTACGAGGCAATGCTCAACAAGGCTAACGGCTTATACACCCTTGGTAATTACAACGAGGCAATGACTTGGTATGAGCGTTATTGCGAGCATTGTCCGGAGGATGAAGTGGGATATCTCTTCCGAGGCGTGATATATATGATTAATGATAAGCCCGGAAAAGCCATGATTATGCTGAATAGCGCTGAGGAGAAAGCTGCTTCTGACTCACCGTATTTAGTGGATATCTACCACAACCTTGCTCTTGTGCATAGTCTGTTGGGAAGTCTGAAGCGTGCCCTTGGATATGTTAACAAGGCAGAGCTGATAGATAGCGACAATTACGGTCTTGAGGTTGTGCGCGCGCATATACTACTCAACAGTGATCATGAGAAAGAGGCAAAGATGTGCTATGAGAAAGCAATCTCTGACTCCGGTTACGATCCTACGGTAATCATCCAGGCTGCCATTTCACTCTTCGACAGTAATCATCTTATGGATGCAGACGTGAGGTTCCGCCAACTCTTCAAGTTAAAGGGTGAGGAGTGGCCTGACGGTCATGCCTATTATGCTCGCTGCCGTTTTGCACAAGGTGACTATACCACCTTTATGCACCAGATGCGTATTGCCATACGCCTCAACCCCAATGAGGCAGAGGCTGCCCTTGCGGATCTCTTCCCTGTTGGCACACCAGTGAGTGACTATGAGCGTTATATGGTAGAAGTTAAATTAAAAGGTAAGAAGTATTGATAGTATGGAATGGATCTCCACACTACTCGACAACCTCAATTATGGCACGATATGGTTTCTGATGCTCCTTGAGAGTACTGTCATCCCCGTGCCTTCAGAGCTTGTTGTGTCACCTGCAGCATATCATGCCGCAGGCGGAAATCTTAATGTTTTTCTTGTTATATTGTTTGCTACAATAGGTGCCGATTGTGGCGCAAGTATTAACTATGTAGCTGCGTATTATTTGGGTCGCCCGATAATATATAAGTTTGCCAATAGCCGCTGGGGACATCTTTGTCTGCTTAATCAGGAGAAGGTGGAGAAGAGCGAGCGTTATTTCGACAGTCATGGTGTTGCTGCCACGCTCACAGGCCGTCTTATTCCCGGCATCCGTCATCTTATCTCCATCCCCGCTGGTCTTGCAAAGATGAATTACTGGCGTTTCCTGCTTTTCACTACCATTGGTGCGGGAGTATGGAATTGCATTCTTGCCGCTCTTGGCTGGTGGTTGCATACCTTTGTTCCTGAAGACCAGATGGAGGCGAAGATAATGGAATATGGTGACTATATTAAATATGGTATAATAGCCATAGTGCTTATTGCAATAGCATACTTCACAATTCGCTATTTTGTTAAGCGTAACAGAAGGGATAAAGTTGACGAAAACTCAAAACATAAAACATAAATAAAAACGGGGTTTTTTAAACCCCGTTTTTATTTATTCTTCTTCCTTATTCTCAGCATCTATAGCCTTAATCTTTTGGCGAACCAGTTCAAGGTCATCCTTGAGTTTGCTGATCTTGCGTTTCATCTCATCCACAAGACTGTTACCTTTCTTGCTGGATACGCTGAGGAAACCGATATTGTTTTCGTAAGTCTGTATTTCTTGTTTCAGAATCTCATAGCGGTGCATCAATTTGCTACGCTCATTGTCGAGTGCGTTCTCACCACGCTGAGCCATATTGCGCAGATTACTCTTAAAGTTGTCAAGACGGCGGCGTGCCACGCTGATGTTACGCTCCTTATAAAGCTTGTCCATCACCTCGTGGTATTCATTATAAACCTTGTCCTTTTCTTTGTAAGGCACGTGTCCGATAGCCTGATATTCCTCCACGAGAGCGTGTACCTCCTCTTGAGTCACATCATTACCACTATCAGCAAGTTCACGCAGCTTGGCAATTATCTCACGTTTCTTTTCTAAGTTGGTACGCTCTTCGTTGCGTGTACCGGCGTTAGCGGCATTGCGAGCCTCAAAGAATTTGTTACATGCCTCAAGGAAATCATTCCACAGTTGGTCACCTAATTTCTTGGGTACCATTCCGATAGTCTTCCACTCCTTCTGCAGTGCTATAAGTTTGTCGGATGTTGATTTCCAGTCGGTGCTGTCGCTCAACTCACGTGCTTTCTCAATAAGGACTTTCTTCTTCTCGGCGTTCTCAGCAAAGCGGCTCTTCATGTCTCTGAAGAATTGTGTCTTGCGTGAGAAGAAATCATCACATGCGGCACGGAAGCGCTCAAATATTTTGACGTTCATCTTTTGTGGAGCAAAACCAATGGTTTTCCACTCTGTCTGAATGTCGATAATCTCTTTTGTCTTGCTTTCCCAGTCTGCCGCTGTCTTACACTCCTGTTTAGCCACCTCTTCCACTTTCTCGCAAAGGGCGGTTTTCTTTGTAAGGTTCTCCTCCTCTTGCGCCCTGAGGTTTTCAAAATGCTGCTGATGGCGTTTGTTGATTACAGTTGATGCGTTCTTAAACCTTGTCCACACCTCCTCACGCAGTTCCTTGCTGATTGGTCCTGCCTCACGGTACTGGGCGTGCAACTCCTGCAATTGATGGAAAGCGCTGATCACGTCTGGCTCGTCTGCCAGTTTCTCTGCAGCCTCACAGAGCCGTGTCTTAATCTCAAGATTTTTCTTGAAGTCATATTCCCTTGCCTCGATATTCAGTTTCAGCAGGTCGTAATACTGCTCCACGTAATGTTGGTAGTTACGCCACAGCTCGTTGGAGTTCTCTGCCGGTACAGCCTTGATGTCTTTCCATTCCTGTTGTAGTTTCTTAAACTCTTGGTATGACTTGTTGGCTTCTTCGGGAGTAGTGGCCATTCCTTTTATCTTTTCAATAATCTCCAACTTCCTCTTGAGGTTTTCTTTCTTCTCCTCTTCCTGCTGTTGGAATATTCGTGCCCTTTTCTCCTTTATAACCTGCATCTCGGCCTTAAATGCCTCCTCTTTCTCATCGGGCATGACCTGATAAGCCTCTGGGGCACCACCTGCGTCAAGGTATGCTTTCTGCTGTGCCTCACGCTCCATGGCATGCAGTTTATAGAAGGCTGTCTTCAGATGATCTACCTCGCTTTTCTGAGGTGCTTCGTCGCCATGGGCTATTTCCTTTATGCGTTCAAGCACTTCATCCTTAGAGGCATACACCTTTTTGGCAATGTCTTCTGTTTTCTCTACTTGTGACTCTTCGGCTGCCGGAGTTGTTTCGGTAACCTGGTCAACATTCTTAACTTCTTCTGCGTTGCCCTGAGTGAGGGTTTTCTCTTGAGAGTCCATCATTTACGTTTAGTTTATGATTCGATAATCCACAAAAATGCTAACGAAATGCAAATGTACACAAAAAAAATAAAACAAAAAAATCTTTGAGTGTTTTTTTTCGGAAAAATTACAATAGTCGTTTATATCTCAACATCCACCATGATGCTCCAGACACCACGAATGATATCACGAGTGCCACAAGGAAACCGAATTTACTTGTTTCCATACCGTTTACGAGGTTCATTCCGAAAAGGCTCGCAATAAGAGTGGGGAACATCATTATAATCGATACCGACGTAAGTGTACGCATCGTGGTATTCATATTGTTATTGATGATACTTGAGTATGTATCCATGGTAGATTCCAGGATGTTAGAGTAGATGTTGCTCGTCTCCCGTGCCTGACTCATCTCAATGTTTACATCTTCAATAAGGTCTGCGTCCAACTCGTCCACCTGAAGTTTGAATTTCAGTTTGGCGAGTAAGTTCTCGTTGCCCCTTATGGATGTGATGAAGTATGTGAGTGAGTCTTGCAGGCGGCTCAGTCCTATCAGACTTTCGTTGTTGACTCCACGGTCAAGGTTGTGCTTTGCCTTCTCGATAAGGGCGTTAATCTGTTTAAGTCGCTTCAGGTACCATATCGCTGATGACAAGAACAGGCGGAAAATCATATCCACATGGTCGGTGAACCCCTCGTTGCGTTTTTGTTGGAACGTAACGAAGTCAATCATCATGTTTGTCTCAAAATTACAAACGGTGATTGTGACATCACGCTTATGTATAATACCAAGTGGCACTGTGGTATATGGTGTGCGTGAGCGTATCTCTTTGACGTATGGTATACGCAGGATGATGAGCATCCAACCGTCATCATACTCATAACGGGCACGCTCGTCAGTATCGCTGATGTCAGAGAGGAAATAGTCAGGTATCTGGAAACGGTCTTCCAGCATCTGACGGTCTTCGTCTGTTGGGCATGTCACTTGTATCCAGCAGTTTGGCTCCCATTCTTTAAGTGTTGTCAAACCGCCATTGGTGTTCCAGTATGTTCTCATTAGCTAATCCTCCAATGGTTAATAGCGGGAGGATCAGCCCAGGGCTATCCTCACGCAATAATAAATAATGTTTCCGCGTGATAGTCGTCCATTTTGTTGTTTGTTTATATGTTGACGAGTTAACAAGTTGACAAGTTGGCGAGTTGACAAGTTGACAAGTTGTTGGTACTCGCAATTTTTGTTTTCGGGTGCAAAGGTAATACAAAAAAATCAAATACGAAAAAAATATTGGAAAATTAATTCATGTTTCGTATTTGAAGTGACTTTCATAATTCACTACCAAAGGCATGGTTTTGCTCATGCCTTTGATAGTGAAAGCCACCATTATGATGACAGGTTTTTGTTTACTTTACGGGTATCTCCTCAAGGGTTTTCTTAAGGAACTCCCAGAACTTAGGTACTGAAGGTATGTGAGCCCTCTCGTTGGCAGTGTGTGGTGAGCGCAGTGTGGGACCGAAGGAGCAGATGTCAAGACCCGGGTATTTACTTAGGATGATTGAACACTCCAGGCCGGCGTGTACCACTTGTATGCGTGGCTCCTCATCGAAGAGGTCTTTGTATATCTTTGCCATTACCTTGACAATTTCACTGTCGGTGTTGGGGTTCCATCCACCATAGCCACCGCTCAGCGTCACCTTCATTCCAGCCATATTGAAGCAGCTCTCGATGGTCTCAGCAATAAAATCTTTCATGCTCTCACTTGCGCTGCGGGCGAGAATCTTTACTGCTGCTTTGCCGCCGCCAATCTCAACGATAGCGAGGTTGGATGATGTCTCTACGATGTTGGGTATTGTGGGGATGTATCTCAATACACCGTTATGGCATGCATAGATAGCATTGAGGAGATTGTCTTGTATCTCTACGGGAACCTGCATGGCAGGACGTTCCACATCCTCGCTGAAGAACTCTATCTTCTCGGTTTCCTCAATACCTGCGAACTCCTCCTTGAAGAGTTCCTTCCAGTCGGCAACGAGTTCGCGCAGGGCTTCCACATTCTCCTTGGGCAAAGTTATCACCGTCTCACACTCAAATGGTATGGCGTTGCGCATATTACCGCCGTTCCAGCTTGTCAGGCGCGCGTCGCACTCACTTATGGCACTGCGCAGGAAGCGAGCCATTAGTTTGTTGGCGTTAGCCCTGCCAACACCGATCTCAAGTCCGGAGTGCCCGCCCTTGAGGCCTTTCAGCGTGACCTTAACTGCGGCATCGTCTGCATCCGTCTCCACCTCTTTATAATCTAATGTTGCTGTGATGTCTATACCACCGGCACTACCTATGATCATCTCACCCTCATCCTCAGTATCAAGGTTGAGTAGGATTTCACCCGACAGTTCACCTGCCGGCAGGTCGTTAGCACCATACATGCCAGTCTCCTCATCAGCAGTGCAGAGAGCCTCTATAGGGCCGTGTTTCAGTGTCTTGTCCTCCATGACAGCCATAATGGCGGCGACACCCAAACCATCGTCAGCGCCGAGAGTGGTGTTGCGTGCTTTTACCCATTCACCGTCAATCCAGGTCTCGATGGGGTCTGTCTCAAAGACATGTGTACTGTCTTTGGTTTTCTGAGGCACCATGTCGATGTGCGCTTGCAGGATTACTGTCTTGCGGTTTTCCATATCCGGTGATGCGGGTTTTTTCATGACGATGTTGCCAGCGGGATCTTTAAAAGCTTCTACACCCGCCTTTTGTGCGAAGTCAAGCAGAAACTGCTGAACCTTCTCAAGATGTCCTGACGGACGTGGCACCTGTGTTAACGCATAGAAATTTCTCCAAATGTTCTCTGGTTTTAGATTTTTAATTTCACTCATAATATTTAGTTGTTTAGTTGTTTGGATTGTTTTCAGTTATATATCGTTATTAAGTAATAATGTTATATCGTTAAAACGATATTCTTTAATTATTTATTACATTTCTTTTTCTCACTCCGATAGTGCCTATTATTCCGAGTAAGACGACGAGGAGGGTTTGTACGGTATGTACAATAAGAACAAAATACAGGGCGTTGGTATCGGATAATCCATAGAGCACCAGCATTGTCTTAACAGCGAAATGCCATGGTCCGGCACCGTTGGGTGTCGGTACTATCACGGCTATTGTACCTACAACGAATGTCACTAATCCGCATGTCAGTCCAAGGTCTTTGGTGAAGTCAAAGCAGAAGAAGGTGAGGTAGTAGTGGAGGAAATAGCAACCCCAAATTCCAATGGAATAAAACAAAAAGAGCGGTAGGTTTCTCACCTGGCGCAGTGATGTCACTCCCTGCCATATACCCTTCAGCGTGTCTTTTATCTTCTGATGGACAGACAGCCTTTTTAGTATTATATATGTGAGACAAATGGCAGCCAAGGCACACAGAGCTGTCACTGCCCATCCCGTTGTGGAGAATGTGCCGAGCAAGGTGTCCATACGTGTACCTGTCTTATCAAAGAATACACCGAATACACTCATCTGCGCTAACAGTGCTATTGCCGTTATCATCAACATGAGCAAGGTGTCAACAGCCCTCTCTGTAACCACTGTTCCGATAGCCTTTGGGAACGATACACCGTCGTAGCGCTTTAGTATTCCGCAGCGGGCTATCTCTCCTATGCGAGGGATGATAAGACTGACAGCGTAGGATATGAATATGGAGTAAATGCTTGTTGATGTGCGTGGCTTTTCGCCAATAGGCTCCAGCACCTGCTTCCATCGCCATGCCCTGAACATCTGTGCCAAAATACCAAAGGGAAAAGACAGAAGCATCCATGTCCAGTCCATCTCCCGCGTCACAACCATCATCAACGTGCTGAAGTCGAAGTTACGATACATCCAATAGAGGATGCCACCACCCAAGACCAAGGGCAGCGCGACGTTTATGATGTTATGTGACAGCTTGTGTTTATCCATTATTGATTTACTCTTCCGGCAAATTACTCAATTGCAATTGAGTTGCAAATTTACAATGATTTTTCAATACGGCAAAACTTTTCATGGAAATTATTATATATAGTCAGGAATATAGGGTAATAATGGAAATCGTATGACTGTATTTTGTTTTTGTTTGCAATAATACGCATCTTTTCCCATATTTTCCAAGTCTTTTGTGCAATTTTCCACTAATTTGAGCTTATTTTTCACCTAATTATGAAAAAAACTTATTACCTTTGCAGCGAAAACATCTACAAAAAACATATTATATGAAACAATGGCTTTTAGCATTTGGGAGTTTGCTGTTGACAACAATGATGACAGCACAAAACATTGATTTTGACCTGCCCGGTAAGACTGCCCCTGGTAAGGATACAGAACTGAATTACATTTCCTGGGCCGTGCCACGTGCGGAGAGCGACACTAAGACATTCGACAACGGTGTAACCATCACTATAAGTGCTGGTGGCGCTGCCTCAGCGGTGGGTAGCAACTGGAGTAAGACAGATGTGGAAACCAATGGATTACGCGTTATTGCCGACGAGGTGCTGGCAACGAATCTGGAGGATGGCAATCTTACTCAGATTACCGATGCCTCAACTTCACTCATACTGACCATTACCGGTCTGACACCTGGTATGCACTCGTTGAAGGCTTATCATAACAATTCAGACAAGAATCAGGTGCAGCCCGACATCGATATCAGTGTAGACGGTCTGGTGGTGGCAACAGGTCAGAAGTTTACATCTGCAGCACAAAGCACGCTGGAGGCTGGTACGTCTTTTATTACGTTTACTACCACAGAGGGTCAGCCCGTGGTTATTACCTATACCACCAAGCCAGCGGCTGGCAAGACATATACTAATACACGCATGATGCTTAATGGCTTGGAGTTCGACGCTGTGGCAATGGTGGCCACCGACCCACAACCGGAAAACCATGACTTTCATGCCGGTACTGAGGATGGTACCATACGCTTCTCTTGGGTTGCCGCCAATGGTGCCGTGAGCCACAAACTGGTGTTCGGCACAGACTCCATGCAGGTGGCGACATCCGACACCTACGACTACGAGGGTACTGCTACGGAATACGAGAAGAGCGGTCTCTATGCCATGCAACAATACTGGTGGCGCGTTGACGAG
>JAGDAU010000143.1 GCA_017959365.1 Prevotella sp.
GTCTCTCTGTCTTTTCTGTCTCTCTGTCTCTCTGTCTCTTTGTCTTTTCTGTCTCTCTGTCTCTTCAAACAACTTTTTCATGTTCATCACTGCTGGGTACCTGTTCACTAAACAGTCGGCGAAGACCCTGTTCGTACGCAAGGAGACACTCATGTCCCTTGCTGGTGATACAGCATACAGAGCGGGCAGTGGCTCCAGAACCACTCTTGTCAACCTTGATATAGCCACTTTCTTGCAGCTTCTTAATTTGCACACTCAGGTTGCCGCGTGTGGACCCTGTAATATCACACAGATACATGAAATTGGCACTCTTAAGACTGTCGAGAGCCACCATGACTTTCAACCGCAACTCATTGTGAAGAAGCGGGTTCATGATGGGAAACTTAAATGTACTCATATTCTTATTTTTTAGTTTAAAGTTGAAAGTTGAAAGTTTAGAGTAATATAGTTTTTCTCAACGTGGACGTTAACGGGAACGGTAACTAATCAATAGGACTCCGAGCTTTGCTCGCCTGAGTACCTATAAAAAGTAAATAATCACGAAGAAATCGTAAATCGTCCAATGGTAAATCCATCAACTTGTCAACTCGTCAACTTGTCTGACATATTTATTAAATAGGTGTCCGGGGATTATGAGAGCGACAACGACAATTACAGAGGCGATGAGCAACTGCCACGGCCACTGGTTGCCTTGGAAGAAAAGCGGCAGGGGTGACAGCATGCTGGCAACGATGCCACAGGATGTCTTTGGCTTGAAGTGAAGGATGATGCCTGTTATGAAACAGCAAAAACCACATAACAAGGAGAGCGTCGAGCAGAAGAGCTGCTCAAACACTCCTGCCACACCCATCATAAAACCACCAATGCAACAGGCGAATCCAACGAAAATCCACATCTTAAGGATTGCGTCCTGACTATGGCTCCTGCATCCCACACGGTTGTAGTCTTTACGAAGATAGTGAACCATCAGTGGTGCACCAATCAGCGGGATGCCCATCCATAGCCATTGACACCAGTCCTCGTTCCATATCATCATAGCCGCAAATTCTATCAGTAGCACAATAGCTGTGGGATAGCCCCAGACAAGGAATAAATTCTCGCCCGTAACCTTAGCACGACTAATCACCTCACCTCGCATGCGGTCGATGATTTCAAGATCATTATTTTCAATCATAAACGTTCTTTGTGAGTGTTCATTCTAAAACACGCCACAAAGATAATGTTTATTTTTTAAACAAAAGAAAAATAATTAAAAAAAATGCACGTTTACTTATAAAACGTGCATTTTTATTAACGGTATAGGCATTTAGATGGGAAATAGGCAAAAAAAGTTGAGCGTATGCTCAACTTTTATCATTAGTCTGCCGGTTTCAGATTTGTGGCACGTAGCATGTCCGCCACCTCATCATTGATGCGCTGGGCAAAGTCTCCGATACTCATCGTGGCCTGCTCGCCGCCGCCCTGCTTACGCATAGACACAAGTCCCTCGGCAGCCTCTTTCTCGCCTACGATAACCATATACGGCACGCGCTTAAGCTCGTTGTCACGTATCTTACGGCCGATCTTCTCGTTGCGGTCATCAACGGTAGAACGGATGCCACGAGCCTCAAGACGCTGAGCCACCTCACTGGCATAGTCGTTGAATTTCTCTGAGATAGGCAGTATAGCCACCTGCTCAGGGGTGAGCCACAGGGGGAAGTGACCGGCGGTATGCTCTATCAGCACCGCGGTGAAACGCTCCATGGAACCGAAGGGGGCGCGGTGCACCATGACAGGTGTCTGACGGCTGTTGTCCTCGGCGGTATATTCCAGATTAAAGCGCTGAGGCAGGTTATAATCCACCTGAATAGTACCAAGCTGCCATCTGCGGCCAATGGCATCCTTTACCATGAAGTCGAGTTTCGGACCATAGAAAGCAGCCTCGCCATATTCCACTTTAGCTTCCAGACCCTTCTCTTTACATGCGTCAATGATGGCCTGCTCGCTCTCTGCCCATA
>JAGDAU010000013.1 GCA_017959365.1 Prevotella sp.
ATATCCTTTTGGCACCGGCTGATAACGACATACCAGATTGCCGCTGACATCAATGTGGGCGTTCTGGTTGGCATCCTGGATATCATCCACGTTCTGGTTATTTATACTCCACGTGGTCATTGTCTCGCTTTTATTGATGTATGTCACATCCTGCCAAGGTCTTACGATGATTTTGGTTATAGGATCGTTTGCCCAGTCGGCATCAACACCCTGATAGAAGGCTCCCTCCGGCCTATGGTACCACACGCCATCAGCCTTTCCTCTATATGGGCTCTCCTGTTGTGCGGCGGCAAACAGAGGTGCCATCATCATCAATGATAGTATAATCGTTTTTTGCATTTTTGTGTCTGTTTCCCCGACGCCAAAAGCGCCGGGCACCCTGGGGGTGTTTTGTGTTAAAGAGTTTTCGGAATACCGGAATATCGGAATGTCGGAATACCGATCTCTCATCTAACAACTTGTCAACTCGTCAACTTGTCAACTTGTCAACTTAAAATCCACATGGTATCTTGGGCGGTGTTTCACCTCAAGGTAAACCTTTGCCATATACTCACCTATCACCCCAAGGGCAATGAGTATCACCCCACCGACAAACCATATCGAGAGGAGCAGTGATGCCCAGCCGGGGGAGGTACTGCCAAAGAGGAATGAGCATATAACATACAGCAATATCAACAGTGATACGCCAACAAATATAAAGCCGGCGCCAAGCACCATCCTGACGGGTTTTACGCTGAACGATGTTATACCGTCAGCGGCGAAGTCAACCATCTTACGCAACGGATATTTCGTCTCGCCAGCCTGACGCTCACGGCGGTCATACTCCACAGTGTCAGAACGCAGACCAATAAGCGGCACTATGCCGCGCAGAAAGATGTTACGCTCGTCATAACCTAAGAGCATCTCCACGGCACGCCGGCTCATAAGGCGGAAGTCAGCATGATTATACACCGTACGCACACCAAGGTGGTTCATAGCCTTGTAAAACAGCTGCGCCGAGGTGCGCTTAAACCATGTGTCCTTCTGTCGTTTGCGACGTACTCCATACACTATGTCGCAGTCATCATCGATATATTTGTTTACCATGGCAACGATAGCCTCCGGGTCATCCTGCAGGTCGGCGTCAATGGTAACCATCATGTCGGCGTCATCACGGCATGCCTCCATACCGGCAAGCAGCGCGTTCTGGTGACCATAGTTTGCGGACAGTTTCACACCCTCCACCCTATCGTCATCCTCATGGAGCCGGCAGATGATATTCCAAGTATCATCTTTGCTGCCATCATCCACATATACCAATCCGCTGTCCTCAGTGACCCTTCCCGACAACACCAACCTGTCGAGAATAGCCAACAACGTGGTATTCGTTGTCTCTATCACTTCCTGCTCATTATAGCATGGTATAATAACTTTTAGTTTATAATTCATATCAAAAAGTCATAATTTGCGGGCAAAGTTACTAATTTTATCATATTTTATAATAATAAAATTTACAATATTTTTTCTTTTGCCATTATTTTTGTATTTTTGCATCACTTTTGGGAGTTTTTCCAATATTTTTACACAACAACTATGGCAGAAGAAGAAATATTACAACCAGCACAACAGACACCGGAATATACAGAGGACAATATCCTTCACCTCTCTGACATGGAACATATCCGTACACGCCCAGGTATGTACATCGGACGATTAGGCGACGGAACGTTGCCAGAGGACGGAATATATGTATTGCTGAAAGAAGTTATCGACAACTCCATTGATGAGTTTAAGATGAATGCAGGCAAACGGATAGAGGTTGACATTGACGATAACCGACGCGTAAGAGTAAGAGACTATGGCCGTGGCATACCGCAGGGTAAGCTCATAGAAGCGGTCAGCATGCTCAACACTGGCGGCAAGTATGACTCAAAAGCGTTTAAGAAGAGTGTAGGCCTGAATGGCGTAGGTATAAAAGCCGTCAACGCACTTAGTTCACACTTTGAGGCAAGGAGCTATCGCGAGGGAAAGGTACGCTCTGTCACATTCTCCAAGGGAGAGCAGCTTACAGACAACACATCGGCAACAGAAGACGAGACAGGCACTTATATCTTCTTTGAGCCGGATGAGACGCTCTTCATCAACTACTCCTTCCAAGACGACATCGTGGAGACAATGCTCAGAAACTACACCTACCTCAACTCCGGGCTGACCATCATGTACAACGGCAGACGAATACTGAGCCGTAACGGACTGGAAGACCTGCTGAGTGATAACATGACCAACGAGGGATTATACCCCATCATCCATGTTAAGGGAGAAGATATAGAGATTGCCTTTACACACTCCAACCAGTATGGTGAGGAATACCACTCTTTTGTCAATGGTCAGCACACCACACAGGGAGGAACCCACCAGAGTGCCTTCAAGGAACATATAGCACGCACCATAAAGGAGTTCTTTGGCAAGGGATATGAATATACTGACATACGCAACGGCATAGTGGCTGCTATAGCCGTTAACGTGGAGGAGCCGATGTTTGAAAGTCAGACAAAAATCAAACTCGGCTCACTGACAATGAGTCCTAACGGCGAGAGCATCAACAAATACGTTGGTGACTTCATCAAAAAAGAGGTGGACAACTACCTGCATATCCACTCTGACGTAGCTGAGGATATGCGTCGCAAAATTGAGGAGAGCGAGAAAGAGCGCAAGGCGATGGCGGGAGTAACCAAATTAGCAAGGGAGCGGGCAAAGAAAGCCAACCTGCATAACCGCAAACTGCGCGACTGCCGCATACATTACTCTGATGTTAAAAACGACCGCAAGGAGGAAAGCTGTATCTTCATTACCGAGGGTGACTCAGCAAGCGGAAGCATCACCAAAAGCCGTGATGTCAACACACAAGCCGTATTCTCACTAAGGGGTAAACCGCTCAACTCCTTCGGACTGACAAAGAAGGTAGTATATGAGAATGAGGAGTTTAACCTACTGCAGGCAGCCCTCGACATCGAGGACGGTCTTGACACGCTGAGATACAATAAAGTGATTGTGGCAACGGACGCTGACGTTGACGGCATGCACATCCGTCTGCTTATAATAACCTTCTTCCTGCAGTTCTTCCCCGAACTGGTGAAAAAAGGTCATGTCTATGTCCTTCAGACACCACTCTTCAGAGTGAGAAACCGCAGGACAAAGATCAAAAACAAACAAGTGATAGCCGATGCCGACGCACAACTAAACAAGAATGAGCGGAAGAATGATTTTATTACCCACTACTGCTATACAGAGGAAGAGCGCCTGAAAGCCATCGCCGACCTTGGTCCAGATCCGGAAATAACACGATTTAAGGGTTTGGGAGAGATCAGTCCTGATGAGTTTGCCCATTTCATCGGTCCTGATATCCGCCTTGAGCAAGTGACACTGCACAAAACCGACCAGGTGCAGAAACTGCTGGAGTATTATATGGGTAAAAACACCATGGAGCGTCAGAACTTCATCATCGATAACCTCGTGATAGAACAAGACCTTCCGGAAGAAGAGAGTTTCGAGTCTTGAGCTGTCTCGACGCCGGAAGCGCCGAGCACCCTGGGGGGGGGTATGTTTTGTGTTTTGTGTTTTATGTTTTATGTTTTATGTTTTTGAATAAAAGAAATGAGAAAAGCGATATTCTTTAGTTTTTTAGTATTTGAGGTTTTCAGTTTTTTAAATGCCAATGCTCAGTTTACATTGGATTTTGGCAGTGACTCACCGTTAAGGAAACTGCAAACGGCTGAAACAATGATTAACAATTACTACGTGGAAGACGTGGACGAGGACAAACTGGTGGAGGATGCCATACGGGGTATGCTTGAGAAACTGGACCCCCACTCCGCATACACCGACCCCAAAGAGACAAAGCGAATGACCGAACCGCTTGCCGGCGACTTTGAGGGCATTGGAGTGCAGTTTAACATCGTGGAAGACACACTCGTGGTAGTTCAGACCATCAGCGGTGGACCGTCTGAGAAAGCGGGTATCATTGGAGGTGACAGAATCATCAGCGTCAACGACACCGCCATAGCCGGTGTAAAGATGTCAAGAGAGGATATCATGAGCAAGCTGAGAGGAAAGAAAGGCACAAAGGCGAAACTTGGTATTATACGTCAGGGCATAAAAGGAACCCTCTTCTTCACCGTGAAACGCGACAAGATACCACTCCGTACCATCAATGCCGCCTATATGCTCACCGACAAGGTGGGGGTTGTGCGCATCGAGAGTTTTGGGGCAAAGACATATAAAGAGTTTGTCAACGCCCTTGACTCGCTGCAAAAGGTTGGCATGAAAGACCTGATACTTGACCTGCGTGACAACAGTGGAGGATACCTCAACGCTGCCGTTGACATCGCCAACGAGTTCTTGGGCAATAAGCAACTGATAGTATATACAGACGGCAGAAAGGTAAAATCAGAGAGATATTTGTCTGACGGCACAGGCTCCATGCAAGACTGCAAGGTGGTAGTGCTTATCAATGAATACTCCGCCAGTGCGTCAGAGATTGTGACAGGAGCCATACAAGACCACGACAGGGGATTTGTGGTGGGAAGACGCTCTTACGGCAAAGGGCTCGTGCAAAGACCGCTGATGATGAATGACGGTTCGATGATACGCCTCACAGTGGCCCATTACTACACCCCGTCAGGCAGATGCATACAGAAACCCTACGACAAGGGCAAAGGTAAAGATTATGCGCGTGAACTGGAAGACCGGCTACTGCATGGTGAACTGACAAACGCTGACAGCATACATTTTGCCGACTCGCTGAAGTTCACCACACTGCGCCTTAAGCGCACCGTATATGGTGGTGGAGGTATCATGCCAGATGAGTTTGTGCCGCTCGACACACTGAAATATCCGGAATACTACCGTAAATTAGCCGCCAAGAGTCTCATCATCAACGCTACCCTGAGATATGTTGACGCTAACAGGAAGACGTTGCCACAAAGATATAAGACCTTTGAGAGCTACAACAACGGATTTACCGTACCTGACGAGGTTATAGACGGTATCTTCGCTGAAGGAGAGAAGCAAAATATCAAGCCAAAGGACGAGGAGGAGAAGGCAATGGCACGCAAAACCATCAGCCTGCTTGTAAAAGCCCTTGTGGCACGTGATATATGGACAATGGCAGAGTATTATCAGGTGATGAATGTCGATGACAAGATGATGCAACGTGCGCTTTACACCATAGAAAACAAGAATTTGTAATAAAATGTAACAAAAAGTGTGCATTTTAGCATTTTTTTCTTGTTTTTATTGCACGTTTCACTTTTAATGAGTACTTTTGCTATCATTTTGTAAACTTAGCAAAAAGCAGTATAATGGAAAAGATAGACAATCTTGACAAGAAGATACTCAGCATACTGTCTAAAAACGCACGCATACCTTTTAAGGATGTGGCTATAGAATGTGGAGTGTCGAGAGCAGCGATACACCAAAGGGTGCAGCACCTCATTGAGGACGGAGTGATAACGGGTAGCGGATTTGACATCAATCCCAAGAGTTTGGGTTATTCTACATGCACATATGTGGGCATTACCCTTGAGAGGGGTAACATGTATAAAGATGTGGTGGAACGCATACTGCACATACCAGAGGTGGTGGAGTGCCATTTTACAACAGGTCCCTACACCATGCTTATCAAACTATATGCCCGCGACAACGAGCAACTGATGGATCTGCTCAATAACCAATTGCAGAGCATACCTGGAGTAGTGGCAACAGAAACGCTTATCTCACTCGAACAGAGCATAAGGCGTGAGATAACCGTTAAGACAGATAATGCTTGAGGTGAAAAACATATAAATAATGAAATCATTTAACATACAGTCTTATCTCGATAAAATATACGGCAGTTTCCCAGAGGCTGCCTTCCAACCCGTAATAGGCATAACAGCCAATTTCTCCGGCACCGATGCCACACTGAAAGACAAATACTACAGTCAGGTGGTGGCTGCCGGCGGAACACCGGTACTCATACCACCGATTGCCAATAGGAATGTTATCATTAACACTCTACAGCATATTGACGGTCTGCTGCTAAGCGGCGGTGGTGACATGAACCCGCTATGGGGCGGCGAAGAGCCCTCTCCAAGACTGCACAACATCAATGCCACACGAGACCTTGCCGAACTGCTCATCACACGTTTGGCATTCAACCGCCATATACCAATCCTCGGTATCTGTCGCGGCATGCAGGTAATGGCAACAGCTTTAGGTGGTAAGGTGGATCAGGATATCACCAATAAAAAAGGAGTTATAAAACACTCTCAGGAAGCAGACCGTAACGAACTGTCACACTCTGTGACCATAGAAAAAGGATCTACCCTTAGCAAACTCTATGGAAGCGAGAAGATATATGTCAACTCATTCCATCATCAGGCAGTGAGAGAATGCGGCAACCGTTTCCGCCCCACGGCATTAGCTCCAGATGGTATTGTAGAGGCTATGGAGAGCCTTGACCACAGACCAGTCATGGGCGTGCAATGGCATCCAGAGGACTTGGAGAAAGACGGTTTGAAGCTATTCCGCTGGCTCGTGATACAGGCCAGCAATTTCCATGTCGCAAAAAGCCTGCACAAGAGAGTGCTAACCCTTGACACCCACGTTGACACACCAATGTTTTTCCATCAGGATATTAACTTCAGCCACCGCGATTCCAAGATACTCGTTGACCTGCACAAGATGTCAGAGGGTAAACAAGACGCCGTGATTATGGCAGCCTACCTACCACAACCCAAAATGGGTGAGGCATTCTCATCAAAGATATCACTTGAGGCTGAAGGTCCGTTGGCATACACCGACCTTATCTTTGACAAGATAGAGGAGATAGTCCGTGAAAACAAAGGACACCTGAGCATAGCCCGTACGCCACACGACGCATACGAAGACAAGCGAAAAGGACGCAAGTCGATATTCTTTGGTATCGAAAACGGCATCGCTTTGGAGCACAAGATACAGAACATCAAACACTTCGCACAGAGAGGCGTGGTATATATCACACTCTGTCACAACGGTGATAATGATATCTGTGACAGCGCAAAAGGATGTAACACCCATAATGGTGTAAGCTCGTTTGGTGAGAAAGTGATACGTGAGATGAATAACCAAGGCATCATGGTTGACCTCAGTCATGCTTCGGAAAAGAGTTTCTATGACGCTATGGATATCAGCAGCACACCTATTGTTTGCAGCCACTCGTCATGCCGGGCTATATGTGATGTGCCTCGTAACCTCTCTGACGAACAGATGAAAGCATTGGCACGAAGAGGAGGACTGATGCATGTAACACTATACCCGGGATTCCTGCGCAAAGAGGGTGAGGCTACAATAACAGACGCCATCAGCCACTTAGAGCACGCTATAGATGTCATGGGCGTTGAGCATGTGGGAATAGGCACCGACTTCGATGGTGACGGAGGAGTAAGGGGGTTTGCAGACAGTTCTGATGCCATCAACTTCACACTCCATTTGCTACAGCGTAAATACAGTGAGAAAGACATTGAGAGAATATGGGGCGGTAACTGGCTGCGCCTGATGGCACAAGTGCAGAAGTCAAGAAAGTGAGAACCGCAATATTAAGCTACTTCAACTTTCGCAAGCTTCTGTTGAGTTGAGTGAAAAGATAAATATTGAAAGTGATTATGAATAAATATTTCAGGTTGTATAATACAATAGTGCTGTTGGCACTGATGATGACATGCTTTGCCGCATGTACAGGAAAGAAAGATCCCGGCACTAATGAAACACAGCAATTGGTTGGGCCGGCATTTAATGCCGACTCTGCATACGCTTTCTGTGATGCACAATGCACTTTCGGTCCACGCGACATGAACAGTGAGGCACATGAGAAATGTGCCGCATGGATAGCCGCCACCTTTGAGCGCTTCGGATGTGAGGTGACATTACAGAAGGCTGACATAAAAGGCTGGGACGGCAAAACATTGAAATGCACCAATATCATTGCCAGCACCAAACCGGACAAGAAAGAGCGCATTCTTATTTGCGCACACTGGGACAGCCGGCCGTGGGCAGACAATGACCCAGACAAGGCAAACCACCACACCCCAGTCATGGCTGCCAACGACGGAGCCAGCGGTGTTGCCGTAATGCTTGAGATAGCACGGTTGCTGCAAGCTAATGACAG
>JAGDAU010000144.1 GCA_017959365.1 Prevotella sp.
GCAAGACCTGAGCCACCAACAGTACCCTTATCCTCAAAAAATCTCCCCGGCAGCAGAGGCATCAGCCGGTTCGTCTCCGAATTTGTCTGCGCCGCTTGATCCTCGGGTTCGAAGACACACCCTGTGGAGCGACGTCTCGTCCTGTCACCTTGTGACTGGATTAAGCCAGTAATCTACTGTTCTTCGATTAGGCAGCGAGAGCGTAATTTGTTTCGCCAATTAATTTTTTGCCATCTGGGATTAAGGAGCCAGCCAGCCACGCTCCGCGTGCTTACGTACCATCTCTGCCCGCTGTCAAATCCGGTCAACCCCGTAAGTATTCATTATTCTATCTGCAAAATTAATGCCAATTTCCCGTTCCCGCAAATATTTCACCAACTTTTTGAGAAATTTGTGTTATACGGAGTATCATCCCAGTGATTTTAGCTTCACATTTTTGGTTTGATTTATTTAAGGACTATAGTTTCAGCGTGTAACCAATTCCTATGATGTGTATATTATTATCGCCCTTGTTGTCCTGGTATCTATAGTACGCTGACAGCGAGTGTCTTTTACTGATGCTCCATCTGGCTCCCACCTGATATCTCACTTTCTGCAGGTTCCACCCATTGAAGAGTTCCACACTGGCAAAGGGTGTAACCTTACACTTCGGGATATTGTATTCTGCCATCAGACGGCTACGTAGCACGTTGGAGGCCTTGCTCTCTATAGTGGTCTGCTGCCATGCCTCGTCATCATAGTCCCATCGCTCTGTGTCATGCTCCGGCCGATAGGTGTACTGCCACCGCTCGCGTAACGACAGAGACAACGGACCAATGTCATGGCTGCCGGTGAGCGACACGCTAACTCTATGCTTTGGTTGCCAGAACGACGGTCTCCACTTGTTAGCCGACCCATCGGAATGGTATGTGGTTTTCTCCTCCGTATTGGTTTCCATAAACTTATACCCCGCCGACAACTTGAGCCACGGTGTCAGTTTGTAACTGCCCGACAGTTCCACCGTCCAACGGTCATTGGTACGCATGTCGTTTCTGTTGCGGTATTCCGCCTCTACGCCGACTGACACCTTCTTGCTTATTTTTTTAGTCACTTCCACAGAAGCATTCAGTCCCGTTTCATCTTGCGCCCGCACCGATAGGACTGTTAAAGCGCAGACTGTTATTACAATTATTCTCATAATGTATCGTTCATTTCTGTCAGTTTGAGTTTTGTCTGTTTATCCACGCTGTTACCAACGGACTCAGAGATATAGTACACCTTCACCACCGCCATATCACGTAGGAAATCGATGCCCCCCACCTCAACATTTACCACCTTCAGTCCGGTGCGCCTCTCGATGTCTGCTATCATATCATCTCGTCTCTCTGGCGTTATGAGGTCTATGCGGTCATATTGCATCATTTTCGCCGGATTGAGATGCAACCGCTTCTCGCATATCCACACGCCGATAATGAAAATCAGGTTGGTGAGCAGCAGTTCCACAATGGATATCCCTGACGCTATGGCATTTACCAAAGACAATGATATTACTATAAAGAGGTATGTCATCTCTCTCACCGGCATGGTGTCTGTACGGTAACGCATAATACTGAATATTCCAAACAGTCCTATACCGACACCTATTCCCACCTTACTCTTGAAATTGTCGAGAACGAAAATCATATAGAAAATGATGAAGAATATGGCGAGTGATATAAGCATAAACGTGAAATAGAAGTCACGCCTGCGGCTCTTGGCATAATACAGGCGGTCTATGATAACCCAGTTTGCCACGATGCAGACAACCAGGCGAATGAGCATAGACGTGAATGCGGATGATATTGTAATGTCCATGATTATTGTTGTTAAAAATGTTGTGTATGCTGGTGATAGCGTTATGCTGTAAGGATATTCTTTATTTCCATGATTTTAGGTTTCAGCCTGTTGGTGCGCAAACCTTCAGAGGTAAGTGACAATCCCATGCAATATTTGCTGAAACCATGGGGATGGATGCGCAGTTGGAGCAGCATATCCTGAATGGGTGAATGTGCCTTGCCGTCGCGCTTCAGTTCCACCACAACTAACCTGGGGTCACTGAACCATGTGCTTGTCTGCGGGTTATGAAAGTGCAGGTCGGTATCTATGGTCAGTCGTTCTGTCTTGTCACCGTTGACAAGTGTGATACGATTAAAAGTGTTGTCAAGTGACGGCGACAGCTCATGTGGGTCGTAGTTTAGGTATGAGTGCAGGAATGCGAGCCTCTCCGGCAACAGGATGTTTTTGTCATCCACGGTAATACGGTTTTTCTTTGTCCGCCGGTGATTATCCTTCGTCTTCACCTCAAGGAAGTGGAGGTTGGAACTGAGATATGATCTTACTCTCAGCTTTTGCCTGTTGAGGCGTCCTGTCACATGAGTGGTGAACATATTGAAGTCGCCGGTGTCAAAATATGTTGTGGCGTATGGTATATTACGCCACCCGTCAATCTCAACAATCCTGTATTCCTCACATGCCATCAAGAGGAGTCTGGTCAGTCGTTGTCTTGAGGTTACAAACTTGGTGTCAGTACGGTTCATTAGCTTTACTCCATTCATCTCGCTGAGCGTGATAGGGGCAAACCGCTTCAATAGTCTGTCGATATCTGTATTCATAATTTGAAATAATAAAGATGAAGTAGAGTTTTACCATAATTCTTGCTAATATCTGATTTTATGCGGCAAAGGTAGTATTACCCGCAAAAACATGCAATTTTATTCAGCAAAACCTAATATTTATTCAGTAAATCGGGAAAACCATTGCCTCAAGAACAAATATTGCATAAAAAATTTGTCTGTATCAATTCTTTTCTATACTTTTGCAATGTACCTAAAAACACAGAAAAATGCAGAAATACATAGATTATATCAAGCGAATAGAGATTGACTCACTATGGAGTGGAAAACAACACATCTTATGGGATCTCAACCGTCAGGTAAACATACTGTCGGGCGTAAACGGTGTGGGCAAGAGCACCATCCTCAACAAGGTAGTGAAAGGCCTGGCGGAAGGGGGAGAGTACCCAAGCCACATGCTAAAAGGCGTACACCTCACAGTGGAACCCGAGGATGCCAAATGGATACGCTATGACCTTATACGCGCCGTAGATCAGAAACTGCTGAACTTGGACATCATGGGGCGTATAGACGCATCGCTTGCCACAGAGCTTGACTGGCAGCTGTACAGACTACAGCGCAGATACTTAGACTATCAGGTCAATATCGGCAACCGTATCAACGCAATACTACTGGCGGGTGAGGAAAATGCGGCAGAGAAAGCAAGGGCTATAGCAGAGCCAAAGAGGCGTTTCCAGGACATCGTGGACGACCTTTTTGAGGAGACCGGAAAGAAGATTGACCGCAGCGCCAACGAGGTGAGACTGATTCAGTGGAATGAGACGCTAAAGCCATATCAGCTCTCAAGCGGCGAGAAGCAGATACTCTGCATACTGCTAACCGTACTCGTAGAGGATAACCTGCCATACGTCTTATTCATGGATGAGCCGGAGGTAAGCCTCCATACAGACTGGCAGAAACGGCTTATAGAACTGGTTACCGAACTCAACCCCAACGCACAGATAATCCTGACAACCCACTCTCCAGCAATGATTATGGACGGATGGACAGACTGTGTCACAGACGTGAAAGACATTATTCAAAATTAAACCATGAAAAGTAAGCGACTGACGGCGCAATTGTCATCAGACTATTTTGAGGCGGCACAAAAACTAAGGCCAAGCAGGTCACGGCGTAGGATTATCGCTTACGTCGAGAGTTACGACGACGTGTTTTTCTGGCGTTCCCTCTTCTCGCTATACGAGAACGACAAACGCTACTTTGAGGTGATGCTTCCCACAAGGCGCAACCTCTCAAAGGGAAAGAAATCTGTACTGATGAACATAATCAACAACAACGCCGGTGAGTATCTGCTGGCGTGCGTTGACGCTGACTATGACTACTTACTTGACCAAGCCACAAAAATGTCGCAAGACGTTAACAACAACCCTTACGTACTGCATACATACGCCTACGCCATAGAAAACCTGCAGTGCTATGCCCCAAGCCTGCATGACGTATGCGTAATGGTCACACTAAACGACAGTCAGATATTTAATTTTGAGGAGTATCTAAAGTTGTACAGTAAGGCTGTTTTTCCGCTCTTCGTATGGTCTATATGGTTTTACAGCAAGAATAAAAACAACCACTTCACCATCGCTGACTTCAACAAAGTGATTGAGCCGGGACGGTTTCACCTAAAAGACCCGATGATGACTATTGAGAATGTCAGGCACAAAGTAAAAAACCGCATACAGCTACTTGCAAAACAAAACCCCGATGTAACAGAGAAAGAATTGAACGAGACGGAACAGAATATAAGGGCTCACGGCGTTACACCGGAGACTACATATTTATATATACAAGGTCATCACCTCTTCGACAATGTGGTGATACCTGTTTTGGCTAAGGTTTGTGACCGTCTTGTGACCGATCGGGAGCATGAGATACGCCAGAAAGCCATACACGGCACACAAATGCGAAACGAACTGTCGTGCTATAGTCACAGCACAGCAGACATTATCACCATGCTTCGAAGAAACACCGGATATCGGTCCTCTGAGCAATTCCAACGACTGTGTCATGACTTAGAGGATATTCTCTCCCACAAACATAAAGAAAGTAACGGTAATTCTCAGACAACATGAACAGACCTTTACAATGGATGCTTGCCGCAATCATGACAATCTGCGGCATACATAACAGTAAGGCACAGACTGCTGACGACACGGTATATGTATTCAAGGCAGACCAGCCCAACGCTGCTTATTACCTGCCTGCGCCACCTGATACGGCAAGCTTAATTTTCATTGACGATATGGCACAGTGGCAGTGGGGCAAGAAAATGCGTGCCACAAAGCGAGGGAAACAGGCTGACAGAGAGTCACTGTGGCTGCCAGACATCATGCGCACCATTATGGCAGAGGTGCTTGAACTCGACACGATAAGCGACGAAAAGACCCCGGCCCTAAGCCGGCTCTTAGTGAAGACATATCACACCGGCGAACAGAGTACAGCAGCTGCCAAGAAACAGTATATGCGCCGGCGACCATTCCAGCAGATGAACGACTCACTGTGGGCAACATACGACACAGACTTTCTGCGCACCAACGGATCATTCCCCTCTGGCCATGCGTCCTTTGGATGGGCCACAGCATTGGTATTCGCGGAGATGTGGCCGGCGCTGCAGGACACCATCCTTCGCCGCGGCATACAGTTTGGGGAGAACCGTGTCATTACCGGCGCACACTGGCAGAGCGACGTCATAGCTGGACTACTCTGCGCCTCAGCCAGCATAGCCCGTGCCCACACCAATCCGTGTCTGGAGCAGGATATCCAGGCAGCCAGGGCAGAATATGCCCGTATTAAAGGCATCGCCATTCCCGACAACGCCTTCGCCATAGAAGATGACATCCCCCATGGTGAACTTATCCTTAACTACCCGGTAGATACATTCTCCGCCCGTTTCATTTGCGACCTGCAGATGTACTGGAACAACAAACCGGTGCGAGACACAAAACGTGGGAAAACGGCAGAAGAAGAGGCTGAGTACAGCGTGGCGATGATGCAGAAAATAATGGGTGAGGCAATTGGTATAACTATCACAGACACAGAGACACCGGCTATCACACGACTCATAAGCTACGTACTCGACAAATCCAGCGACACCGCCGACCATCTTAAACTGCTCCGCTTTCGCAAGCGTCCTTTCGTACAATTAGGTGAACCATCTTCTGTTCCAGGCAACGATGAGAATGAGCAGGGCAAGAGCAGTTTCCCGTCTGGTCATACAAACTTAGGATGGGCAGAAGCGTTGGTTATGGCAGAGGTAGTACCAGAACGGCAGGATGAGATACTGCGCCGAGGATATGAGTATGGCTACAACCGCATCATTGTGGGCTATCACTGGTACACGGACGTCGAGGCAACCCGTCCATTGGCAAGTGCCCTTGTAGCGCGCCTCCATGCTGACCCGGAGTTCCGTCTGATGATAAAAACTGCACGTGAGGAATATGAGACCGTTACTGGCAGAATAATCATAGAAAACAGCAAGATGGAGCAGAGAAAATAACTGTTCATGCAGAAGCTTTCATCACCACCCATATCATCGCCACAAGAAAAATGATGACACCTATTACCAATAAAATAGACAGATAGGCTACGACGACATAAAAGACTGTACGCCAGAAACCATATCCCGACAACTGCTTCAATGAGACAAGACTCATTAAGACTGACAAGCATACTATAGGAAATGCAGGAATACAAAAGAAATCTCCTACCACCGTTATGATATTCATCATATTAGACGTATAAACCATTCCTACGAAGAACTCAGAATAACTGATATCGGGAATAGCCGGACTTCGACGAAAGAACAAATACATCGGAGCAGAGAAGAACAGAAGCCAAATAAGCGATGTAAAACTCTGGTTTTTCATCATCCAGCGGATACTTGATATTATTTTCTCTCCTGCTTCCGTGTTCAACTTTTCCTGTATTGCCTCATCGCTTTTCTCGACAGAACCTTTGGGAGTGGTTTCAGATAGTTCTTTTGAGGCTTTGCCAGCATCCGCAGTTACCGACAGGGAGTCTGTCATTTGAGTACGGAATGATTTCTCCACAAATTGATCTTGTTCCTCAAACTGGTTTTTGTGGAAGATATTAAAGCCTGTGTCAACAAGGAGAGAAAGGGCTATAATAAGGAAAAACATCTTAAACGGAGGGAAATACGCCATCTGCATACCACGCAGATAGTCGCGAATCATATATCCGGGCCGCAGCAGCAAATCGCGTATGCTTCGGAACATGCCACGGTTACCAAGACCCCAAACATCAAGAAAGAGCAGGAAGGCCTTGACAAAAGAATACCTGCCTATACGGGCAGACTGTCCGCAACGCGGACAATAATTACCCTTATACTGAGTGCCGCAAGTAGCGCACTCATGAGACTCATCGGACATCGGGGCCACCTGATAGGGACGCTCTTGCCATGCACGGAATGCCTTGTATTTTTCCTTAATATTGAACATACACCTATATTAAATAATTAGTCTGTTTCACACAAACGTCTCAAGGAATTTTATGGTTCCCGTTACCCGGACAGTCTGTGTGCAGGCAGGCAGTAGAATCGTCTCACCCTCCCGGAGGGTGTACTCCTTCTTGTCCTCTGTAACCAATACGGCTGACCCTTTCAGACCAATAAGGATAACAAAACTGTCAAGGTCACTATAGTCAAGTTGCATGGGTTCGGTAAGGTCATATACAGAAGTGGTGAAATAGTCACAACTCACAAGCTGAGCGCAACCATTCACAACAGGATCATACTTTGTGCGATAGTCTGCCTCAACACTGTAATTGATGCTCTCCGCTGCCGCCTCAGTATGCAGTTCACGAGTATTACCGTCTTTGTCGCGGCGATTAAAGTCATAAATGCGATAGGTAACGTCACTGGTCTGTTGTATCTCAGCCAGGAAACAACCAGCTCCAATGCTATGTATACGTCCCGCAGGCAGGAAGAAACAGTCACCCTCCTTAACCTTATATTCGGCAATGGCATCTGTTATAGTATCATCAGCCACCATCTGCTTATATTGCTCCGGGGTAATGGCCTTGCTCAATCCACTGCGCAAAGACGCATCCGGGTCGGAGTTCATGATATACCACATCTCTGTCTTACCACGGCTCTTTCCCTGACGACGGGCTATCTCGTCTGTAGGATGCACCTGTATGGACAGCGGCTGACGGGCGTCAATGAATTTTATCAACAACGGAAACTCATTTCCAAAACGCTGATAGTTGTTTTCGCCAACAAACACTCCCTTAAATTCCTCCACAAGGCTGTTGAGTGTGCGTCCGGCATACTCACCCTCACACACTACTGTCTCATTGTCTCTCACTCCTGATATTTCCCAACTCTCTCCCACATTGTCCAACTTGCAGTCAAGATGCTTGAATGGTATAATCTTATCGCCACCCCAAATAGTAGGCTTCAGCAACGCTTTGAATTTTAACGGACTCAACATATATGTAATTTTCTATTTGACTATTTACGATCTACTATTTACGATTTACTATTTACTATTTACGATTGAATTAGTTTTGCTACTAAGAACCAAAACTATTTAACATAAAACATAAAACTAAAAACTCAAAACAAATAACTTAATTGTCTTTCCAATATGAACCGGTAAACAGCACGAGTACTGAGAAAATCTCAAGACGGCCCATGAGCATAAGCAGAGAAAGGAGCCACTTGAGATGAATAGGCAGCATAGCCCAACTCATACTGGAGCCTAAGTCTGTGCCAAGAGACGGTCCCACATTACTCACACAACTGAAGGCTATCATAACCGAGTTAGTATAGTCAATGCCCTCAAATATCATGATACACGTGACCACCATAAAGGATATACAGAACAAGGCAAAGAAAGCCATTGTGGTGTGAATAGCATTCTGCGACAATATACGTCCGTTCACACGCACCGGGATTACCGCCTTGGGATGCAGTATATGTTTCATCTCATTCCTTATGGCCTTGAGAATCATAAGGCCGCGTATGCACTTTAATCCACCACTGGTGGAACCGGCGCAAGCTCCAAGAAACATCACCACACCTAAAACGACCCATGTCAGGTGATGCCAGTTGCCTGGGTCATCGGTATAGAGTCCTGTGGTAGTCATAAACGACACCACCTGGAACAGCGAGCACCTCAGTGCGTCGGCTATCTCATAACCATTGTGGTGTATCAGAAAATACATTATTATAAGTGTCGCTACCACAACGACAGAGAAATAGAGCCTCAACTCCTCATTGCGGAAAAAATCCTTAAATTTCCACTTTACCAAGGTCATATACAGCACTGTGAAATTAACACCCGACAGAAATTGAAACAAGATACACAGATACTCCAGCGTATCTGACGGGAAATTAATAACAGAATCATTATGTGTGGAAAAACCACCTGTGGCTGTTGTTGTCATTGATAAATTAATACTGTCAAACCAACCCATGCCACACAGAAAGAAAGAGAGGCAGCATGCTACGGTAAGCAATATGTAAATGCTCCAGATCCACTTTGCCGTAGTACTCAGTTTGGGATGCATTCGTGCCTTAACTGGTCCAGTAGCCTCTGCGGCGAAGACCCTAACACTACCACCAACGATAGACGGCAACACAGCAATAGTAAAGAACACTATACCCAGTCCGCCAAGCCACTGCGTAAGCGAACGCCACAGCAGAATGCCATGGGGCAAACTCTCTACATCATCTATCACAGAGGCTCCCGTAGTAGTAAAACCAGACATCGTCTCAAAGAATGCATCGGTAAGAGTCGGGACATACCCTCCTATAAATAACGGTATACAGCCAAATATACTGAACACAATCCAAACTAACGACACTACAAGATAAGCACTTCGCCTACTCATGTTATTGTCAGCGTCGCGACTCCAGTAAATCATCGCCAAACCCGCCGCGGCAGTTACAAAGAAGGAAATGAGAAAAGGTACGGTGTCAGACTCCCCATAGCACAACGACATGATAAGACACAACATCATTAGCGCTGCCTCATTGAAAAGCAACGATCCGATGATTTTGGATATGAGCTTAGTATTAATCATTAAACAACCTCTCTATCTTCTTCATGTTAAGGTTGTGGCAGAAGACCACAACGCTGTCGCCCGGCTCTATCCGGGTGTTACCCGACACAAGCATACCCTCACCGTCTCTCACCAGACCACCAATAGTCATGCCACGCGGCAGACCAAGGTCTTTCACCGGATAGCGGGTAATCTTTGAGCCCTGTACGGGTATGAACTCCGCCACATCGGCGTTAGCCGCCATAATAAACTTCACATTCTGCACATTGGCGTCAAGCATCATCTGGTATATGTGACTTGCTGCTATGGCCTTCTTATTAATGATGGTACCGATGTCAAGGCTCTCCGCCATGCTGGCATAGTCAATATTCTCAACCATAGCCACCGTCTTTCTCACCCCAAGCCGCTTGGCGGTGAGACATGCCAGTATATTTGTCTCTGCATTGGTACTCAGTGCAACAAATGCCTGTGTGCTGCGTATGCCCTCATCAATGAGTAGCGATATGTCGCGCCCGTCACCATTGATGACGAGACAGTCGCCCTTGAGCAACTCGTTCAGCCGCAGACAACGCTGTGGATCGCTCTCTATAACCTTGGCACTCATATATTCAGGCATATTATTGATTGCTCTGACTGCGGTCTTGCCACCACCCATAAACATCACGTTCTTAACGTCAACATAATGTTCTTTGCCCACAATCTTGCGAATATATGGTATGAAATTCTTTGTCGTCATGAAATAGGCAAGGTCAAGCACTTTAAGCTCATCATTACCTCCCGGTATGATGGTGTCAATGCCCCGCTTGATGGCCACAACATGATACGGGTCGTTAGGACCACTTATCTCACGCAAAGGACGGTTGAGTATCTCGCAAGTTTCACGTAATTTGATGCCAAGCATCACCAGCGCTCCATCATGCACATCCCAGCGTTGCCTTACCCATGACATCTTCAGACCATTGATGATGTCCTTGGCGGCCAATGTCTCTGGATAGATAATAGAGCTCACGCCTAAACTTTGGAAAAACTCTTTGTTTGCCGGGTCGGCAAACTCATAGTTGTCCACTTTTGCCACCGTCTTCTTAGCCCCCATGGCTTTAGCCATTATACAAGCATTGATATTAAGTTGCTCATTAGGTGTAACGGCAATGAAGAGACTGGTATCTTCCACACCTGCCTCATGCAACGATTTGACGCTCGTGGGTGACCCTTCTATGGTCAGCAGGTCGAAATCGTTGCTAAGTGTCTCAAGATTGGAGGTATTTTCATCCATGAGCACTATATCCTGACTGTCGCGTGACAACAGTTTTGCCAAATGGGTTCCTATGGCGTATGCGCCTGCAATGATTATTTTCATGACAGTATGGCTTTTTTAATACTTTCGGTATCTATGCCTGCAATGGCTTGCTGCTGGGCAACCGTACCATGTTCAATAAACTCATCAGGTATTCCGAGACGTGTCACCGCAACCGTACTGTTATGGTCGCTGAACCATTCCAAAACGGCCGTGCCTAACCCTCCTGTGCGGCAACCATCCTCTACTGTTACCACCTTACGGAATGCGGAAGCCACCTCTTTCATTAAATCCTCATCAAGTGGTTTGAGAAACCGCATGTCATAGTGTGCCACGCTCAGCTTTCCATTCTCTGACTCTATCTCATCTATGGCGCGGGTAACATTATTGCCTATCGGCCCGATACTCAGGACCGCCACATCCCTACCCTCTCGCAGTTTCTCTCCCTTGCCGACCTGTAGTTCTTTGGGCTCACAACACCAGTCGGTCAAGACTCCGCAACCACGCGGATAGCGTATAACAAAAACACCTTTGTCTGGCAACTGGGCGGTGTACATCAGATGGCGCAGTTCATGCTCGTTACGCGGTGAGGCAATGGTAATATTGGGTATCGGTCTGAGGGCTGCCAGATCAAACACCCCATGGTGCGTCGGACCGTCTTCACCCACCAGACCGGCTCTGTCAAGACATAACACCATATTTAGATTCAGGATGGCAGCATCGTGTATAATGTTATCGTATGCTCTTTGTGCGAAAGCGCTGTAAATATTACAGAACGGCAACAATCCGTCCTTTGCCATGCCGGCAGAGAACGTGACAGCGTGTCCCTCGGCAATACCCACATCAAAAGTCCGTTCCGGCATCGCTTTCATCATGATATTCATTGAGCAGCCAGTGGGCATAGCAGGTGTGACTCCCACAATCCTTTCGTTTTTCTCTGCCAATTCCAATAGGGTATGTCCAAATACATCCTGAAACTTAGGAGGTCTGCCATCGGAGGGTGTGGTGATACGCTCTCCAGTCTCCGGGTCAAACTTACCCGGTGCGTGCCATTCGGTAGCATGCTCTTCAGCGGGTTTATAACCCTTGCCCTTTACAGTATGCAGGTGAAGCAGTTTGGGACCCTTCATATCCTTCAGACGTTGCAGAATGCCCACAAGCTCTTTGACATCATTACCATTGAAGGGTCCGAAATAACGTATATTCATTCCCTCGAAGATATTCTGCTGATGCGACAGTGCCGACTTCAGGGCATTGTTAAGACGGATAATCCCGTTACGGCGATTGTCGCTGAGAAGTCCATGCGAGCGCATCCACTGCGATGCCTTAAAACGCAGGCGGTTATATGTCTCATTGGTGTCAAGTTTGAGCAGATACTGCTCCATGCCCCCCACAGCACGGTCAATACTCATGTCATTGTCATTGAGTATGATAAGCAGGTCGTTGGGACTTGACGATACATTATTCAAACCTTCAAAAGCCAGCCCACCACTCATAGCACCGTCTCCTATCACCGCCACCACATGACGTTTCTCACCATGCAGGTTGGCAGCCACTGCCATACCAAGGGCAGCAGAGATACTATTGGAAGCATGTCCACAGGTAAAAGTGTCATATTCGCTCTCAAGAGGCGAAGGGAATGGTCTGATACCATGTAACTTACGATTGGTATAAAACACCTTACGCCTTCCGGTAAGAATCTTGTGTCCGTAAGCCTGATGACCCACATCCCATACAACACGGTCGTAAGGGGTGTCGAAGACATAGTGCAATGCCACGGTCAGCTCTATCACACCAAGGCTTGACGCCAAATGCCCGGGATTTATCGACAACTCATTGACGATGTCAGAACGCAACTCCTCACACAGTTGCGGTAACTGCCCAATGCTCAGTTGCCGTAAGTCCTGAGGGAACTCAACGCCAGTAAGCAATTCTGTCTTTTTCTTTTCTTCTGCCATTATTAATATAATGTCAATAACTCAAACTGCAAAGGTACGCACAATTTATTAAATACCCAAAAATAAATGGGATTTATTTTGTATTGTCTTCATTTTGCACTACCTTTGAATAATGTAGGCTGCAACTCAACAATAAAAATAAATGGGATTTATTTTGTATTGTCTTCATTTTGCACTACCTTTGCAGCCACAAAAATGAAAAAGTTAAAATGAACAAGGAAGAACAAATACTGTTGCGCATCACCGGACGCGACCGGAGGGGGCTGACAGCCTCAGTGATGAGCATTCTTGCTAAGTACGACGCACAGATACTGGATATCGGACAAGCCGACATACACTCTACTCTGTCTCTCGGCATACTGATACGTATTAACGAGCACAACTCAGGACAGGTGATGAAAGAACTGCTCTTCAAAGCCACAGAGTTAGGAGTGAACATCGGGTTCCAACCCGTTGGCGACGAAGAATATGAGCAGTGGGTAACAAAACAAGGCAAGAACAGATACATCCTTACAGTGATAGGCAGGCAACTTGAGGCGAAGCAGATTGCAGCCGCCACAAAAATCATTGCTTCTCAAGGACTTAACATCGACTCCATACTGCGTCTGTCTGGCCGCAAAAGCATTGTACATACCGGCAAACACACAAGGGCATGTATAGAGTTCTCGTTACGCGGTGAGCCAACAGACCGTCGTCAGATGCAAGAAGGTCTGATGAAAATGGCTTCTAAGCAAGGAATAGACTTTTCGTTCCAAAAGGATGACATGTTCCGCCGCATGCGCCGCCTGATATGTTTTGACATGGACTCCACCCTGATACAGACGGAATGTATAGACGAGTTGGCGGAGAGAGCCGGTGTGGGCGACCAGGTGAAAGCCATTACCGAAAGCGCCATGCGTGGAGAGATAGACTTCAAGGAGAGTTTCACACGCCGCGTGTCGCTCCTTAAAGGTTTGGATGCCAGCGTGATGGAAGACATTGCCAACAACCTCCCCATCACAGAGGGCGTAGACCGCCTGATGTCGGTACTGAAGCGTTGCGGATATAAGATAGCCATCCTAAGCGGAGGATTCACATACTTCGGCGAGCATCTGCAGCGCAAATACGGCATTGACTACGTCTATGCCAATGAGCTTGAGATAGGCGATGACGGTAAGCTGACAGGAAGATTCGTTGGAGAGATTGTTGACGGCAACAGAAAAGCAGAGTTGCTGAAACTGATTGCCCAGGTGGAGAAAGTCAATCTGGCACAGACCATCGCCGTGGGCGACGGAGCCAACGACCTTCCCATGATCTCCGCTGCCGGACTGGGCATAGCATTCCACGCCAAACCCAGAGTGATAGCTAACGCCAAACAGTCTATCAACAGTATCGGACTGGATGGAGTGCTGTATTTCTTAGGTTTTAAGGACAGTTATCTCGGCGATCAGGGTAAACTATAAAAGAAATAGTCTTGCAAACACAACATTTTAGTTTTTTTTTAGTTATATTCTTATATAGACATACCTCTGAATGAC
This sequence comes from Prevotella sp., assembly GCA_017959365.1. GTDB lineage: Bacteria > Bacteroidota > Bacteroidia > Bacteroidales > Bacteroidaceae > Prevotella. The sequence goes on from JAGDAU010000144.1 coordinate 14,441, forward strand.
TAAGACAAATAGCTTGGACTATTCGCACGATGCGATGAACAACGTGCAGAAAGCGGTCAAGCGACTGACAGACATCGTCTGCGCAGCCGTGGGACTTGTTATATTGTCACCTGTCTATCTGTTGATAGCCATACTGATAAAGATACAAAACAACGGTCCCGTCATTTTCCGGCAGGAAAGAATCGGGCTGGATGGCAAACCGTTCACGATATACAAGTTCCGCACGATGAGCAGCGTGGTGGAGGATGAGGGACCACAGCTTGTGGCAAAATGCGATGACAGCAACTCCACTAAACTGGAGCAGCTCCTGCGCGGACATCATTTCGACGAACTGCCACAACTATGGAACGTGCTTAAGGGCGACATGTCGCTCGTTGGCCCCCGTCCAGAGCGTAAGTACTTCATTGACAAGATAATGGAGCGCACACATAACTATCTGCTTATCTATGAGATGCGTCCTGGGTTGACATCTGAGGCAACACTCTACAATGGCTATACCGACACCATGGAGAAAATGCTCAAGCGGCTTGAGATGGATATCATGTACTTAGAGCACCGTTCACTGTGGTTGGACTTCCGGATTATCGTAAAAACGGTATGGAGCATCGTCAGTGGTAGGAAATTCTAAACATAAACAACAAAAACAAGAATATACGATGAAGAAATATATCCTTTTTATCATCATTGCATTATGCTGCGCCTCAGGTGCTATGGCACAATCAATGACCGACAATCAGGTTATTGACTTTGTGATGAAAGAAACAAAGAAGGGCACTTCTCAGGCACAGATAGTAACCAAGCTGATGCAGCGTGGTGTCAATATCAGTCAGATACGCCGGGTAAAAAAGATGTATGACCGCCTGCAGAAAGGCTCTGGATTAGGCACTGTTTCCTCCGGCTCAAGTGAGAAGACCGATGACCGCACACGCAGGAGCAACAGCCAGGCCCCTAACGGAAGCGGCAACAAAGACAAGAAAAAAGGCACATACGGCTACGATGACTTTGATGATGATGATAATTCATACTACAACTACCGTGTGCAAAGACACCCCTCCACCAGGCCTCACACATATGATGATGATGACGAGGAGTTTCTTGCCATGCAAGATGAGATGGACTCTTTCCTTGAGGGTGATACCGCAAGGATGTATGAACGCCTGATACAGAAAATAGAGAGAGACAAGAAAAAGAAGAAAGTGTTCGGACGCGATATATTCAATAACGATGACCTTTCTTTTGAGCCGAACATGAACATTGCTACACCTCAGAACTACCGTCTCGGTCCGGGAGATGCCGTATATATCGACATCTACGGTGCTTCACAGAAGTCGGTAGAGGCAACAGTAACTCCCGATGGATATATAAACATCGACGGTTTTGGTCCCGTGCAGGTGAGCGGACTGACCGTGGCTCAGGCTAACAGCCGGCTGAAATCACAGCTCGGACAACGATACAACGGCTCACAGATACGTCTCTCTGTTGGGCAGACACGCACCATCATGGTGAATGTGATGGGTGAAGTAAAGAAACCCGGAACATACACCCTATCCGCTTTCGCCACTGTTTTCCATGCGCTTTACATGGCTGGTGGTATCAACGATCTGGGTACGTTGCGTAATATCAAGGTTTACCGCGACAATCAGCTGGTATCTGTAGTTGATATATACGACTATATCCTTAACGGCCGCCTTACCGGCAACGTTAAACTCGGTGACAACGATGTCATCGTGGTGGGACCATACGACTGCCTCGTGAATGTCACTGGTAAGGTTAAGCGTCCGATGATCTATGAGATGACTAAAAACGAGAGTCTATCTACCGTATTGCGCTATGCCGGTGGATTTACCGGTGACGCCTACACACGTAGTGTGAGAGTGGTACGTAAGACAGGCAAACAATACTCTATATACAACGTCAATGAGTTTGATATGAGCTCAGTCCACGTCTCCGATGATGACTCTGTGAGCGTTGACTCCATCATCTCACGCTATGAGAACATGGTTGAGCTGAAAGGTGCAGTCTTCCGCCCGGGCATGTATCAGGTGGGTGGCGACATCACAAGCGTACGCACACTGCTCGAGCAGGCTGAGGGAGTGACAGAGGAGGCTTTCACCAAGCACGCCGTGATGCATCGTATGCGTGAGGACCGTACTTTAGAGGTGATACGCCTTGACATCGACGGCATCATGAACGGCACCGTGGCAGACGTACCGTTACAGAACGAGGATGTACTGTTCATACCCACACGACAAGACGCAATAGAGGAACAGACCATTACCATCCATGGCGAGGTGCAGTTCCCGGGAGTATATAAGTATGCCGCCAACGAAACAATAGAGGATTTCATACTGCAGGCAGGTGGACTGAAACAGTCTGCCTCAACGGTCAAAGTTGATGTGGCGCGCCGCATTATCAACCCAAGGGCGCTGAGCAATGATTCAGTAATAGCACGTACATACAGTTTCTCATTGAAAGACGGCTTTGTGATAGAAGGCGAGCCGGGTTTCGTGCTGGCGCCTTTCGATGAGGTGTATGTAAGGAAAAGTCCCGGGTATCATGAACAGGAAAACGTAACCGTTGACGGCGAGGTGATGTTCGCCGGCATATACACACTTGATAAGCGCAACGCACGCCTTAGCGACATCATCAATGCCGCAGGTGGATTCAATGACCTCGCATACGTTAAGGGCGCCCGTCTGGAACGCAAAATCAACGAAAGTGAGCGTCTGCGCATGGAAGCAGTGCTCAAGAAACAGCGTGAGGACCAGCAGAAAAACATGATGGCAGTGCTGATGCGCAGCAGCAATGCTGCGGCACTGAGCCAGATGGCAGAGCAAAACAAAAATATTGACATCGAGAAATATTATTTCGGTGACACCTACTGGGTGGGCATCGAACTTGACAAGGCAATGGCACATCCGGGCAGCGATGCCGACATCCGTCTGCGTGAGGGCGACCGCATCGTGGTGCCGCAATATAACGGCACAGTGAAAATAAACGGTGAGGTGATGTATCCCAATACCGTGGGATTTATTGAGGGCAAGAACGTAAGCTACTACATCGATCAGGCTGGAGGCTTCAGTGGCGACGCAAAGAAACGCGACACGTATATTATCTATATGAACGGTAAAGTGGGCAAGGTGGGACACAATGCCAAGCCTTCTCCCGGATGTGAGATTGTTGTGCCTGCTAAACTGCGCAACCACATGAGCTTAGCAGAGACCATGACTATCGGCACATCAGTGGCTTCTATAGCCACTATGATTGCCACACTGGCTAATATCATCAAGTAGGCTCAGCATGACAAATGACACTACGAGCATATCAAATCGCAGATCATCTCTGATAAGAAAGAATATCCTCGTGATGTTCTGTCTGAAGGGGTGGTATGGACTGATATTCCTGCTCATAGTGCCACTGACTCTGCAGTGCTTAGGTGGTTATGCCAACGGTCTTTGGCTGGCCATCAGTACGCTGCTGATATGGATTGACCAATTAGACATCGGATTGGGCAACGGGTTACGCAACAAACTGGCTGAATACATAGCAAAAGGCGACAGTGAGAAGGCACGCCAATGCGTATCCACCACCCTATTGATGCTCATCGCCGTGATTATACCCGTAGCGATAGTAGCCTTCATACTTATCAATGCCCTTGATGTATATGAACTCTTAGGTACCGACACGACCCACATACCCGGACTGAGGGGTACGCTCGTTATTGCACTCTCTCTGGTATGCGCCACCTTCGTGCTGAAGATAATAGGCAATATATACTATGCGCTGCAAATGCCAGCTGTAAGCCAGGGGTTGACGGTATTAGGGCAGACCGTAGTGCTTGGCATTACTTTTCTACTCTCACGCGGCGGCACCTGTTCACTGCTTACCATAGCTGTGGTCAACACCCTGTCGCCACTGGTAATATATGCCATAGCATGGCCGCTGACATTCATGAAATACCACCCAGAGCTGTCACCACGAGTAGGTTGCTTCCGCAAGGAGATGGTAAGAGAACTGCTGTCAATGGGTATAGAGTTCTTTCTCATTCAGATTGGCTCCGGCATCCTGGTGCTTACGTCCAGCATCTTAGTAGCCAACATGTTTACGCCAGAGGCTGTCAACCCCTATCAGATAGGGTACAAATACTTCAACCTAACCATCATGGTGTTTACCGTGATAGCCATGCCATTCTGGTCTGCCACGACAGACGCTTACACCCGTGGCGATATGGAGTGGATACGCCGCTCAATGACCAGCATACGCAAGATACTGCTACTGCTCACGGCACTGATGGTGGTGCTGGTGCTCATATCACAGCCGATATACCGTATATGGGTGCCTGGCATTAACATACCCGTGCCACTGACGATACTCATGGGCCTTTATACCCTGGTGATAATATACAGTTCGGCATATTCGTTCTTTCTCAATGGTTTCGGACTACTGCGCCTGCAGGTCATTATGACCCTCACGGCAGCCGTGCTGCTAATCCCTATAGCCGTCATCCTTGGCCGCTGGCTCGGCATCAACGGCATAACCCTCGCCCTGTGTCTGGTGAACACCCCGGGCATGATAGTCAATATGATACAATATAATAAGGTAATCAAAGGTACCGCCAAGGGTATCTGGATAAAATAAAAATTCCGTAAAAAAATATTTCTAAGATATGGAGCAAAACACTAACACCGCAAACAACAAGGAAATCAAGCAATTGAATATTGTGACCGTGTTGAAGGCCATGACACGAAAATGGTATCTTTACCTTATATGGTTGCCAATAGCTTTTGGCATATCTTGTGCTATAATCCTACCGGTGCCGCGTTCATATACAAGTACTGTAAAATTGGCTCCGGAACTTAAAAGCGCAACTGCTGCCGGCTCGCTGTCCTCATTAGCCAGTTCGTTCGGTCTTAGCCTTGGTAATAAATTAGGCAACACTGATGCCATATTGCCCGAATTATATCCAGATGTAATTAATTCTGTTGACTTCCGCACAAGGCTCTTTAAGTTAAAAGTGACCGACAAGGATGGGAAAGTTACAACGACATACTACGACCATCTGGCAAATAGGCAAAAATCTGCATGGTGGCAAGATAAGATTAACGATTTCATGGAACGATTTGACACCGACACCATAGATGCTCCTAATGGAAAGAAGAACGGGAAGAATGAAAAGGTTGACCCCTTCCGTCTTACCAAGCGACAGACAGAAATAAGCAATTCCATTGGCACGAAAATAAAATGTACCGTGGACAAGAAAAATTTCGTCATCTCCATTTCCGTCTCTGATCAAGACCCACTCATATCTGCCACTATTGCAGACTCTGTAAAATCCATGCTACAGGCTTTTATTACTGAATACCGTACAAAAAAAGCAAAATTGGATGTTGAGTATGCTCTCGGACTGGAAATGGACGCAAAGAAAGAATACGAGAAAGCAAGGAGAGCATATGCAGCCTATAGTGATTCACATCAGGATTTGGCACTACAGGAATACCAGTCACAATTAGAAGACCTGGAAAACGAGATGCAGCTGAGATACAACGCTTACACAGCACACTCCACTCAACTGCAGGCTGCCAGAGCCAAACTAAGAGAAGAGACACCTGCTTTTACACAGATACAATCGGCAACAGTTCCTATCAAGCCATCAGCTCCTAAACGGATGATTTTCTGTGGTATTTTCCTACTTTTCACTTTCATTGTAGTCACCATCTACGCTGGTGTTAAATATGATCCAAACAAAGTAAAGAAAGGCAAGAAGGAAAAGAAGAAAAATGATAATACCAACGACACTACACCTGACGAGAACGACAACGACAACGAAGCCGACGCTGTCACAGAAGTGGAGGTCTTAAACGCTGATGACTCTGAAAACCAAGACAAGCCGGAGGACAATAAGTAATAATTCATATTCCTTACACTCTGTATTCCAATCATGGAGATTGAGATATTACTGTCAATAATATTCGGTGTATTAGCCATATTGGCCATCTTTGAGGAAGAGGACTATATGGACTATAAGCCCTACCTATACTGGGGCATTTGCATCATGCTTATTGTTGTGGCAGGTTTCAGAGAAATAGGAAGCGACCACGATTCACTGAACTATCAATACACATACATGTATGGTAGTTCCATGAATATGGAGATTGTAAGCGAAATATCATTTACTTGGATTTGCAATTTTTTTAACGCTCTGAGATTAGATGTACGATTTTTTTTCCTCTTCTATGCAATATTGGGTGTAACGCTGAAATTCATAGCATTCAGAAGGCTGTCTTCATTGTATTTTATTCCGGCTTTCACGTACTTCAGTTATTACTTCATGTTACACGACATGACACAGATAAGGGCTGGAATAGCCTCCGCAATGATTTTGTTTGCCATTAAGCCCATCCAAGAGGGAAACAGGCTGAAAGCATTGGCATATCTGCTTATTGCACTCTTCTTTCATTATTCGTCTGCCATAGTTCTTCCTTTAGTTTTTCTGTCAAACAAAGACTTAGACGGCAAAAGAATCATATTATGGGCATCAATAGTGCCTGCAACTTATTTTCTTTATTTCATCCACTTCAACATCATCACGTCTATTCCCTTGCCCATGTTCAGTGACAAGATAGAATTATATCAGACAATGAAGGACAAGGGGTTGATGGGCGAGGACATCAATGTATTTAATGTCTTTCACCTGTTCAGGGTCTTCATTTATCTATACGCATTATATTTCTATGAAACAATAAAGGCATTTAATCCATATATCACAATACTGCTTAAGATTATGGGAATATCGATAGCGTCACTTGTGATATTCTCGGCATTACCCGTCTTCGCGTTCAGGGTAAGTGAACTATTCGGCATTGTAGATATAATCATTATTACAAGCATTTATTACACTCTGAAACCTTCTTATTTTTCTAAATTTGTCATCGTTGTTATGAATGCGGCCATTTTCCTCTTGTCAATAGTTTACAACGGTCTCTTTGATCCAACGAAGGCTCCTGATTTTTAACAAAAACAGAAGGAATTTTTTTGCATTTCAATTGCTTATTCGTACCTTTGCAGAAAATCTTGAGGTTATGAAAAAAATAGCATATACTTCCTTCCGAACAAAGATAATCATATCTGCAACCATTGGTCTTATCTTATCTGCACATATTGCAGTGTTGGCACAAAACTCATCAGAATACTGGTGGGAGAAAGACTTTATCATCGGAACATTCAAAGATCCACCGATAGTTGACGACTATAACCTCACCAAATCACACTATGCGAAGGCAAAGGAGGCAGGATTTAATCTTTTCAGTGGTGAGCATCTCAAGCATTACAAGTCAGGTGACGCTAATACCACTATGGCAAGACTAATAAATGACGGCATACTCAGTTCAAAAGATTATATACTGTTCAACGGCCATCATTTTGATGCTTCACTGAAGAAAAATCCCAATATAGCTGGCAGGTTCTATATGGACGAGCCGCGAGAAAACAGCCTCAACTCGATATCAACAGCCTTGGCTTCGTTCAAAAAGAACTATCCGGACAAATTATTTTATGTAAATCTGCTACCATCATACGGTTTCCGGAAATGGAGCGAATTTGAGAATTACTGCAATTTGTTTGCTGGTGAGAATCTGAATCTTCCCGTGGTCTGTTTTGACAATTATTACCAGAATATACTGTTCAGCGACTACGACAGAAATTGGGACTTCATGTATTACTCCAATCTGGCACTATTCAGGAAATTGGCTGGGAACCGACCACTATGGAGCACCATTAAAGTAACAGAAGATGTGATACGTTTTCCAAAAGAAAAGCAAAAGGCTTACATCAGGTTGGGGGCATTTGCACCTATTGCCTACGGATGCATGGGACTGATGTATTTCTGTTACGATCCGATAGAAGTAAACATGATAAAACGCGATTACGAACACAGCAAGCGACAAGGCTGGAAAGAGGATCTTGTATATAAAAACATGTTTAAAAATGACAACAACACCGTATTTTTTGGTTTTCTGAGCAGGGCAAAGAACCCACATCCAGACATTGCTATATGGAATAATGAAAACAACGGCTCATGGCTTATTGCGACGCCAGACACCACATACATTGCCGGCACCGGATATAAGGTGTATAATAATAGCGTGCCATTTATCGCGGACTTTAATCAAGATGGTTATGATGACCTATGTTGTATCACTGGTGACGGCAGGTTGATGGCTGCCACGACACTTGGCAGGTATACTGATACTGCAAGAGACAATAACATCAACAACTCCATGATAAAAGGCACCGACTACAGGAAGGTAAGCCTTGGTGACTTCGATGGTAATGGCCATGCGGATTTATGTATCGCATGGGACAACAAGGTAACTGTATTTCATGACCTCAGTCAAAAAAGGGGGGCTGACACTTGGCAATTCAAGTCATCAAAGACCCACAATAACATCTCTGCTATACAAACCATATATGAGAATGGTGGATTATACATTGTAAGTAACAACAATGCTTCAGATGGTGGATATAAACTATATGTTTACTCACCATCAAAAAAGTCATTCAGCACTAAATTCATAAGTGGTGAATTTGGTAAAATAAGAAAAGCCTGGATAGAGAAGCAAGGTAATGATGTATCTTTAGGCTTTCACAATGAGCATGGCAACATATTCTACGGAAAAATCAGCAATAGCAATACGATAGAGATGGCAAAGGCTTTGGCATCACATGATAATAGCACATATTTAGTGGAAGCTGTGCGCAACAGACTTGGCACATACGATATCTATGCCATTCCAAACCCGAATCTGCCTTCAGAGGGTATCGTTGACAGGATGCAGCAAACCACGATAAGATATGATTATGCAAAAGAAATAAATAGGTATATAAACGATATCCTAAAGAATGTTATACTGAGATATGAATGGAAGGGATGCTACCATTCCGAAAGACTAAGTGACATATATACCGGGCCGGACAATAAAGTTGATTTTGCTGGCAAAAGCAATAAATACGTAACCCATTTGCCTCCTTACTTAATGACTGGGGTGTTTGAGAGAGATAACTCATTAGTCTTGACTATCGTCAATAAGTATGACAAGACCATCACACGTCCAAGCATCAGTATAAAAGGGAAATGGAGGCAGGCAAGAATGGAGCACAGAATAGACAACCAAAGCAACAAAATCGACATCGCCACATCACGTAACACTACAGAATTAGGCTGGGAAAACATTACTGGAGGAGAATGTATTGTTATAAGGCTTACCAGATAGTCCGTCCGTTTTTACGATGACTGACGTCTTGAGCCATATCTTAATTTCCTCTTTAGTCCCTCTCCAAACAGGTCAAGGAAACTCTTCGCCACTTCTCGCAAGCTCATTCCTATAACGTACACATACGACATAAGCCTGCTACCGCCATTTTTTGTTATCAGCCTCATGTATTCCTGACGTTTCTTACTGAATGGTGTGCTTGTGGCACCACCTATTCTAAACAACGCCGAGTCATGGTCAATATACTTCATCTTAGCACCACGCCTATAGCAACGCATCAGAAAGTCATAATCCATACAATATCTGAACCCTACGTCAAACATACCGTACATCCTATATGCCTCAGACCTCACGAAGGTGCCCTGATGAGCCACATGGACAGAAAAGTCTATGAGAGGGAATGACATCGACGGTCGCTCGTGGAACTTCTCATCTGTTTCAGACATCCATATCTGAATATTCATCCTATATATGTCAACATCTTCTTCGTATGCTGATGCAAGTGCATTAAGCGTACCTGGTAACATTATATCATCCGAATTGATAATACCAATCACATTACCTGTTGCATTGAGTATACCCTTATTGAAAGCATCACTGATACCACGGTCTGGTTCTGAAATAACCTTGGAAATAAATTCCTTATACTTCTCTACAATGGACAATGTCGAGTCGGTGGAACCACCATCAATGATTATATACTCAAGATTATCGTAGTTCTGAGAAATGACACTCTTTATCGTCTCCTCTATGTATTTCTCACTGTTGAAGGAAATCGTTATTATGGATATTTTGGGATTTTTCATCAGAAAGTACCTAATAATACTGCTAATTTAAAAAATATGTTCGTTGTAGTGTGGGATGTCGTGAATCGGCGGTCACGCAATAATGACATACGACCTAAGAAACTTTTCCTATAGGACAATACCTTATTAAGGATTTCTCTGTTGTCGGCAGTAATATAATCTTTATAACCGTCATGGATTTCTCGTGCTACACGACTACGGATTCTTCTTTCGTTTCTTAGTCTGTCAAATCTGCGTTTCCACATCTCCCAAGCACCAAAGCCCTGTCCTACGGTATTGCCACCATGCTGGCGATACATGATACGCGGAACTTTATCGAATGCAACAAATGCACCAATAGCCAGAGCTACAGAATATATCCATACATCATGCATAAAAAGTTCTTTGGGACGGTACTTATTGACTATCTCACGCAATCGACTATTCATTACCATGGTACACCCACCTACAAAATAATATACCAATGACTCACCGAAGGTAAGAAAAGGATTTATCACCACGCTGTCAATAGGATTCAAATCCTTGTCGGCCAACTGAGTCTGACCGAAGTAAAGTGCCGGTTTGTCGCTGTTTGTTTCCAACATCTGGCAGGCAGCGTATAATTTGTCATTCATCCAGAAGTCATCTTGGTCAGCAAAGGCATAATAGTCGCAATTAGGGGCATCTCGGAGCAGCTGCATGAAACTGCGTGCCGGTTTGAGATTATCGCCAGTGTACCATTTCAAAAGACCTTTCTTCTGATATTCATCGAGTATGACATGGGTTCCGTCCGTTGAGCCATCGTCACGCACAAGCAGGCTAACCTCCACATCCCGCTGTGCGAGGATGGAGTCTATCTGCTCGCGGATATACCGCTCACCATCGTATGTTGACATCAAGACACAAACTCTGGGCATACTATTCATCATTTTATAGCATCATGCACAATCTCGTCGTAGATGCGTATCACATCGTTGACATCAAAGTATTTCTCTGCGTGCTTGCGGCTGGCCAACGAAAACTTCTTTTTCTCGTCATCTGCCAAAGCCAGATATTTCATCATGGCATCTGCCAAGGCCTGAGAATCCTTCACCGGAACCAAATAACCATTTATGCCGTCATCAACAAACTCCCTGCAACCGGCAATATTAGTCGTTATGATTGGTTTGCCTACGGCACAGGCTTCCATCAGCGAACGGCTCATGCCCTCATGATAAGAAGGTAATACCATTACAATGCCTTTCCTGCGATATATTTCATTCATATCCGGTACAAAGCCTTTATATTCATATATACCAGCATCCGTATCAGATTTTACAATATCTTCAGAAACATTATTAGGATAAGAGGGATCCAATGAACCATAGATATTAAATGTCACCTCGGGATTCATGACGGTTACCTTTTTTGCAGCCTCTACAAATTCCCCATAGCCCTTATCCCATGACAGACGACCAACAAAGAGGAATAGAACATCCGAGGACTCATTATCGAAATAATGAAATGTTTGAAGGTCAAGACCCTCACCACCCTGGAGCAAGATTATCTTATTTGGATCACACATCCCCATTTCCACCACGCGAGCTCTATTATCATTGTTAAGCAGCAACACATTCTGAGCATGACTCAAACCGATGCGGTATAACCTCCGCGCTACACGCGATGCCAGCCCATCATTATTGAACACATATCCCATACCAGCCATCATGCAGGTAAGGGGTATCTTGAGCCATGAGGCCACAAGAGAACCGTAAATATTGGGTTTGATGGTATAAGTGAAAACATAGTCAGGACGCACACGACGGAAAATCTTATATAACCTGAACATATACCTCAGGTCATTGATAGGATTTTTTGAGTTGCGACCCATACGAATAGGTTCAAACCCCACACCGTCCGGCAATGTGGTACGCATCTGCTTATCCTCCTTCTCCGGAGCGCATAGCACAACCCTGTATCCGTTGTCCCGGAAATGCTCTATCACCCTTCCCCGGAAATTAACCAATCCCCATAGGGTGTTATCACAAAACAGTATAGTTTTCATAGTATTTTCTCTGCATCAGAATTTCTTGAAATAATACTTTCTGACATCTGTACTCAGAACAAGTTTACTACTCTTTGCCGAAACGATTGTCAACACAGGCTCAAGAGTGTCTATCGAGTATGGCACAAGCGGCTCTAATGACTCAATAGCCGGATCCCCATTCTCACGGTCGTCAACACGGGGATTCGTCAGTGCTACTTTCTTGTCTTTCACCTCTGTCTTATATAACACGGCAGCCGCCCCACCCTCTTTATATTCCATCAACAGCAGGTGGCGCTGGAATGACCAGAAGATCATCTTGTCTGACACATTCTCTGTTATGGTTGCGCCAGTCTCGCTGTCAATGGTCTCAATCTTCGTGAGATGCCACATACCCTCCACATCATCCACATTATCTGTCTCTACCGAGCAAGCGGCAAGCGCCATCACTACCGAAAGTAATATTATATATGTATATTTTCCCATTCTCGTTATTACGTTTATTCGTTTAATCGTTATTTCAGTATAACGAAATACACTCAACTAATCACCTTGTCAACTCGTCAACTTGTCAACTTCAGCTACCATCTCTTTGCCACTGTCAGCTGACCGCCATAGTTGACACCATCAAGGATTGCACCGAAGTCCATGCCATAGCCGGCTGTTATGGTTATGCCGTTCATCCAGGAAATCTTCTTTATGCCATGCAGACGGTATGTAGCCTCCAACATGGTGCTCAGGTTGTGATGTTTATCCTTGTAAGGATGTTCGTATGTGCCAAGACCCTCCTGCCAGGTGGTAAGACAGCGCCATGAGAGGAAGTCTGTTGGTCTGCCCGACATACCAAGGTGGAATGCCATAAAGCGGTTGTTTCTGACATACACCTGACCATCATCATTATAAACGGGTGAACTGTAAAGGGGGTTACCTATCACCTGACCCCAGTGTTGCCAACCCGGATAGATGTAATGATTGTAGAAATTGTCGTTGCCACCGATATGGTCGCTGATGCCCTGCGTATGGTCGTGATAGATTGGACCGCTCTGATATTTAGTGTATATATACTCAAAGACGATATCGTTGAGCCAGTTATTCGGTTTGTAGTTAAACTCCATGCCAAGCATCCAGTCCTTGAAATCATAGAGCAGATAGCGGTGTTCCTTCTTTTGCTGCCATTCCTCACCCTCGCCATAGCCGTCGTAGTCCAGCTGAAGCATTGAGGAGTGATCCTCAAAGTACTTGTCCATATACACACCGAATTTCCACCA